>CAZXIW010000029.1:0-20905 GCA_964640905.1 uncultured Oscillospiraceae bacterium
AGGATGTTGCCGGGGCGATCTGCCCGAACAGATACAAAAACTTATCCGAGGTCATAACCTCCTGATAGCACCCGAACCAGAGAACGACCGCCGACAGGGAGCAGGCTGTCACAAAGCCATACACAATGGCCTCCAGTGTAATCCACTGATTCAGAAACAGCCACAGCATCGTGACACCCCGGTGACTGACCAGCGGATTTCCGATGCAGATGATGACAAACATCGGTGCGACAAAGCGAAGCGTCTTTGCAAAGGCCTTTCCGCTGCGCAGGGAAAGATTGAACAGAATGCTTCCCAGCAGCGACAGAAGAACCGTTATGATGTTCGGACAGAGCAGCGTCAGCACCAGCACACAGACAAAATAGCAAAAGCTGACCAGCGGATGAAGTGTGCCAAAAAAGCGCTGCCGCTCAGTCATGATTTTCCTTCCACTCCTTGCCGTAGCCATACGGGTCACCGTTTTCAAGGTCACAGCCCAGATCGCAGGTGTAGTTCCACTCGATCACATCGCCCGCCTGCAAATAGTACACGCCACAGCCGTAGTTGGGATACCAGTCATTGACGCAGTACATCCAGCCGGACCAGCGGCCGCCGTCAAACTCATAGAGGTTGTTGATGCCCTGCACATAGATGCTGCTGGCCACGCCCTCATACTCCATGTGGAGCTTATATTTATCCCGCGCCTGACAAAGCACGTCAAACACGGTATCGCCTTCTTCGATTTCAAACTCCGTTACATCCAGAATGCAGCCGGAGGCCGGAACAATGCCTGCCCACTTGCTTTCCAGATGCATCCCATTGTTGACCGCCGTATCGCAGCGGATGGTCAGCGTCACGGTATCACCCTTGGGCGCGGCTTCCTCCGGGGACTCCTCCTGCTGGGGCTTTTTTTCTTCCTCAGGGGTCTTCTCCTGCTCGTCGGATTTTTCCTCCGACTCGTCTTTTTTGTTCGTGGGCTTTTTATTTGAGTCTGTGGGCTTTTTGCCGCTTTCGGGTTCTTCCCCGGCTTCCGCTTCCTCAGAAGCTACCGCCTCCTGCTCCTTCAGCTTTTCCGTACCCTTTTGATACAATTCCGCCACAGAGTCCGGCTTGTCCTCGCTCATTTCCTCAACCTCAGTCGAGCCAAAGCTGAACGCCCGCTTGAGCCATGCATACCACGGCTCATCCGCTTCTTCCTCGCTGGCAGCTTCATTGCCGGTGGACACATAATCCAAATCCAGCAATCCGTCACTTCCGCTTACCGTTTCCTTAGACGAACAGGCGGTGAACAAAAGCGTCAGCAGCAAAAGCAGGCTGATAATTCTGGTTATTTTCCATATTTTCATAGTTCTCTCCTTATTTTTGGTCTGGTTTGGCCGCGTTCTGCGCCTGCTTTTTTCGCGCAGCGCGCTCCTTGTTGGCGCGCTTGCGCGCCAGCTTTTCCTGCCGGTCAAGCTCCCGCTGCACAGAAAATTCCTCCTGAAACAGCTGCGTTTTTTCAAGGCGCGGCGTTATCTGGTTGATGCGTGCGCCATCGCGCACACCGATGCTCAAAAGCGCCTTTTCCCATGTACCAAAACGCATTTCAATGTAGTCTCCGCCGATGATCTCTGTTCGCGCGGGCGGATGACCAAGCTTCTGCTGGCACTGCTTGAGATACATCGTAAGCGCATGCAGGCGGTCATTCTGATGCTCTAAAATAAACGCAACATTTTTCTTTACAATGGCGCTGTGGGTGCGCTCAAGAAGCGCCCGGTGCAGCGCCTCCTCCATGGCCGAGGTCGGATGCTGTGGGCTCATGTTTCCTTCACCTCCGCAGGCGTCTGCTGTGCAAGAAGCTCCTGCACGATCTTGCGGTTTTCAAATTTGGGCGGCGTCTTTGCCGTTGTAATCTTTCCGGAATAAAAGCTCCGGATGGCGCGCTCCCAGCTTCCAAAGCGGTATTCGATTAAATCGCCGCCAATGACCTCAACTCTGGCCGGAATGTGGCCAAGCGCCTGCGCGCATGCTTCGAGATAGGCCGAAAGCTGCTCAGGGGTATCATTCTGGTGCTCGAGAATAAACTGGATATTTTTGTAGGCAAGCTTTCGGCCAATGGCATGCATCAGCCGGGTATGCTCTGCTTTTCGCTGCTGTTCTTCATTCGTCATCATCACGCCGCTCCTATCATACTGACCCGAACGGACAGACTACTCCCTTTTTGTATTTGGAATAATCTGGAAGCTCAGGCATAAAAATAGCGCCAATCTATTTCAGAATGTTGAAAAACAAATTGACGCCCGTCCTTGAGTACGATAGATTCATCGTGCTACCACTCAACATCATCCTTCCGCACAGACCAAAAAAGCAGACAGATTCCCTCTGCGGATCGAAGACAGCAATTCTTCTGGCTTGGATTATGGCGGCGTTTGCCGCCTGCGTCTGATCTCCTACCTTCTCACGGGGTCTGCCCCCGCAATGGCGGCCTTTCGGCCACGCAGTCTGCCGGATTGCGCTGTCTACGCATTCTGGCAGAGCTGCTTTGGAATCAGCCTCATCCTCACAGCTCCGGGCGAGCGGATTGGCACAGCATGTGCATTACCTTACTTTTTCACCACAGGCTCAGTCCGTCTCCGGCTGCGACCTGAGGTTACACGTCTTCGGATGAAAAAATATGAAATTGTCAAATTACCATGAAACGGAACACAGCGCGCCCTGCGGGGCACACTCCCAAATGTTCCAGTTTTCCCTTTTATTACACTACAAGATATAGAAATGTCAATTTGAAATCGGCCAGAGAGCGAGACTTTTTTGTAAAAAACTGATGAAAAGCCAAAATTCTGGTTGTTATGTGAACGAAGCTCATTTCTTCCAAACCGATGCCGGAACACGAAAAGCGGGAGCAGGATAATCATTCCTGCTCCCGGCTGTTGTTTATGCAGTGTTTCATGCGATGCGCGCTGTGCTTCTACTCGATGACGTGGATATGAGGCAGCACCGCGGTATTATCTCTGTGTTTCACGCGATATGATTCTCCTGAACTTATCATTCAGGAGGAACACACCCATGGAAACGATCCAAAATCTGCTGCGCCGCTTCGGCATTACCCGCTGCTATAAAGGCTTGCCGCACACGAGCTACGCGATTTTTCTTGCCGTGCAGGACGAAAGCTGCCTCACGGCGATCACCAGAGAAATCTACATGGCCTCAGCGAAGCACTTTCACTGCAAGCAGGCGGCCATTGAGCGAAATATTCGCACGGCCGTCTCGCGCGCCTGGCAGGTAAATCCGGAGCTGCTGCGCGCCGTGGCGGGGTATCCGCTGGACGCCGCGCCAACGGCCTCGGAGTTCATCGAAATTATGGCGACGTATGTCCAAACGCAAACGGGCGGGCAGATAGAATTCCGGGAGGAGCATTTTGGCGCGGGGAAATAGACACCGCGAGACAGCGGGCGCAGGAAACCATACGGTTTCCTGCGCCCGTTTGTTTTGTTTTGGGAAAACAGGAGCGCATCCCGATTTTGAAGGCTGTAAATAGCCCCCCGTTGGCTGAAGCTCACAGAGAAATTGATAGCATATCAGGTTTGGCAGCAGAATGGCCGTGAATTGGAAAAAGTGTGCGATTTGAGCAGGACTACGGTTTATAAGTATATTGGGATGTTGGAACATTAAACAGGAGTGGGATTTTCGTCCCACTCCTGCTGTGATTATATACTTTTGAAGCCACCTTCAGAAATATATATCAGTAATTAACATTTACTTTTCCCCGTTCGAACTGCACATCATCATTCCACCATAAGTTGAGCGTTCCAGAATTCTTGTTGTAAGAATAATCCAGTTCTCCTCCGTCCGAACCATCATCGGGAATCAATTCGATTGTAGAACCTTTGATCTTATACGTTCCGCTTTCTGGCTCGAGTTCTCCGAGATATGCAACACCGCCAGTCGTATAGCTGTCACCCTTAAACGAGTAGTATCGGCTGATTTGTTGCCCCATTGCAGTCCAATTTGCGACCCATGTTCCTTGTAATGCAACTTTAACATCACTTTTGCCGCTGCAAGCACACAGCGACAGACATAACACCAGTACCACAAGCAGCGCAATCAGTTTTTTCATTTCTTTTCACTCTCTTTCTTTTTCATCGGCCTGGGGCACTCCGCATCCTTGGGAATGTGCCACGGGCTTCCTTTTTTGTCTTGACTGGCATCTTTAATCAAACCCTTTCGACACCAGCCACTAATTGTTGCTTGTGGATAGCCCCATTTTTCAGAAGCTTCCTGCGTTCCCATTGTGTCTGCCACTCCATTCACTTCTCTTTCGTAGTTTTAAAAATGTCATTTTCAGTCGTCCCGACATTTCTAAAGCAATAATAACATTTTTAAAAATGCGTGTCGATGATTATAGCCACTACAAAATGAAGTGTCCGAGATATTTCTGCCTTATTCTATTATGGAAAGGGGCTGAATATATGGATGCGCAATATGTTCGGGAACGAATTACGCAGTTGAGGCTACAAAAGGGCGTTTCAGAATACAAAATGAGTTATGATTTAGGGCATAGCCGTGGATATATCAACAACATTTCTTCTGGAAAAACGCTTCCCTCTATGACAGAGTTTTTCGCAATCTGTGATTATTTTGAAATTACACCCATAGAGTTTTTGATGCCAAGGTCAGTAATCCAAAATTATCTAACGCAATTCACACTGCCATAGAAAAGTTAGATGAAGATGACCTTGCCCTGATTCTGGCAAACGTCAATAGATTGCTGCGAAAATAGCAGAAAGGAATCCGGTATGCCGAGCTACGGGAAATACTATATCGGTATTCGCCTGCTGCTCCTGAAAGCGTATTTAGAAGCCAATGCTGAAAAAATCATCGTAGACCGTTCAAACAATTCCTCTACGCTCCGGCTTACAATCCGTCTGTAAAACTGTTTTCTGGACATAGCAAAACACCTTACCCTTCCGAAAAGCCTCGAAAAGGGCAAGGTGTCTGAACTATTACAGAATATAGAAAAAGCCCTTGAAAACGTAGCGTTTTCAAGGGCTTGTGTTAGCTGTATAAAATAGATGATTGAGTCTTTCTGATTTCGGAAAGGAAGACCGTGTGAAAGAAACCCATCAGGGGTTGACGAGCCGACCGCTGCCAGTGGCAGGAGGAGGGAGGCGAGGAAAGCCGAGTTCTTCGTTTTTTCAAGCTGCACAATGCAGCGCAGAAAAAACGTTAGAACGCTGGCGGGGCAGCGCCTCTTTCGCGTTCCATCACCCGCCGCAGCGGAAGCTTTGCCAACGGCAAAGCTTGCCACCAAAACAAAACCGACAAGCAAAAGCTTGTCGGTTTTGTTTTGGTGGACAGTACAGGACTCGAACCTGTGACCCCATGCACGTCAAGCATGTGCTCATACCAGCTGAGCTAACTGTCCATCGCGAGAGCTATTATAGCGCAGGGGGTTCGATTTGTCAAGCACAAATTCGTCGTTTTGAAAAACTTTTTTGCCTCCGGCTATGCCTGGCGCAGATACCAGGCGATAAGCAGGTCGGCGGCCTCGCCGTAGCTCTGCGTGCCGGATTCCTCGGAGAAGGCCTTGAGATAGGTGTCGTTGATCTTTGTGGCCGCGTCCTGCACCTTGCCCTCGTACTGCGCGTAGTGCGCGTTTGCCGCGCGGATGTCGGCCTGGACGCCAGGGTTCAGGCTGCCCCAGATCGAGCTGGCGGCGGAGGCGTCTGCCTTGTAGAGCGCGTTGTGGCAATAGACATAGGCGGCCAGCGCGCCGGAATACTGAAATTCGGCGCTGTCATTTTCCAGGCACGAAAGATAGGCGCAGAAGTTCGCCTCGTCCTCGGCGGCGATGCTTTGCCGGTGCGCCAGCTCATGGCACATCGTAAAAGGAAGCCATGCCTCGTGTGTGTCGGGGTTTACGCAGGACTCGGCGGTGAAGCAGACAAAAATGCCCGTGATGCCAAATTGGCTGAACATGCGCCAGGAGGCAAGCTTTTTGACCGGTGCCTGCGCGGCGGAAAAGAGCGGGTACTGCGCGGCAAGGCGGCCATATCCGGCGCTGGCCTGCGCCGAGAGCGCTTCAAAGGATGCAAAATGGGAAAGACCCTGTTCATCGCGCGAGACGGCATCTGCGAGGCCGCTGACCTGCGCGGCATAGTAGCCGGTGGCGGCGGTAAGCTCCTCTTTGGAATATTCGCGCACGGAAAGGCCGAGCTGTGTGCCAAGCGAAGGGGCAAAGTGATTGAGCCCCCACAGCCCGACAAATGCAAAAAGCCCCACGCACGCGCCAAGCACCAGCCCGGACAGCCAGCAGAGAATGCTCCGCCGCTGGGTAAAGACGCGCACGAGCGTATAAAGCGCCCAGAGAATCAGAAGAACCGCCAGAAGCTCCCACAGGGCGATGGGGAGCGCGCCGGTGAGCGCGCCGATGGCGGCCAGCGCCTTTTTGGAGAACGCCGGATAAATGGAAAAAACAAGCGCCGGGGCATATTTTGCCGCAAGGACAAGAAGACCGGTCAAAACAAGAAAGATGGCTGAAAGCAGCAGCCTTCCGATGGTTTTCAAGAGATCGATTCCTTTCGCAGTAGAGATACCCAAGAGTATACCACACTTTTTCAAAAAACAAAAGATTTGCTTTCCTTTTTCTTGAATGCGCGGTTGACTTTGGAGGAGTTTCTATTATAATGTAGCTATTAAATCACGTCAGGAGGACGGATGAAAGCATGAAGAATTCTGAAAAGACTCTGGATATGATCGTGGCGCTGTGCAAAAACCGCGGCTTTGTCTTCGCGGGCAGCGAAATCTACGGCGGTCTGGCCAACAGCTGGGATTATGGCCCGCTTGGCGTGGAGTTTAAAAACAATGTCAAAAAGGCATGGCTGAAAAAGTTTGTGCAGGAGAGCCCGTATAACGTTGGTTTGGACGCTGCCATCATCATGAACCCGCAGACCTGGATCACGACCGGCCACGTAGCAAGCTTCTCTGACCCGCTGCTCGACTGCAAGGCCTGCAAGGCGCGCCACCGCGCCGACAAGCTCATCGGCGATGAGCACGCGGAAATTAACGTTGACGCCATGAGCTTTGACGAGATGGACGCATTTATTGCCGAGCACGAGGACATCGTCTGCCCCGTCTGCGGCAAGCACGACTTTACCCCCATCCGCAAGTTTAACCTGATGTTCAAGACGGCCATCGGCGTGACCGAGGACTCGTCTTCGACCTGCTATCTGCGCCCGGAGACTGCGCAGGGCATCTTTGTGAACTTTGCAAACATCCAGCGCACGACGAGAAAGAAGCTCCCGTTCGGCGTCTGCCAGATCGGCAAGGCCTTCCGCAACGAGATCACCCCGGGCAACTTCACCTTCCGCACGCGCGAGTTTGAGCAGATGGAGTGCGAGTTCTTCTGCAAGCCGGACACCGACCTTGAGTGGTTCGCCTACTGGAAGGACTACTGTAGGAACTGGCTCGTGAGCCTTGGCATCAAGGAAGAAAATCTTCGCCTGCGCGACCATGAGCCGGCAGAGCTGGCCTTCTACTCGAGAGCCACCACAGACATTGAATACGCCTTCCCGTTTACCGACTGGGGCGAGCTCTGGGGCATTGCAGACCGCACGAACTATGACCTTGGACGCCATCAGGAGGCCTCGGGCAAGAGCCTTGAATACTTTGACCCCGAGACGAACGAGCACTATATTCCCTACGTCATTGAGCCGTCGCTCGGCTGCGACCGCGTGGCGCTGGCCTTCCTCTGCGAGGCGTATGACGAGGAGCATCTGGTAGACGCGAAGGGCAAGGAAGACGTGCGCACGGTTCTTCGCCTGCACCCGTTCCTCGCGCCCTTCAAGGCAGCCGTTCTGCCGCTTTCCAAGAAGCTCTCTGAGCCTGCCAGAAAGATCTATGAAGAGCTCAGCCGCGACTTCATGATCGACTTTGATGACACGGGCTCGATTGGCAAGCGCTATCGCCGCGAGGATGAGATCGGCACGCCCTACTGCATCACCGTTGACTTTGCGACCGTCGGCGATGAGAACACCCCGGCCGATAACGCCGTTACCATCCGCGACCGCGACACGATGGAGCAGGTTCGCGTTCCGATCAGCGGGCTGAAGGCCTGGCTGGCAGAAAAGGTCGCATTCTGAAATTATATTCCTTTATCAAGCTTTTTCGCCCGGAAGCAGCTTTCTGCTTCCGGGCGAAAGACTGTCAAAAAACTCTTTCAGAGTTTTTTGACAAAGAGCTTGCAGCCCGCTTCAGCGCAAAGTTTTGGCAGCAAAGCTGCCAAAATTCACGTTTGCGGGCTGTAAAGTAAAATTTACGATGCACATGTCCTCGTAAATTTTGAATTTCATTTGATTCGCGCCCGCGGGCGCGAACTCGGCGAGGCTTTTTGTTACACTGTTGCCCGGAAGCAGCTTTCTGCTTCCGGGCAATGAATTTTCTCGAAAAAGGGCAGAGTTTTGTGGCGGTAAGAGTAGAAATTTTCGCCGCCATCCGGTATAATAGCCTTGAATATCCACAGATGCCTCCGCAAAGCGCCCACGGGCGCAAAATTTGCGGCGAACAAAGGAGTGAATTATTTTGGCCGAATCGGAATATGTCATTGAGATGCTGAATATCACAAAGGAATTTCCCGGCATCCGCGCCAATGACAACATCACCCTTCAGCTCAAGCGAGGGGAAATCCATGCGCTGCTGGGCGAAAACGGCGCAGGAAAGTCGACGCTGATGAGCGTGCTCTTTGGTCTGTATCAGCCGGAGAGCGGCGTGATCCGGAAGAACGGGCAGGTCGTGAAAATCAATGACCCCAACGACGCAAACGCGCTGAACATCGGCATGGTGCATCAGCACTTCAAGCTGGTGGAGTGCTTCTCGGTGCTCGACAATATCATCCTGGGCGTTGAGCCAAACCGGGCGGGCTTTTTGCAGAAGAAGCAGGCGCGCGAGAAGGTCGTTGCGCTTTCAGAGCGCTATGGTCTGCGCGTTGACCCGGACGCAAAGGTTGAGGACATTTCCGTCGGCATGCAGCAGAGAACGGAAATTCTCAAGATGCTTTACCGCGACAATGAGATTCTGATCTTCGACGAGCCGACGGCGGTTCTGACCCCGCAGGAGATCGACGAGCTGATGGCGATCATGAAAAATCTGGCCGCAGAGGGAAAGTCGATCCTCTTCATTTCGCATAAGCTGGCGGAAATTATGGCTGTGGCTGACCGTTGCACGGTGCTGCGCAAGGGAAAATGCGTCGGGACGGTGAAGACGGCTGAGACGACCATGGAGGCGCTTTCGGCGATGATGGTCGGAAGAGAGGTCAGCTTCAAGGTCGACAAGGACGAGGCAAAGCCAGGCGAGGTCGTGTTGCAGGTGGAAAAGCTGACAGTTCCCTCGAAGCTGCACAAGAATAACGCGGTCAAAAATGTTTCTCTGCGTGTGCGCCGGGGCGAAATCGTGTGTCTGGCGGGCATTGAGGGAAACGGGCAGACGGAATTTGTCCATGCGCTCACAGGGCTGGAGCGGCAGTCTGCCGGAACGATCACGCTCTGCGGCACGGACATCTCGAACGCACCCATCCGCCAGCGCTCAAAGGACGGCATGAGCCATATCCCGGAGGACCGGCATAAGCACGGGCTGGTGCTGGACTTTACGCTGGAGCAGAACATGGTTTTGCAGCGCTACTGGCAGCCGCAGTTCCAGAAGCATGGCTTTATTGATTTTGCGGCGGTGCGCGAGTATTCAGACCGGCTGATCTCGCAGTATGACGTGCGCTCCGGGCAGGGCTCGGCGACGACGGTGCGCAGCATGTCCGGCGGCAACCAGCAAAAGGCCATCGTTGCGCGGGAAATCGACAAAGACCCGGAGCTGCTCGTGGCCGTGCAGCCGACAAGAGGTCTGGACGTGGGCGCGATCGAGTATATTCACCGGCAGCTCGTTGCCGAGCGCGACGCGGGCAAGGGTGTTTTGCTGGTCTCACTGGAGCTTGACGAGGTCATGAACGTCTCCGACCGAATCCTTGTGATGTATGAGGGCGAGATCGTGGGCGAGTTTGACCCGAAGAATGTGACCGTGGAAGAGCTTGGCCTTTATATGGCGGGCGCAAAGCGGATGTAAGGAGGCGCAGAGATGAAAAAGAAAACAAGAGTGCAGTCCTCCGGCTTTGTTACGCTGGCTTCGAGTCTGGTCTGCATTGCCATTGGCCTGCTGTTTGGCTTTCTGGTGCTGGTGCTGCTTGGCGGCGGCAAGGCTTATTCAGACGGCTTCCGGCAGATTCTGCTGGGCGGCTTTTATATGATGCCCTCCGGCGTCGGCAAGGAAATTGTAACGGCAGCGCCGCTTATCATGTGCGGCCTTTCGGTGGCCTTCGCGTTTAAAACGGGGCTTTTCAACATTGGCGCCTCCGGGCAGTATACGCTCGGCGCGTTCGGCGGGCTGATCTTTGCGCTGCTGCTGCATGCGCCGTGGTGGGTGTGTCTGCTGGCGGCGACGGTGTTTGGCGCTGTCTGGGGCGCGATTCCCGGTATCTTTAAGGCGTATCTGAACGTCAACGAGGTCATTACGGCCATCATGTTCAACTGGATCGGGCTCTATGGCTGCAACACCATCATGTATGGACGGGGCACGGGCGCAATGTATAACGCCAAGCAGTCGAAGACCTTCGCGGTCACGGGGCAGTCGCTCATCCCGTCTGAGATTTTCGGGTGGGACATGTCGGAGACCTTTGGCTACAATTCCTGCACGATCGCCATTTTCCTGGCCATTCTTGTGGCGATCCTGCTTTCCATCATTATCAACAAGACGACCTTTGGCTATGAGCTCAAGGCCTGCGGCTGCAACAAGAACGCGGCACGATACGCGGGCATCAACGAAAAGCGCAGCATCATTCTTTCGATGATTATTGCAGGCGCACTTGCAGGCTTTGGCGCGGGGCTTTATTATCTGTCCGGCGCGGCGCAGTGGATTCCGGGCGACTCGACGGCGCTGCCGTCGGAGGGCTTTGACGGCATCTCGGTGGCGCTGCTGGCCTCGTCTGACCCGATTGGCGCAATCTTCTCGGCGCTTTTCATTTCGCACATTACGACCGGCGGCGGGTTTATGAACGCATCGCTCTTCCCGCCGGAGATCGCGGATATCATTTCCGGTATCATCATTTATCTCTGCGCGTTCTCGCTGCTGTTCCGAAATCTCATTATGACGCTGCTGACCGGAAAGCACAAAAAGCCTGACGCGGGCAAAGAGCATGGAAAGGAGGAGAAGTAGTCATGTTTTTGATGCTGAAATATGCGCTGCTTTCGGCAACGGTTCTGATGCTGGTGGCGCTTGGCGGCTGCTTCTCGGAGCATTCCGGCGTTATCAACCTCGCACTGGAGGGCGTGATGGTCATTGGCGGTCTGGTGGGTACGATGGCGCTCAATCTTCTGCCGGCGGAAATGCTTCCGGTCTGGAAGGTTGTGATTTCGATCAGTCTGGCCGCGCTGGCGGGCGTTGCGTATTCCTCGCTGCTGGCCTTCTCCGCCATCAACCTGAAGGCAGACCAGACCATCGGCGGCACGGCGCTGAACCTTTTGTCGACGGCAATCGCGCTGGTCGTGGTCAAGCGGTACAACGGCACACAGTCGGCCAAGCTGAGCTACGACAATACGCCGTTCCTGTTTGAGATCGGCCCGCTGACGGTCAACGTCTTTTTGATCATCGGGCTGGTGCTGCTGGCGGCCTCCATCATCCTTCTTTATAAGACGCGCTTTGGCCTTCGCTTGCAGGCCTGCGGCGAGCATCCGCAGGCGGCGGACTCGGTCGGCATCAATGTCTACAAGATGCGCTGGGCGGGCGTGCTGATCTCGGGCTTTCTGGCGGGCATCGGCGGGTTTGCGTACATTGTCCCGGCGGTTCAGACCTGGAACTTTGAGGTCGGCGTAGCCGGTATGGGCTTTTTGGCGATGGCGGTCATGATCTTTGGCCAGTGGAGGCCGGGCAGAATCGCACTGGCAGCAATTTTCTTTGCGGTCTTTAAATCGCTGGCCAACATCTATGATTCCATCGGCTGGCTCAACGCGCTGCATCTGACCAAGGAGCTTTATAATATGATGCCCTTCGCGGCGTCGATGATCATTCTGGCCTTTACCTCGAAGCGCTCGCGCGCGCCGAAGGCAGAAGGCATACCCTACGACAAGGGACAGCGATGAGCCGCAGAGGCGGCTGAGCGCCTTTGGGGAACACGGAAAGGATTTGCTTCTATGAGAATGGTTGATTTGATCGAAAAAAAGCGCGACGGCCAGGCGCTGTGCGAGGAGGAAATCCGCGCGGTCATTGCGGGCTTTACAGACGGCAGCATTCCTGACTACCAGATGGCGGCGTTTGCGATGGCGGTGTATTTTCAGGGGATGACAGACCAGGAGACGGCCATTTTGACCGACGCCATGATGCACTCCGGCGACACCATCGATCTGAGCCGCTTTGGCGACAAGACGGTAGACAAGCACTCGACCGGCGGCGTGGGAGACAAGACGACGCTGATCCTCGCGCCGATCGTATCGGCGCTTGGCGGAAAGCTTGCAAAGATGTCTGGCCGGGGGCTGGGGCATACGGGCGGTACGGTCGATAAGCTTGAGGCCATCCCCGGCTACCGCACGACGCTTTCGGCGGAGGAATTCATGCAGCAGGTGGAGCAGATTGGCGTGGCCGTCATTGGCCAGTCCGGCAATCTGACCCCGGCGGACAAGAAGCTGTATGCGCTGCGCGATGTGACGGCGACGGTCAGCTCACTGCCGCTGATCACGTCCTCCATCATGTCAAAAAAGCTGGCGGCGGGCTCGCATTCGATCGTTCTGGATGTCAAGGTCGGCTCAGGTGCGTTTATGAAGACGCTGGGCGACGCGCGCAGACTGGCGGAAAATATGGTCGCCATCGGCAAGCGCTGCGGGCGGAATGTGCGCGCGGTGCTGACCAATATGGATGTGCCGCTGGGAAATTATATCGGAAACGCTCTGGAGGTGCAGGAGGCCGCAGAGGTTTTGCAGGGGCGCGGGTGCAGGGATCTGCGCGAGGTCTGCGTGACGCTGGCGGCCAACATGCTTACGCTCTGCAACGGCTGGGAGGAGGGCTTTGCGCGCGGGCAGGTGCTCTCTGCCATCGACTCCGGCGCAGCCTTCCGGCAGATGAAGCGCTGGGTCGCGGCGCAGGGCGGCGATGCGTCTGCGCTGGAGGATTATGCAAGGCTTCCGCAGGCAGCCTTTAAAAAGCAGGTTCTTGCGCCGCAGAGCGGATGGATCTGCCGGATGGATACGCAGCGCGTGGGCGAGGCGTCTGGTATTCTTGGCGCGGGGCGCATGACAAAGGAGGATACGATCGATTTTGCGGCGGGGCTCGTGCTTGCAAAAAAGACGGGCGAGTATGCCGAAAAGGGCGACGTGCTGGCAACGCTTTATACAAACCGCGCGCAGACGCTTGAAGCGGCGGAGCAGACGCTGCTTGGCGCGATCAGCTGGGGCGGCGCGCAGCCGCAGGCGCAGAAGCTTGTGTATGAGGTCATTCGGTAAAGGAGAAAGAGTATGTCTGATGTGATCGTAATTGGCGTGGCCGGGGGCACCGGCAGCGGCAAAACCACGCTGGTGAAGGCACTTGTGAGCCGCTTTGGCGACGACATCACCGTTCTGAGCCATGATAACTATTATAAGCAGCATGACGAGCTGAGCTATGAAGAGCGCACAAAGCTCAACTATGACCATCCGGATGCATTTGACACGGATATGATGGTAGAGCACCTAAAAAAGCTCCGCGCGGGCGAGGCCATCGAGTGCCCGACGTATGACTACACGGTTCACAACCGCGCGGCTGAGACGCTTCGCATTGTGCCGCGCAAGGTCATTGTGGTCGAGGGAATTTTGATTTTTGCAAGCCGCGTTTTGTGCGAGCTGATGGATATCAAAATTTTTGTTGACGCGGACGCGGATGTGCGGCTCTGCCGCCGGATTCGCCGCGATGTTAAAAAGCGCGGGCGGACGATCGACTCTGTTGTGGAGCAGTATCTGACGACGGTCAAGCCGATGCATGAGCAGTTTGTTGAGCCGAGCAAGAAAAACGCAAATCTGATTGTCCCCGAGGGCGGCAAGAATCTGATCGCGCTGGAGATGATCATCAACCGCATCCAGAAGCATATCGACATGACAAAATAAGCCCCGGTATGGGGAAAGGCGGGCGGGGCGCGCAGGCGCTCCGCCTCAGTATGGTAAAAGGGGCTTGCCGCGTGAAAAGCGATTGCCCCTTTTCAGGCGGCGGAGGAAGGAGAAGCCATGGAAATTCGCCTTGCGCGCGCGCAGGACTGCGCGGCGCTTCGCGCGATTTACGCGCAGTATATTGACACGACGATCACCTTTGAGCGGGTGCTTCCGGCGCAGGCGGAATTTCTGGCGCGGATGCAGGCAGTTCAGGCGGCGTATCCGTGGCTGGTCTGGGAGGAAGCGGGCGCGATTCTCGGCTATGCGTATGCGCATGCGTTCGGCGAGCGGGTCAGCTATGAGCCGAGCGCGGAGCTGTCGGTCTATGTTGACCGTGCGGCGCGCGGAAGGGGCATCGGAAAGCGGCTTTATGGGGCGCTTATGCGGCTGCTGGCACTTCAGAATGTCAGGACGGTCTTTGGAATCGTGACCTCGCCCAACGAAAGGAGCGAGGCGCTGCATCGGGCGCTTGGCTTTACATGCCAGGCGCGGCTGGAAAGGGTCGGGTACAAAGGCGGCTGGCGCGATGTGAGCTGGTTTGCAAAGGCGATTGGCACATATGAAGAGCCCTATGCGGGCTTTTTGCCCATCGGCGCGCTTGCGGCGCGGGCTGTGGATGAAATTTTAACGCAGGAAACGAGAGGAATTTGAAGCATGGAGATTCGGCTGATTGCCTTTGATCTGGACGGGACGCTTCTGCGCCCGGACAAAACCATTGCGCCGCGCACGATGCAGGCGCTTTTGCGCGCGCGGGAGAAGGGCGTGCTGCTTGTCCCGGCGACGGGGCGGCTGTATGCCACGCTGCCGGAGGAGCTGAAGGACGAGGCGCTGGTGGAGAAGATGATTCTGGTCAACGGCGCAGAGGTCTATGACAACCGGAAGAAAACAGCCATCGCCCGCGCGGAGCTGACTGCGGCGCAGGCACAGGCGCTGTGCGGCGCGCTGCAAAAGCTTCCGGTGCTGACCGGCATCTATCAAAACGGGCAGGGCTGGATGGCGCGGGAGGAATATGAGCGCTTGCCGCAGGTGATGCGCGACGAGACGGTTCTGGCGCTGGTATACAGGGCGTTTCGCCCGACGGATGATCTTTTTGCGCAGATCGGTGCGGGAGGCTCTGTGCAGAAGGTCATTGCCTATTTTCAGACGCAGGAGGAAAAGCAGCGGTATCTGGAAATTCTGAAAGCGCAGTATCCGCAGTACGCCGTGTCCTCGGCGTTTGCCATCAATATTGAGTTTAATGCGGCGAACGCGACAAAGGGAGACGCGCTCAAAACGCTCTGCGAAAGGCTTGGCCTTTTGGCGGCGCAGTGTATGGCCTTTGGCGATGATTTAAATGACTGCACGATGCTCCGCGCGGCAGGGCTTGGCGTTGCGATGCAAAATGCGGCGGAGGCGGTCAAGGCCTGCGCCGACGCGGTGACGCAGTCCAATGCGGAAGACGGCGTGGCGCAGATGATCGAGCGCGTGCTGGCGCTTTGAGTGGGGGCGAGATGGGAAGAATCGTTACGATTACGGATTTTGACGCGCCTGCGCTCGACGTCTACGCGCGGCTGACAGAAAATCAGCTGGTCTGCCGCGAAAACCCGGCGGAGGGGCTGATGATCGCCGAGAGCCAGCTCGTCATTGAGCGGGCGCTGGACGCGGGATTTACGCCGGTCTCCTTTCTCGTTGAGACAAGGCTTTTGCCGCAGGCCGGGGCGCTGCTGGAGCGGATGCCGCAGACGATGCCGGTTTATACGGCGGAGCTTTCCGTTCTGGAGCGGCTGACGGGCTATGCGCTGACGCGCGGGATGCTCTGCGCGATGAGAAGGCCGAAGGCAAGGACGGCGCAGGAGCTTCTGGCGGGGACATCGCGCGTGTGCGTGCTGGAGGATGTGATGAACCCGACCAACCTTGGCGCGATCTTCCGCTCGGCGGCGGCGCTGGGGGTCGAGGCGGTGCTGCTGACGGCGGGATGTACTGACCCGCTTTACAGGCGCGCGGTTCGCGTGAGCATGGGAAATGTGTTTTTTGTGCCGTGGGCATTTTTTGAAGCGGGCGAGGACTGGCAGGCACTGCTGCGCCGGGCGGGCTTTGAGACCGCCGCCATGGCGCTGCGAAGCGACGCGAAGATGCTCTGGGATGCGTCGATGCAGAAAATTCAGAAGCTTGCCATCGTGATGGGCTCGGAAGGGCCGGGGCTGCGGGACGAGACCATCGCCCGCTGCGACCATACGGTGCGTGTGCCGATGACAAATGGCGTGGATTCTTTGAATGTGGCGGCGGCCAGCGCCGTGGCCTTTTATCAGCTGGCGCTGTTGCACGGAAAATAGAAGGGCGCAGGCCGGGGTAGTTTGATTACGCGTGAAGGGGGCTTTTTGCCCCCTTCACTTTTTTTGCTGCTTTGTCCAGGCGGACTTTTGAATTGTTTTTCAACAGTCTTACTTTCCAATTTGTTTTTGATGTCTGTGCAGGTCAAAGCAAAATGGGCTGGAGCTGCTCACCTTGCAGCGCGTGGCAGACGGTATCGGTGAGAAGGGAGAAATCGGCGACCATGGAGCGGGGCTTTTTCTGCGGCGCGTCCTGGCGGAAGGGGACAAAGTAATAGTGCTTGCGGTTTAAAAGCTTTCCGATGTTCTCGGCGTTGGCGGCCAGCGCGTCGTTGGTGGAGACGGCGAGGATGATAGGCGCTTCGTTGCGCAGGTGTGCCTTGGCGGCAAGAGTCACGGGCGTGTCTGCGATGCCGTTTGCAAGCTTGCTGAGCGTATTGCCGGTGCATGGGGCGATCACAAGCGCATCTAACAGCGCCTTTGGGCCGATGGGCTCAACGGCGGGGATGGTATGCAGGATCTCGCGGCCGCAGAGCGTTTCAAGCTGCGCGCGGAAGGTCTCTGCCTGCCCAAAGCGGGAATCGGTCTCGTAGCTGACATGGGACATGATCGGAAGGATATCCGGGAAAACACGGTGCAGCTCCTCAAGCGCCTGCAACGCGGGCGCAAAGGTACAAAACGAGCCGCACATGGCAAAGCCGATGGTGGGTTGCTTCATAGAACCTCCTGCGAAAAATATGGACTGGCGCAGAGCGCGCGGTAGATGAGCTGCGCGGCGGTTTTCGGCGCGGTTTTGGCGGGAAGACCGGGCGCGGGGAGAAAAAGAGGCGGCTTTGGCGCGTCCGGGGCGATACCGCCCGGGGCGGAGGCCAGCTCAAGGTAGACGCACGACGGGGAAAGTGCTTGCAGCTGAGGGGCAGAAAAGATGGGCGCGGGGACGGTATTGAAGACGCAGGCATAGTGAGAAAGCCCGAGATGATACCGCCCGGTTTCATCCGGCAGGCAGCCGAGCGCCTCAATGGCGGAGAAGGCGGCGCGGCTTCGTGTGGTGAGGGTGACCTGCGCGCCGAGAAGGTGCAGCTTCATGGAGAGACTTTTGCCGATGCGGCCAAAGCCGGTGACGAGAACGGGCGCGTCCTTGAGGGCGATGGGAAGCGCCTGGAGGGCGAGGGACAAAGCACCCTCGGCTGTCAGCTCCGCGTTGGCGCAGAGCAGCGCCGGGTCTTGCAGATAGTCAAAGACGCGGACAGAGGGGGGAAGAAGCTCCGGCGGGAAAGCGGAAAGACCGCCGCCAAGGAGCACGCTTCCCGGCGGCAGGAGACTGGCAAGCTGCGCAGGCGTGCAGGCGGGCAGGCCGGTCAGATGCCCATCGCGGACGGCGGGCATGCCGAGGCAGACGAAGCGCGCGGTGTGGAGCGTCTTTTCAAGAGAATCACAGCTGTCGGCCAGACCCGGAACGCCATAGAGCAGAACCGTGTGCCCGGCGCGCTCGAAAAGCGCCGCAAGATAGCGCTGGCGCGCGTCGCCGCCCAGCAGGGCAATGGTGGAAAGCAATCGCATCCCTTCTTTCAGATGGTTACCATAGTATATGCGCGCGCCGGTGCGTGTGCGACTGCGCGGCGGGAAGGGACAAAAAATCCTGCGCCGCAGGAATGCGGCGCAGGAGAGTGATGGGTTTGAAACGGAGCTGTATGGGCGCAAAATCGGCTCAGCCGATGAACCACTGCACCCAGTAGCCGCCATCTGCCACGTAGCCGACGCCAAGCGTTGTAAATTCCGGCGAGAGGATATTGGCGCGGTGGCCGGAGGAGCGCATCCACGCGGCCATGACGGAAGCGGGTGTGCTGTAGCCCATGGCGATGTTTTCTCCGGCAGAGCGGTAGGAAATGCCGAAGGACTTCATCATGTCAAAGGGCGAGCCGTAGGTTGGGCTGGTGTGGGAAAAATAGTTTTCGTCGTGCAGGTCCTGCGCCTTGACGGCGGCATACTGGCAGAGGGACTCGGAGAGCGTGAGCGCAGAAAGGCCGTTTGCGGCGCGCTCGGCGTTGACGAGCGAGAGAAGCTGCGCGTACAGGGCGGAAGCGCCGGCCTCCGGCGCTTCGTCCGGCTGCGCGGGCGCATCGGGTTTGAGCGGCGTGTCAGATGGTGCGGCGGGTGCTTCAGATGGCGGATTCGGCACTTCGTCCGGCTGAGACGGCGCGCCCGGTGCTTCGTCCGGCTGAGACGGTGCGTCCGGCGCGGCAGAGCAGAACGGGATGCAGCGCTGGCAGCTGTCCAAAGCGCCGCAGGCGCGCGGGTAGAAGGGCGCGGCCTGCGCCGTAAGTACGGACGCGGCACAGAGCAAAAGGGTGAACAGGCTTGTGAGAATTTTTCTTTTCATTGGCTTTGCCTCCTTCTCTTTCTTTTTACGCCAGGCGCTGGAAAAAGGCAAGCTGTAAATGTTGGAAGAAAAATTGACGGTTCGTCAAAATCCTTGTGTTTTCAACAGCTTTTATGGTATACTATAGGCATGCTAGAAATCCCTGCCAACGAGGTGAAGAAATATGGAAGAACGTGGATTTATTCGGGATATGCTGGACGTGAAGGTGCTGATCCTGTTTGTGGCGGCAAAGGCAAAGTATCCGCTGAGCGGGCAGAAGATCTATGAGCTCTGCTATCAGGACGACAGGCTGAGCTACTTCGATGTGAGCATTGCGATTCCGCAGATGGTAGACAGCGGGCATCTGGAAAGGCTGCCGGATGATACGTATGTGATTACCGCCAAGGGGCGCGAGCAGGAGGAGGTCACGCGCGACTCGATCGCGTATCCGGTGATGCAGCGGGCGCAGGCGGCAGTGGAGCAGTTCAACGCGGCGACAAGGCGCGGAGAATTTGTACACAGCGAGATTGTGGAGCAGGAGAACGGCTGCACGGTGCGGATGTATCTCGACGATGATCTTGGAAATCTGATGAAGCTGGAGCTGACTGCGCCGAGCAGGACGCAGGCGCGCGCGCTGCAAAGAGCCTTCGCCGCGCGGGCGGAGACGATTTATAACGGGATCATGAAGCAGCTTTTCAGCGGGAATGCGTAGCGATGCGGCAGTATGAGAGGGCAGCGGAGCTTTTGAACCAGTGGATGCGCGAGCGGTCGGTCACGGCGCGGGAGCTGGCCGGGCAGACAGGCATCGACCCCGGAACGCTGCGGAAGATCCTCACGGGGCGGCAGCAGGCCATCAGCACCAGAAATATGCTTGCGCTGGCAAGATTTTTTGATGTCCCGCTTCAGGAGCTGATGGACAGCTTTTCGTAAAAAAACGCGCGCGGGTGGGGAAGCCGACGGGCGGCGGAAAGAGTTTACAGAATTTTTACGAAAAGGAAGCAGGATGGGATTGAAAAATTGTGCAAAATGTGATATCCTGTCAATACAGAGGAAAGCCTCTGCAACAGGCAAAAACGAAAGGAGCGGCTTATATGAGATTTCAGTACACCGAGAAGAAAGTCAACCTCCCGGAGAATGTCCACAAGTATGCCGAAAAGAAGGTCATGAAGCTGGAACGCTTCTTCGGCGATGACGCGGAGGCGCTGGTCACGTTCAGCGTCGACAAAGACCGCAACATCGCAGAAATTACCGTACACGCGGCAAATATGTACTTCCGCGCACGCGAGAGTACGTCTGATATGTTTGCGTCGGTCGACGCGGCGGTGGCTACCATGGAGCGGCAGATCCGCAAGAACAAGACCAGACTTGCACGCAGGCTGCGGCAGGATGCCTTCAACCGCACACCCGATGTAACCTCCTTTGCACCCGAAGAGCCGGAGGAGGGCGCGTTTGAGATCGTGCGCAGAAA
This sequence comes from uncultured Oscillospiraceae bacterium, assembly GCA_964640905.1. Taxonomy (GTDB): domain Bacteria; phylum Bacillota; class Clostridia; order Oscillospirales; family Oscillospiraceae; genus CAG-170. The sequence continues at coordinate 20,302 of CAZXIW010000029.1, forward strand.
GGAATTCAACATGAAGCCGATGACGCAGGAGGAAGCAATTTTGCAGATGAACCTTCTGGAGCACACCTTCTTTGCATTCCGCGACGAGGATAACGGCGGCGCATTTGCCGTGGTCTATAAAAGAGCAGGCGGCGGATACGGCCTGATCGAAGATACAGAATAAGAAAGCATCAATGCGGCGGGCGTCCAATAGGGCGTCCGCCGTTTTGCGCACACAAGATGTGGAAAGATGTCAAAAGGGAGCAGAAGAAAAGTGCTTCTCTTTGTGGAAAAACACGGCAAAGTTTTTGTTGACTTTTGGCTTGCAGATGCGTATAATAGCACCTGCGTTCGACAGAGCGCACGGATTCAGAAAAGCGTTTCAGAAAGTCGAAAAAACTTGAAAAAAGTGCTTGACAAACTGAAAACGATATGATAGAATCTAAAAGCTGTCTTCGAGAGAATACAGCGAGTCACAAAAAAGAGTTTTAAAAAACTTGAAAAAAGTTCTTGACAAACTCGAAAACATGTGATAAAATCAAAAAGCTCGACGGCGAGCAACGCAATCAAATGCGGAGTGCACCTTGTAAATTAAACAACGAGAAACATGAACAAACACCTTGGA
>CAZXIW010000030.1:0-20893 GCA_964640905.1 uncultured Oscillospiraceae bacterium
AACTATTACAGAATATAGAAAAAGCCCTTGAAAACGTAGCGTTTTCAAGGGCTTGGTGCGAGAGATGAGACTTGAACTCACACGACTGTTGCCACACGCACCTCAAACGTGCCTGTCTACCTATTCCAGCACTCTCGCATTGCACATTCAATGCTCAATTATTATAGCACTATTTTAAAATTTGTCAACTCATTTTTTGAACTTTCGCACTTTCTTTTCCGCGCGCCGCCGCGTACAGCCATTCCGCGCAGGCCGGGCGCTGGCGTTTTTCGGAAGTTTCTTCCGCAGGGCACTTTTGCTCTTGCGATTCCGGCGCACTTCTGCTATAATACGAGATGATCGTCTACGGAAAGGCAGGAGGGCGCAATGCCAAGGTTTTTTTTGCCGGAAGCGGCAGACGGCGCAGGCTTTCTGGTTCTGACCGGGGAAAACGCGGCGCATGCAAAGGTGCTGCGGCTGAAGCCGGGCGAGCATGTCAGCGTGTGTGACGGACGTGGCGTTGATTACCACTGTGTGGTCAGCGACATCGCACCCGGCCAGATTTCTCTGGTCGTGCAGCACAGTGAGCCGTCCAGGGCTGAGCCAGCCGTTTTTTGCAGCGTCTATATGGCCTTTTCCAAGGCAGAAAAGCTGGAGCATGTCATCCAGAAGGCAACCGAGCTTGGCGCGGGCGAGATCGTCGCCTTCCCCTCGAGCCGCTGTGTGGCAAGGCCGGATGAAGCGTCTGTTTCCAAAAAGCTTGCGCGCTGGCAGAAAATTGCCGCCTCCGCCGCCGAGCAGTCTGGCCGGGGTCGGATTCCGCAGGTGCGCGCGCTCAACTCCTTTTCGCAGGCTGTGGCGCAGGCCGCGCAGGCCGGGCTTGCCCTCTTCCCCTACGAAAACGAAAAAACGTGCTCGCTTCGCGCATGCCTGCAAGCCGGCACGTTTCAGACCGTCAGCATCATGACCGGCCCGGAGGGCGGTTTTTCCGAGGCTGAGGTTCAGCTGGCCGCAGATAATAATATGAAGATTTGTTCACTCGGGCCGCGGATTCTTCGCTGTGAGACAGCGCCGCTGTGCGCGCTGAGCGCGGTGCTCTACGCCACGGGCGCGCTCGACCGGAGTGTTTAGAAAAGGATGAAAACCATGGGAACTGCAAAAAATCATACCGTCAAAAACCCGCCGCGCGACTGGACCGTCTATAAGGTCTGCGCCGCCTTTGTGCTGATGGTGCTATCGATTCTTGCCGCGCAGCGCATCATCGACATCTACGCCACAGCCAGCACCTTCGACGTCATCTACTACGGCTGCAAAACCTGCGCGCTCATCTGTCTGGTTTTGTGCGTCGCAAGCGCCGCCGGATATGTGCTTCTGCGGGAAAAGCCAATTCGCGGGCTCATGCCCTACGTGTTCGTTCTTGCAGCGCTGGCCGGGCTTTGCGCGCTGGATCTGCGCTATTTCTGGATCGAGCACGCCACCGCCATCTACATGGCGCATGCCGCCGTCTACGGGCTGTACATGATCTACTGCCTGTACCGAAGCGAGTTCTTCTGCTTCTCGCTGGCAACCGTGCTGGCCGGCTTCTGCTTCTATTTCTACTCCAAGGGCTTTGGCTTCAACGCGCGGACGATCGTTCTGGCCGTGCTGCTGGTTCTGGTTCTGACCGGCATCGCCCTGCTTGCCAGCCGCGCTGCCAAGGGAAGAGGCACAGTTTCGCTCTTTGGCAAGACCCGCCGCGTGTTCTTCTCGCGCTTTAACCCGACGGTTTTGTATGTGACCTGCGCGGTTCTGGCCTGCTGCCTGCTTGTCAGCCTTCTGATTGGCCCGGCCTTTGCCTACTACTGCATGTTTGCCGCCGTCGCCATGGAGCTGATTGGCGCAGTCTACTACACCTTCCAGCTGAAATAACGCATCCTCTGTTCTAACCGCACCTTCCTGTCCATATGCTGGACGGGAAGGTGATTTTTTGCGTTCAAAGCATTCCATCGTGCAAAATACGCTGCTGCTGACGGGGGTAGAGCTTCTGCTTCGCGCAATCAGCATGCTCTTTCAGCGTGAGCTTGCCGCGCGTATCGGCGCGGCGGGTATCGGGCTTTTGCAGCTGGTTTTAAGCGTCGGCGGCTTTGCCATAACGCTGGGGCTTTCCGGTCTTCGGGTCTGCGCAATGTATCTTTGCGCAGAGGAATATGGCCGTGGCTGCCCCGGCGGCATGCGGCAGGTGATGGGCTTCTGCCTGCGCGTGGGGGCGCTGATCTCATCTGTGGTGGGGCTTGCGCTCTGGCTGCTGAGCGACTACGCGGCGGCGCGCTGGATTGCAGACCCCCGCGCCGGACAGGCGCTTCGGCTGCTTGCGCTGTTCCTGCCGGTCAACTGCCTGTGCGCGATTTTATCCGGCTTTTTTACCGCCTGCGACCGTGTGCCGCAGCTGGCAAAGATTGAAACCATCGAGCGGCTGGGCGCCATTGCCCTGACCTTTCTTCTTCTGCGCTTCTGGGCAGGCACAGACACCCGCCGCGCATGCAGCGCAATGATTCTCGGAAGCGCGCTTGCCTGCCTTGCAAGCACGCTCTGGCAGCTTGGCCTCTACCGCCGCATCTGCCGGGGCTTTACCCCCGCGCCGAAGGATTCCTCGCTGGGGCAAAGAGTCTGGAAGCTCTGCGCGCCGCTGGCGCTGAGCGCGTATCTTCGCTCGGGGCTTTCAACGCTGGAGCAGCTTCTGATCCCCTGGGGGCTTGCAAAAAACGCCGCCACGGCGCACAGCTCCATGGTGGCCTATGGGACGATTCACGGCATGGTCTTCCCGGTTCTGATGCTTCCGGCGGCCATTTTATATACGCTGGGCGATCTCCTTGTGCCGGAGCTGGCGCGATGCCGCGCGGAGGAAAACACGCGCCGCATCCGGCGTCTGACAAAAATCTGCCTTCGCATGGGGCTGATCTTCTCGCTTGGCGTAGCCTGCCTGATGGCGGCGCTTTCCAGCGCGCTCGGCCAGCTGCTCTACAAGAGCCAGGCCGCCGGGCACTATCTTCTCGTCTTTTCGCCGATGCTTGTCATGCTCTACATGGACGCCATGGTCGATGGCATGCTCAAGGGGCTTGGCGAGCAGGTCGCCTGTGTGCGCTACAACACGCTGACCTCGTTTCTGGACATTCTTCTTTTGTATCTGCTCCTGCCGCGCGGCGGCGTGGGCGGCTATGTTCTGACCTTCTTTGTGACGCATGCGCTGAACTTTTATCTGAGCTGCCAAAAGCTCTTCTGCGTGACCGGGCTGCACGCCTCCGGCGCATTTCTTCTGCGCGCGCTTTTCTGCGCGCTCAGCGCCTTTGCCGCCTGCTTCTGCATCCCCTCCGCGCCCACACTTTTGTGCGCGGCGCTGCGCGCCGGGAGCTTTCTTTCTGTGTTTGTGCCCTTTCTGGCGCTGACCGATACACTGCGTGCGTCGGAGCGCCGCTGGCTCAGAGAGTCTCTGGCGCTGCGGCGCTGAATCGGCGTTGACTTTCGCCGCAAATCCTTCTACAATAAGGGAAGAATTGATCGAAAAAGGAGCTTGACGCCATGATTTCTTTCCGCAATGATTATTCCGAGGGTGCGCATCCTTCCGTTCTGGAGGCGCTCTCGCGCAGCAATTTTGAAACGACCTGCGGCTACAGCATGGACCACTTCTGCGCCGAGACAGCAGGCAAAATCCGCGCGCTCTGCGCCTGCCCGGCGGCAGATGTTCATTTCCTTGTGGGCGGCACGCTGGCAAATACCATCGTCATTTCCGCCGCCCTTCGCCCGTGGGAGGGCGTCATTGCCGCCACGACCGGCCACATCAACGTCCACGAGACCGGCGCGATCGAGTCCTCCGGCCACAAGGTCTGCGCCATCGAAGCGCCGGACGGCAAGCTGACACCGGCTCTGGTGCGCGAGGTCATGCGCGCGCACTGCGACGGCAAAGACGAGCACATGGTTCTGCCGCGCATGGTCTATGTTTCGGACGCAACCGAGCTTGGCACGATCTACACGAAAAAAGAGCTTGCCGCCCTGCGCGCGGTCTGCGACGAATACGAGCTGTATCTGTTTTTGGATGGCGCGCGCCTGCCAGCAGCGCTGGTCGCGGAAGGAAATGATCTGGATATCACGGACTTTGCAAAATACTGCGACGCATTTTACATTGGCGGCACGAAAAACGGCCTGCTCTTTGGCGAGGCCGTTGTCATCACGAATGACGCGCTCAAGCCGTATTTCCGCAACATGATCAAGCAGCGCGGCGGCATGTTCGCCAAGGGCTTCCTCTTTGGCGTGCAGTTTGGCGCGTACTTTGAAGATGGCCTCTGGCTCGAGATGGCGCGCCACGCCGTTTCTCAGGCGCAGCGCATCGCAAGGGCAGCCGAGGAAAAGGGCTACACGCTCTATGCCGCGTCGCCGACCAATCAGGTGTTTGTCGTTTTGAGCCATGAAAAGATGGCAGAGCTTGAAAAGGAGTTCGTCTTTGAGCTCTTTGGCCATGTGGACGACGATCATGAGGCGGCGCGCTTTGTCTGCTCGTGGGCAACGAAGGAAGAGAGCGTTGACGCGCTGATCGCGGCGCTTTGATGGAGGCTGTTTTTCATCCCATTGAGCCGGTCTTTGATGAAGCCTCGCGCATTTTGATTCTCGGCTCGTTTCCGTCGGTCAAATCGCGCGAGGTGGGCTTCTTCTATGGCCATCCGCAAAACAGGTTCTGGAAGGTCGTAAGCGGCGTGCTTGGCGTTCCCTGCCCGCAGACGGTGGAAGAAAAGCGGCAGATGCTGCTCGCGCACCGCATTGCGCTCTGGGACGTCATCGCCTCCTGCCGCATTGAAGGCTCAAGCGACAGCTCCATCCGGGACGCTCAGCCTACGGATTTGAGCATCCTTTTCTCGCGCGCCAGCATTCAGGCCGTCTTCTGTAATGGCCAGACGGCGTTCCGGCTGTACGGAAAGTATCAGCAGGAGAAGACCGGTCTTCCGGCAAGGGTTCTTCCGTCCACAAGCCCTGCAAACGCGGCCTTTCGTCTGGAGGCATTGACAGAGCGCTGGCGGGAAATCCTGCCCGCACTGCGCGCGGACACGCGCTGGCTTTGAAGGGCTTTGCCCTTCACACAGCGCGCCGCAAGCTGGCTGCCTCCATTTTTATATGCACAGCTCACACACGGAAAACAGCACTGTAATTTGACAAAACCGCCCGGAGATTTTTCGCCCGGGCGGTTTCTTTCTGCTTCTTTTATAATGAGGCTGCAAGGACTCTTGCCTGCGCGATGGTTTTTTGCAGCGCGGCCTCCGCGTCAAAGCCCGCGACATTCATGCCGTCGGCTGCAAGGCAGTGGTAGCGATCAAAGCCAAAGAAGGTATGGAGCGCGTCTAAATAGCGGCTTCCCATCTCAAGCTCGCTTCCGGTATAAAAGCCGCCGCGCGTTGTCAAAAAGATGAGGTCGCTTCCCCGGCAGATGCCCCTGAGCCCTTCCTCGCAGGCGGCAAAGGTGATGCCGTCGACGCTGACATTTTCAATGTAGAGCTTCAAAAGCGCCGGAAAGGCCAAATCCCAGAAGGGCGCGGCGATCACAACGATGTCCGCCTGCGCAAACTGATGCGCGTAGCGAAAGCGCGGATGCGAAAGCTCCCCTTCCTCCAAAAGCCGCTGGCGCTGGTCAAAAAAGTCCCCCGCCAGGCACGAAAGATTTTCCTCCATCAAGCTAAGCCTCGTTACCGCATATTCCTGCGGGAGCGCGGCGCAGAAGGCTTCTAAAAGCCGCTTTGTCTGCGAGTCCTCCTTGCGGATGCAGCTGTCAACCAATAAAACCTGCTTCATCCTCTGCTCCTTTCCTCCAGCAGCCGGAATGCCTCAAGCGCCGTCAAAATTTCAAGGCGTTCACCGCGCGCGGTCGCGCTCTCGCCGCCTGCGTAGTCTCCGATGGCGTCGGCCGTATCCTCGCCATAGACCACAACGTTATTGAGAATGGACGCGGCCTTCATCCCGCGCAGACGCGCGATGGTAAAAAGCGCCGCCGTCTCCATATCCGCGCCCAATACGCCCTTTTTTGACCAGTAGGCGCTCTGCGCATCATTTTCTTCGTGGTAAAAGCTCTCGTGGCTGTGGCAGATGCCCTCATGTGTGACCGCGCCGACGCGCTTTGCCGCCTCCACACAGCAGCCATAGAGCGTAAAATCCGCCACCGCCGGGAAAATCTCCGGCACATAGGCCTTCGACGCGCCATCATCGCGCACCGCGCCCGAGACCAGAATCAGCTCGCCAAGACCAATGCCCGCTTGCAGCGCGCCGCATGAGCCGATGCGAATGGCCGCCTGCACACCGATGTTATGAAGCTCCTCGACTGCAATGCCCGCCGAGCAGCCGCCGATGCCGGTGGAGATGGCCAGCACCTCGACCCCCTGATAGTGCCCCCTGAGACTGCGAAACTCGCGGTTATAGGCAAGCTCCTCTACATCCTCCAGCTCCTTTGCGATGCGGTCGAGCCGCGCCGGGTCGCCCGGCAAAATGGCATAGCGGATGGCAAGCGATTCGTCCAGATGAATATGTGCCTGTTTCATGCTCCTGCTTCCTTTCCGGTTTTTTGTATAGTTTAATCGATTTTTCGCCAAATGTAAAGGTAATAAGGTAAAGGGGCGGGCGTTTTCAAACGCCCGCCCCGGCTTTCTCAGCTCGTTCGGATCTCGATGTGATAGGAATTGACGCCGCACGTTGCATACTCGACCTCGATGGAATAGGAGAGGTCAAAAATGCCCCCGCGCTCGTTTAACAGCATGGTCATTGCTCTGGTCTGCACCCGGAGCATCAGCGCGCCCGGCCCTGCTTCATACAGAGAATCATCCACACGCCCCAGCTCAAAGATCATTTTGGAGTTGACCTTGCCCACTCTTGTCAGCGTAACGGTACGCTCGTCTTCAATCGTAAAGGTCGTCACAACGCCCTCAAGCCCCGTCATCTGCGTCTCTACATAGGAAAAGCGGACATAGCCCGGCTCATAGCAGTATGAGCCCTCGGTCACAAGCTCGATGCTCTCCGGCGCTTCGCCGTCCAGCTGCTGCGTGCCGACGATGGAAATAAGTGCAGGACTTACCATGTCTTTTCCTCCATTGCAAGCGAAAGCAGCCGGTCGATCAGCGCGGCATAGGAAAGCCCACTTGCCACAAACAGCTTGGGATACATCGAAATCGACGTAAATCCCGGAAGGGTGTTGATCTCATTGAAGACGACCTCCCCTTCCCCGCGCGTTACAAAGAAGTCTACACGCGCAAGCCCCCGGCAGCCCATGGCCTCATAGACGCGGATGGCACACTGGCGCACCTGCGCAGAGACCGCCTCCGGCACTCTGGCCGGAATGTAGAGCGAGGCACAGCTGGAAAGATACTTTGCCTCATAATCATAAAAATCTGCACCGGCGTCAATCTCGCCGCAGACCGACGCGCAGGGCGCTTCGTTACCGAGCACCGCTACCTCGACCTCCTGGCCGTCGATGAACTCCTCAACCAGCACCTTCCGGTCAAAGCGCAGCGCCTCGACCAGCGCCTTTTCAAGCTGCGCGCGGCATCTGGCCTTGGCCACGCCGACCGACGAGCCTGTGCCTGCGGGCTTGACAAAGACCGGGTAGGAAAACTCCGCCTCGACCGCGTCCATGCAGCGCCCGGCATCGCTTTGCCAGCTCTGCGCCGTGACAAGCTGCCAGCGCGCCTGACGAATGGCCGCGTGGTCTGCGACCAGCTTCGTCATCGTCTTATCCATGCAGGCGCTTGAGGCCGTCACATCCGAGCCGACATACGCAAGCCCCGCAACCTGAAAGAGCCCCTGCATCGAGCCGTCTTCGCCGTTTTCGCCGTGCAGAACCGGGAAGACCACGTCAATGTGCTCCTGGCGCACGAAGCCGTCTTCAAAAATCAAAAGCCCCTGCCCTCTGACCGGCGAGAGCGCCGCCGGGCGGTTTTCCGCACAGCTCTGCCAGGTACCGGCGGGGAGCATCGAATAATCCCCGCCCCCAAACAAAAGCCACTGCCCCTGCTTTGTAATGCCCACAGGGAGAATCTGATATTTTTCATGATCTATGTTCTTCAGCACCGACTCCGCCGAGCGGAGCGAAACCTCATGCTCCGGCGAAACGCCGCCAAATAAAATACAGACAGTCCATTTTTTCAATGCATGCTACCTCTTTTCCCGGCACAGCGCTTTTCCTGCCGCTTGCGCGCAGGCTCTGGCCGCGTTATCTTATCATATGCCAAAAGCGCAAAGAACTCAAGTACATTTTTACACATTCGTGTGAATTTACTAGTGGAAAATCGCAGGCAAAGCGTATATAATGAGATAGCATAAGGAGGCGGGTATATGCAGATTGAATTGACGAAAAAGGAGTTCCGGCGGCTTCTGGATATGGTCTACATCGGAAACTGGATCTTGAACTCGACCCGCGGCGACGACCGGTTCGAGGATTACGACCACGTGGAATCGAAGCTTTTCGCCCTTTGCCGGGAGCAGGGCATGGGGCAGCTCGTTGAAAAATGGAACGGCGAGGACGTCCCGTCGCGCGCATTTTCCGACGGCGGGATTCACGAGGCCATTGTTGACTATGAGGACACGGTCTTTTATGAAATTCTGGCCGAAGAGCTGGCGCGGCGCGATCTGGACTACCAGCCGGTATCCAACGAAAATTATGACGCGCTGGTCTCCCGGATGGATGATTACATCGCAGAATTTGAAGCCCACGGAACAGACAATATTTCCATCCCAACGATGGACGAATAAGAAAAGCCCGGCAGTTCAGTGAACTGCCGGGTCTTTCTGTTTCCGTTATGCCAGATCACCGGCAGCCTTGATCTTCACGCGGGCGGTGTTGCCGGGGTAGTATTGAAGCGGCACATCCTCCGCATCAATGATCTCGACCGTCTCGCGAATTGCGCCCGCGGCCACGGCAAGCTCCACAGCCTCGGCGCGCGCCTTTGCAAGCGCCTCGTCGCGGGGCATCTCATTGTAGTCGATGAGCTGCTCGTAGGTGCCGCTGACCTTGGAGATGGCAGAGCCGATGGCGTTGGCCACGCCGCCATGCTCGTGCTTGGTGACGCTCTTTGCGCCGGCAAGGTCTTCCGGCAGGACGATCGAGCCGCCGCCAACCAAAATCACGTCCACATCGTCGGCAGAGACCTTCATCGCGTCAATAGAGTCCTCGCAAAGTGCGCGGATGGCGTCCATCGCCTTCTTTGCAAAGTCTTCGTCAAGACCTGCGACCAGCGCCTTGTCTCCAAGCTCCGTCATGCCAAGGCGAACGGCAATATCCGTTGCCGTGCAGACATCGCCGCCAAAGCAAAGCGCCTTCTCGGTGATCTGATAGCCGACAGAATCCGGGCCGACGGTTACGCTGCCGTCTTCTTTCTGGCGGACAATTGAGCCGCCGCCAAGGCCGATGGATACAACGTCCGGCATGCGGAAGTTCGTGCGCACGCCGCCAATCGTAACGGCCACGCCGGACTCTCTGGGAAAGCCGTTCTGAATGACGCCAAGGTCTGTTGTCGTGCCGCCCACGTCGATGACGATGGCGTTTTTGAGCTGGCTCAGATAGCTTGCGCCGCGGATGGAGTTGGTCGGGCCGCAGGCAATCGTCAAGATGGGGTAGCGGCGGGCATAGTCCATCGTCATGAGCGTGCCGTCGTTCTGCGAGAGATAGACACGGGCATTGCTTACGCCCTCGTCTGCCAGCGACTGGGCAAAGCCCTCGGTAAAGGACTGCGCGACCTTATAAAGAGCGGCGTTCAGAATCGTCGCGTTTTCGCGCTCAATGAGACCCATCGAGCCAATTTCGCTCGAGACCGACACATGGACATCCTCGCCCATGATCTTCTTGCAGAGCTTTGCGGCCTCCAGCTCATGATCGTTTCGCACGGTGGAGAACACGCAGGAGATCGCAACCGACTTGACATTCTGCGCCTTGAGCTCTTCAAAAAATGCAGTTGCGGCAGCCGCGTCAAAGGGCGCCAGTTCCTTGCCGTCATACTCAAAGCCGCCGCCGATGATCGCGGTCTTGACGGCAATGGCTTTTAAGTCCTCTGCCCAGTCCACCATCAGGGGGATTCCCAGCGAGGCGGGCGCGCCGATGCGAAGAACACCGATGGGCGCAAGATTTTTGCGCTCGACGATGGCGTTGGTACACTGCGTCGTGCCGAGCATGGCCTGGCCGATCTGGCTGCGGTCAACACCGGACTGCTCCAGAACGGTGCGGACGGCATTTAAAATGCCATCATAAATGTTAGACGTGGTGTGCTGCTTCACAGAAGCCACAACGTTCAGATTTTCGTCGATCAGGACGGCATCCGTATTCGTGCCGCCGACGTCAATTCCAAGCTTATACATGCTCAAAGCCCTCCTTTGCAGCGCTCTTCCAGCGGAATGTAGTCAGTATCCAGGCCAAAGTAGCGCGGGCCGACCAGCTTCAGCCCCTCCTCGCTTCTCCAGAGCGGGAAGCACTTGAGGCCGACCACCATCACGCGCTTGCCGTATTTGAGCGCGTCGGTCGGGACAGGGGTAAAGGTCTCGGTATCGACCAGGCAAATAAGGTCTGGCGTGGTGGCAAGGGTCTTGCCGTCTACAACTGCGGTGAGGTTTTCATTCTGGAACTCCACATAGGCGGTCTTTCCCTTGCAGTCGCCAATGCCGTCGAGAACGACCTTGCCAAAGTTAAAGCCGCTCCGAACCTCGCGCAGTACATCGCAGATCTTGCCCTTGAAGAGCTTGTAGCCCTCGGTAATTTCAAGGAAGGCTTCCTCCGGCGTTTTGTCAGTTGCTTCCTTGACCTTGCGGATGGCAGAGCCAAGGCGCTCGCTGCGGGTCACGATGCCGCGCACGCCGTACTGCTTCATGAATTTTCCTTCCATCGCGTAAAGAGAGACCGAGACCGAGCCGCCGCAGGCCATCGTGACCACACGCGCAAGCTCCTCTGTCCATTTGTTTGTGACCGTGCGGAAGATGCAGGAGTTCCCCTTTTCATCGACCAGCGCCATCGGCGTTGCCGAGCCGCCGCCGATCGTAAAGGTCACCATCTGAAGCTCGGGGAACGCGCGGCCCATGCCGTCGCAGTCGACCATCGGAAGACCAAGGCGCGCGGCCGCCGCGATGGGAAGCATGGAGTTGACGCCGCCTGCCTCAATGGGCATAAAGGCGTAGATGGGCTTACCATAAAAAGCGGAAACAGTTTCGTAAAGGGTCTTATACTCATTGCCGCCGATGGCCTTTTCGCCAAGAACGGTGGGCGCGCCCATCATCGCAATGGGGACGATCAGCGCGTCATCGGGAACTTCGTCGGGGTCGAGCATCGTGACAGGGCCGCATTCCTGCACCGCGCCGATTGCAACCAGCTTTCCAACATAGGGGTCGCCGCCGCCGCCAGCGCCCAAAAGCGCCGCACCCAGGGCGATATCTTCAATTTCGGGAATACCAATTTTTCGCAAGTAAAACACTCCTTTGAATTTGAAATTTGAAATTCGGGGATAGATGCCGGAGCTTTCTGGAAAGCTCCATTATTTTTTGCGGGTCAATTTTTCAATTGCAAGATAAACAGCCAGCGAAAGAACAATGCCGTTGACAGGGCCAATGAAGAACGGAACGTTCAGGAAGGCCAGCGCCGGGATGGAGGCGAACGTGCCGCCTGTCATGCAGGCGACCAGCGCGCCGATGGCAAAGGCGATGACACCGGGGGCGTAGAAGCCCTCGCGAATCGAGAAGCTTTCGACCTTGCCCTTGCCAAGAATCCAGTAGTCTGCGATCATGACGCCCATCAGCGCCGGAACGACGGCAGACAGCAGCGACAAGAAGCCCTGGATCGAGTTTAAGATACCGGCTGCGGCCAGAACCGTGCCAATGATACCGGCAACCGCCGTCGTGACCTGGCTCTTCTTTTCATCCTGCCCCAGAAGGACAGACAGCGCAAGACCGCCGGAGTAGGCGTTGGAAACGTTGGTCGTCCAGGTAGCAAGGATCAGCGCGACAAGACCAATGAAGGGAAGACCTGCCGTGGAGAGAAATACGCTGATGTCATAAGAGCCGGTGCAGATGGCAAGAATGCCGCCGATCAGCAAAACCGCCATACCAGACGGCAGAACACCAAGCACAGAGGACTTTACAACGTCTTTGCGGCTTCTTGCAAAGCGGCAGTAGTCGCCGGAGATGGCAGCTGCAACCACGAACGAGCCGACCGTCAGGCTGATGCCCGTCACAAAATCGATGGGAGCGGCGGGCTGATAGCCGACCAGCGCTGCGCCGTTGCCGATGGCAAGGTTATAGATCAGGCAGTATGCCAGAACGACACCGAGCAGCGGGACGGCAATTTTATTGAGCCACTTGAGACCGCTGAAGCGGAAGCAGGCCGTCAGAAGCATGATAACGCCCCACAGGACGGAGCAAAGCCACACCGGAACAGAAAGACCTGTCATACCGGCAAGCATAGAGGAAAAGGACGCGCCACAGACTGCCGCCTGAATGCCAAACCAGCCGACGCAGGAGATTGCAAGCACGGAGCTGATGATGTATTTTGCGCCCTTTTCACCAAGTGCGCTTCCGGCCATCACGGCGGTCGGAAGACCGGTGTCGCAGGCCTGCATGCCCATATAGCTCATAAAGACGCAGATCAGCGCGTAGCCAATGAGACTTGCCAGCGCGGAAGTCGCAAGCGTCATCCCTGAGCCGACCATGCCGCCGATCATCAAGGCCGGGACGCAGATCATTGCGCCAATCCAAACCATCGTGATAGAGCCCCAGCTCTGTCGTTCTTCGGCTTTGATCTCAAAGCCTGTTACCTGTTTTGCCATATTGATCACCTCGTATCGTTTCAACCGGCGCGTGTCCGATTTCTCCTAATTATAGTGAATTAACGCGCTAAAAACATTATGTCATGGGCTAAAGATTCTCCGCGCTCGTTGTCCCAAAGGACAATAAGCGCGGAGGCGGTTATCATTTTTCAGGATTGCCTGCGGGAAGCGAGGCCTGCATGATACGCTGCAATGCAAGCGCATACAGAAGGTTTTTCGACTGCGGGATGTCCCCCACATGAAAGCCAAGCATATCGCTTGCCTTTTGCAGACGGTACTTTACCGTGTTCTTATGGACAAAGAGCGCGGCAGCGGTTTCGGTGATGCTGGAGTTTTCGTCCAGCAAAAATACTGCAAGCGTTTTGACGATCTCCCCGCCGTCTTTTCGCAGCAGAATGGAATCGAGCGCCGAGGTATACCGGCGGACACAGGCTTTTCCCTGTGCGGCAATCTCGCAGCACTCTTTGACAAACTCGATCTCGGAGCTTGTGAAATACACGCGGGTGGGAAAAACCTTTGTGCTCTCTTCCAGATGCGCGCAGGTCGTCTCATAGGCGTATTTGACGTCGGCCGTTCTTTGCAGCAGCGGGCAGCGGGTAATGCGGGCAGAAAGGTGGTTTTCCTCGCAGAACTGCGCGAGGGCATCACTCCATTCGTTCATCTCTCTGAGCGTCCGGCTTCCGATGGGGAAGATCAGAATGTCGTTTTCATAGTGCTCACAGAGGCCAATTTTTGTGTACAGGGAAGACAGCTCTGCGACGGCCTTTGTCCACGGCGAAAGATTCTCCCCCGTCAGACTTCTTAAAATCCACATATCGCTCAGCGACGCGACGTCGATGTGGTAGAGATCCCCGAGCCTTCGCATTTTAATTGGCTCATCGAGAATGATTGCCCGCGTAAGCTCAGAGAGGTCAGTCTGGTCGTGCGTTTTTCCCCAGACGCCCATACTGACGCGCACGCCCTCTACGACCTGCTTCCAGAGCAGCGCGTCCAGCCTGCCGTGCTCAGAAAACACAAACAGATACATCCGCTTATGATGCGCGGGCTGTATTTCGGCCTTATAGGCCGAAAGCTTTGGCTTGCCGTCAATTTCCCAGCAGTCGCCTCCGCCGCGCTTTGCCTCGCGCTGAATGAGCGTCGACCAGTCGGCATTCTGGTTGCGCGGCCACGACGCCTCGCTCAGCACATGGTATTCTGCGTCGGTAATGACCGCCGAGGCGCGCAGACGGTCGCTTGTGATGCGCAGAATCGTTTTGACGCTCTGCTGCCCGGCGGGGACTTTTGTCATCTGCTCAAGAAGGTCAATGGTAAAGGTCGGATTGTTCAGCTCATCGCGCACGATTGCATCCATCGCCTCGTGAATGACCTCGCTGTAGCGAAGGTTCGCCTCATTTTCCGGCATACAGATCAAAACAAATCCCAGCTCATCTGCCAGCCGGATCACCCTTGGGTCTACCGACGGCATAATGAGTCCCACATAGTAGAGGATCATCCCCACCTCGCCAGCCAGCGCAAACTTCCGGATGTTGTCGCACTGCGCCTGAACATCCTCAGCGATGTTGCAAAAAGCGGTCAGAATCAGCTCACTGCCCCAGAAATCGATGCTCTCATAGAGCCTGTTCTGCATTTCTGTCGGCGCGGAATATTCCAGCACGGTAATGCTGGTGACTATTCGGTTCAGGCTCTGATGCCCCGCCAGCACTTTGGCTCTGCGAAGACACGGAAGCTCCATCAACTGCGAAACCGTCAGGCTCATTGCCCGCTCACCTCCGGAAAAAATTTGATTGGTGCAGGAATATCATATCACAGCCGCGCGCACTTTTCAAATTTGCTTTCAAATCTCTCCCGCGCCTTGCAGACCCGGCAGCATCGCCAACCGGGCAGGAAATGCCCTAAATCAGATCTCGCAGAATTTCGTGCAAGCTAACAAGGCCGCGCCGGGCGCAGGATAGAGTGGCTTCCTGCGCTTTTGGAGTTGAAAATGCGCGCGCCAGCGGTTACAATGATTTTATGGCGCAGCCGCCCGTTTTCTGCACTGGAGATGTAACGCATGATGAATTTGCCGCCACAAGTTAATTTTGCCCTTGACCGCCTCACCGCCGCCGGCTTTGAGGCCTTTGTCGTGGGCGGCGCTGTGCGCGATTTCCTTCTTGATGGCAGCCTTGCAACAGACTGGGACATTACGACCAGCGCCCGCCCGGCAGAGGTTCAGCGCGTTTTTTCCGGCTGCCAACTGGTTGAGACCGGCTTAAAGCACGGAACGCTCACCCTCATTCTGGACACTCTGCCGCTTGAGATCACCACCTACCGCGTCGATGGCATTTATACCGACCATCGCCACCCCGACGCCGTTCACTTTACGCGCAGTCTGCGCGAGGATCTGGCGCGGCGCGATTTTACCATAAACGCTCTGGCCTATCACCCGAAGATGGGTCTTGTCGACTATGAAGGCGGCGCAGAAGACCTTGCAAATGGGCTTATTCGCTGCGTGGGCGAGCCTGCGCGCAGATTTCAGGAGGATGCCCTGCGCATTTTGCGCGCACTGCGCTTTGCCTCCCGCTATGAGATGCAGCTTGAAGCGAAGACCGCCGCCAGCGTTCACGCCTGCAAGGCGCTGCTTTCCGGCATCGCGCCGGAGCGCGTGCGCGCAGAGCTGACAAAGCTTCTTTGCGGCAAGGGCGCGGCGGAGGTTTTGCGGCGCTATGGCGATGTGCTTGCCGTTGTGCTTCCGGAGCTCTCCCCCATGTTTGGCTTTGCGCAGCATAACCCGCACCACGACAAAGACGTCTGGGCGCACACGATTGCCGCTCTGGACGCAAGCTCTCCTGCGCCGCCGCTTCGCTGGGCGGCGCTGCTGCACGATATCGGCAAGCCCGGCTGCTTTTCCATCGGCTCAGATGGCCTTGGCCACTTCTATGGCCACGCAGGCCGGAGCTGCGCCATTGCAGAGGCTATTTTATCAAGGCTTCACTTTGATAACGCCACCAAAGAACGCATTGTCCGCCTTGTCCGCTATCACGACATGCCCATTACAGCAGACAGAAGCCTTCTCAAGCGCCTTTTGAGTAAGCACGGCGAGCAGGCCACACGCCAGCTGATCGAGCTTCACCGGGCAGACACGCTGGCGCAGGCCGCCATTTGCAAAGATCGGATCGCCGTGCTTGATGCTGCGCTGGCTTTACTTGATTGTCTTCTTTCTGAGCCGCCCTGCTTTTCCGTAAAGGATCTTGCCATCGATGGCCACGATGTTATGGCGCTCGGCTTTCAGGGAAAGCAGGTTGGGCGCGCACTTGCGCTTTGTCTTGACGCTGTGCTCGATGAGACGCTCCCAAATGAGGCAGGCGCGCTTTTATCCTTTTTGCAGAAGCAGCCGCCCCAATAGCTTCTTACCTTGTACAAAGCCAGTAGATGACGCCATAGAGCACGCTTGCCGTTGTGCCATAGACGATGACAGGTCCTGCGATGATAAACATTTTTGCGGCCATGCCCGTCACGAAGCCTTCTGCCTTAAACTCGATGGCGGGCGAGACGACGGCGTTGGCAAAGCCCGTGATGGGAACGATCGTCCCCGCGCCCGCAACCTTTGCCAGATCATCATACCAGCTCAGCCCCGTCGCGGCGGCGCTGAGAAAGACGAGCGAAATGGAAGTTAGCGTTCCGGCGGCGTCCTTTTCCAGCCCTGCAAGCTTCCATCCGTTTAAAATCAGCTGCCCCAGCGCGCAAATGAGCCCGCCGATGCAGAATGCCCCCAGCATATCCTTCCAGACCGGCGACTTTTTTGCCAGCGACGCAACATATTTTTGGTACGCCTTTTCTGAAAACTTCATAAAAATTCCCCCTTTGAAGCAGTATGCTCCAAAGGGGGATTTTCTATCACGTCTTGTCTGAGCGTGCTGCGCAGAGCTTACACCAGCTCGATCACAGCCATCTCAGCTGCGTCGCCGCGGCGCGGGCCAAGGCGGGTCACGCGGGTATAGCCGCCGTTACGGTCGGCATACTTCGGAGCGATCTCCTTGAACAGCTTGTTGGCAACGTCTTCCTTGGTGATGAACGCAAGGGCTCTGCGATAAGTGGCCAGCGTGTTCTTCTTGCCAAGGGTGATCATCTTTTCCGCAACGGGCTGAACTTCCTTCGCGCGGGTGAAGGTCGTCTCGAGCTTGCCGTTTTCAAACAGATAGGTAGTCATCGCTCTGAGCATGGCCTTGCGCTGTGCGCTGGTTCTGCCGAGCTTTCTGGTACCAAACATAGGACTTTACCTCCTTCTTGAAAGGTTATCAGTTAATTATTGTTGGAACTTGTGGAATCGTCGCTTGCCAGGGACAGACCCATCATAGCCAGCTTGTTCTGCACTTCCTCCAAAGACTTCCGACCCATGTTGCGAACCTTCATCATATCCTCGCCGGTTCTGGAGATCAGATCCTCGACGTTGTTGATGTTGGCGCGCTTGAGGCAGTTGAAGCTTCGGACGGACAGGTCAAGCTCTTCGATGGTCATTTCCAGGACCTTGTCGCGGTGCGTCTCAGGCTTCTCCGCCATGGTCGGCTTGTTGGCCACGGTATCGGAAAGATCCGTGAACAGGCTCAGATGGTCGGAGAGAATCTTTGCACCGAGGCTGACCGCATCTCTTGCGGAGATGGTAGAATCGGTCCAGACTTCGAGCGTAAGCTTGTCATAGTCTGTCATGTTGCCGACACGCGTGTTCTCCACGGTGTAGTTCACCTTGTAGACCGGCGTGTAAATCGAATCGACGGCAATCGTTCCGATCGGCATATTGGGCGTCTTGTTCTTATCGGACGAGACATACCCGCGGCCGTGGCTCAGCGTGATTTCCATGTTGAAGGTGGCGTCCGGGCCAAGCGAGCAGATGTGAAGCTCGGGGTTGAGGATCTCAACCTCGCCGTCGGCCTTGATGTCGCCGGCGGTCACCTCGCGCTCGCCGGTCGCGTCAATGTAGACGGTCTTGACGCCCTGGCAATGCAGTCTTGCGATGATCTTCTTTACGTTCAGAACGATCTCCGTAACGTCTTCCTTGACGCCGGGAATCGTCGAGAATTCGTGCTGCACGCCGACGATCTTGATCGAGGTCGCGGCTGTGCCGGGCAGGGAGGAAAGAAGAATCCTGCGCAGAGAGTTGCCGAGGGTGGTGCCGTAGCCTCTTTCCAGAGGCTCGACAACGTACTTGCCGTAGGAGCCATCCTCCGGGGAATCCATACACTCAATACGCGGCTTTTCAATTTCTACCATGAATTATTAAACCCTCCTTGTAACTACGAAACGTTGTTTCGTTGCCGAATTCAGCTTACCAATAAACGAGGGTGAAACGTTACTTGGAGTACAATTCGACGATCAGATTTTCTGCGATCTCAAAGTCAATATCGTCTCTTGCGGGCAGCGCAATAACCTTACCGGTGAGGTTGTTCTTGTCTCTTTCCAGCCACTTCGGAGCTGCGATGAACGCGTCATCTTCCTTGAG
The DNA here is from genome assembly GCA_964640905.1 of uncultured Oscillospiraceae bacterium. Lineage (GTDB taxonomy): Bacteria > Bacillota > Clostridia > Oscillospirales > Oscillospiraceae > CAG-170. The sequence goes on from CAZXIW010000030.1 coordinate 18,256, forward strand.
CTTCTTGAAGCGGTTGTTGGAGCTGCTCTTTTCACTGACGGCGATCACGTCGTTGACATCAACCAGATAGGACGGGATGTTGACGCTCTTGCCGTTGACGGTGTAGTGACCATGGTTGACCAGCTGACGAGCCTCGCGGCGGGTCGCAGCAAAGCCCAGACGGTACACGACATTGTCGAGTCTGCGCTCGACCAGGCTCAGAAGAATTTCGCCGGTGTTGCCGTTCATTCTTTCGGCCTTCTCGTAGTACATTCTAAACTGCTTTTCCAGAATGCCATAGACAAACTTGACCTTCTGCTTCTCGGTCAGCTGCATGCCATATTCGGATTTCTTTGTTCTTCTCTTGCCGCCGGGGTTGCGGTTGGACTGCTTGCTGTAACCCATTGCAGCGGGAGATACGCCCAGTGTTCTGCAGCGCTTTAATACAGGCTGTGTATTCTTTGCCATAACTTTTCTCCTCCTTGCCTATTACACGCGGCGGCGCTTCGGCGGACGGCAGCCATTGTGCGGAATGGGGGTGACGTCCTTAATCATGGTGACTTCCAGACCAGCCGACTGCAGCGCGCGGATCGCGGACTCACGGCCCTGGCCAGGACCCTTGACGAAGACCTCAACGGTCTTCAGGCCGTAGTTGTCAACAGCGGCCTTTGCAGCGGTCTCAGCGACCATCTGCGCGGCATACGGCGTCGACTTTCTGCTGCCACGGAATCCGAGGCCGCCGGAGGAGGCCCAGGACAGAGCGTTACCGTTTGCGTCGGTGACGGTAACCATCGTGTTGTTAAAGGACGAGCGGATATGCACGGCGCCCTTTTCGATAACCTTGCGCTCACGACGGCGCTTGATAACCTTCTTGACTGCTTTTGCCATACTATCTCACACTCCCCTTACTTCTTCTTGTTCGCAATGGTCTTCTTCGGGCCCTTGCGGGTACGAGCGTTGGTCTTCGTTCTCTGGCCGCGAACGGGCAGGCCACGACGGTGACGCACACCGCGGTAGCAGCCGATCTCAGTCAGGCGCTTGATGTTGAGTGCGACTTCACGGCGGAGGTCGCCCTCAATGGTGTAGTTCTTGTCAATTACTTCACGCAGAGCGGACTCCTGGTCTTCTGTCAGATCCTTCACGCGGATGTCGCCATCCACGCCAGCTGCCTTCAGGATATCCTGTGCGCTTTTTCTGCCGATACCGTAAATATAAGTCAAACCGATTTCGATTCTCTTCTCACGGGGCAGGTCAATACCAGCAATACGTGCCATACTATTCAGAGCACCTCCTATTAACCTTGTCTCTGCTTATGCTTCGGGTTTTCGCAAATTACCATAACACGGCCCTTGCGCTTGATGATTTTGCACTTTTCGCACATGGGCTTCACGGACGGTCTTACCTTCATACTGTTAACCTCCATATGAGCCAATCGCTCTATTTACTTCTCCACGTGATCCTGCCGCGGGTCAGATCATACGGCGACATCTGGACTGTCACCTTGTCGCCCGGCAGAATCTTAATAAAGTTCATCCGGAGCTTGCCGGAAATATGCGCCAGAATGGTGTGGCCACCGCCGATATCGACGGAGAACATGGCATTCGGCAGTGCATCAGTTACGATGCCCTCAAGTTCGATTACGTCGTCTTTTGCCAAGATCAATTAACCCCCTTGGTTTTGACTATTGAATGTCTGGCCGGCAATGGCCAATTCCCTTCGTAATTCGCTGTTGAGAACCTTGTCGCCGTTACGAATTTTCCCGGCGACGCGGGATGGATACAAAGGGAGCTTTCGGACGTGCCGAGGCTTTTTTCGCTTCGGGCTTTCCAGCCTTCGCGTCTTGCCGTCTGCAAGGTAGACATACTGCTCATCTGTGTCGACCACAAAGAACAGCTTTCCCCTGTCGCGCCCGGCAAGCGATACGATCATGTCCGCTTTGGATAGTTCCATACTCAAAGCCCCTCTGTAACGGTGAGAATTTCCGGCTCGCCGTCGGTAATCAGAATCGAATTTTCGTAGTGTGCCGCGAGCAGGCCGTCGGCAGTTACAGTCGTCCAACGATCCTTCAGGACGCGCACTTCATACGTGCCCTGCGTGACCATCGGCTCGATTGCCAGGGTCATGCCTTTGACCATTCTCGGGCCTCGGCCGGGGGAACCAAAGTTGGGGACTTCCGGCTCTTCATGCATCTTCTCGCCCACACCGTGGCCGACAAACGCGCGGACAACGCCAAATCCATGGCTCTCCACGTATGTCTGCACCGCGTGGCCGATGTCGGAGATCCGGCATCCCTGACGTGCAAATTTGATTCCCTCGTAGAAGCTTCGCTCTGTTACCGTAATGAGCTTTTGTGCCTGCTCTGAGATTTTTCCGCAGGCAAAGGTTGCGGCGCAGTCACCAGTAAAACCGCCCCAGCTCGCGCCCACATCCACCGAAACGATGTCGCCCTCCTTGAGCACCCGGTTACCCGGAATACCGTGGATGACCACCTCGTTGACGGAGATGCAGGTGCTCGCGGGAAACCCTCCATATCCGAGGAAGGTTGGCTTTGCGCCCTGCGACACGATAAAATCGTGTACCGCCTTGTCGATCTGTTTGGTTGTGACGCCCGGCCTTACCATTTCGCCTGCCAAAGCACGCGCTGCCGCGGTAATTTTAC
>CAZXIW010000031.1:0-20430 GCA_964640905.1 uncultured Oscillospiraceae bacterium
TTATCAATACATTTAACATTCTTAAAAACCTCTTTTTTCTCATCCTTCCTCGACAGCAAACAGACCGTCTCCACATGTGCGCATCTTGGGAACAGATCGAAGCAATGCGCCTTTTCTGCCCGGTAGCCGCGCTCTTCCAGACGCTTCACGTCTCGCGCGAGCGTTGCGGGGTCGCAGGAGACATAGACGATACGCGAAGGACTCATTTTTTCCATTGCCTCGATCACGTCCTCGCTCACACCCTTTCGCGGCGGGTCAATGACAATCACATCCGGCTGCACATTTTCTTCTGCAAAGCGCTGGGCGGCCTGCCCTGCGTCGGCGCAGAAAAATTCTGCGTTTTGAATTTCATTTTGCCGGGCGTTTTCTTTTGCATCGCGAATTGCCGCGTCCACGATTTCCACGCCAATAACCTTCTTCGCGTGTTTTGCCAGACAGAGCGTAATTGTGCCGCTGCCGCAGTAAAGGTCTAACACCGTCTGCGTGCCGTCTAAATCCGCAAACTCGATGGCTTTTTCATAAAACCGCTCCGCCTGGTCGTGGTTCACCTGATAAAAGGCCGCGGGCGAAAGCCGGAAGCGAAGGCCAAGAAGCTCGTCTTCCAGCATACCGCTTCCATGAAGTGTTTCAAAGCGGTCTGACAAAATGACGTTACTTTTCCGGGTATTGTAGTTCAAAACCACACCCGTCACGCCCGCGCCACAGAAAAGAAGTTTTTCAGTAAGCGCTTTCTTTTTGGAAAGATTCTCGCAGTTACAGACCACGCACACCAGCATCTGCCCTGTCTTCTCGCCGCAGCGAAGATAAATATGGCGCACGACGCCCTTGTGCGTCCGCTCGTCATAGGCCGGGATTTTTTCTTCCTTCATCCATTCCAGAACAGCCGCCCGCACAGTGTTTGCCCGCTGGGGCTGAATCTTGCAGTCCGCGATTGAAATGACCTCGTGGCTTCCCGCGCGGTAAAAGCCCGCGCAGATATTTTTCCCCTTTGCCTGCACAGGAAACTGCACCTTATTGCGGTAAGCATAGATACTTTCGCTGCCAGTAATCGAAAGCTCCGGGAAATCTACGCCCCCGATGCGCGAAAGCGCATCCTTTACCCGCTGCTTTTTGCATTCCAGTTCGCAGGCATAGTCCATGTGCCAGAAGGTGCAGCCGCCGCAGCGACCAAAATATTTACATTCTGGCTCTACGCGGTGCGGCGATGGTTTTTCCACGGCGATGAGCGACGCGAACGCATTGGAGCGCCCGATGTGTTCAATTTTGATTTTGCAGGTTTCCCCCGGAATCACGCCCGGCACAAACACGACCTGTCCGTCAATTCTCGCAACGCCAGAACCCTCGGCCGTTAAGCCGGTGATTTCTACTGTGTACGTTTTTTGTTTTTCCATATGTGTTTCATGTTTCACGTGAAACATTTACTCCTCTTTCAAAAGTTCTCCCGTTGTCAGATCGATCGTATAGGTGTGCGTGAACTGCTGGTCTTGCGTTTCAGTTGAAAACGAGACCGAGATCGTATAGGTAACTACCAGCGTATTTTCGCTTCCTCCCGCGCTGTAGCCGCCGTTCAAAAAACCAATGGCCTGCTTTTCCTGCGCCGAAGGATAAACAGAGGTTTGTGCGTAATCGCGCAGATCCTGCCCAAGCGCTTCAAAAATTGCGTTTGCCGTTTTTGATGCTTCTTCCGTTCCAAGCGTAAAGTGCGGCAGCGTGTAGGTGCAGCTCACGACCTCTTCCAAGTCAAACTGCTCGGTCTGCGGCTCGTCAAACCACGAGGCCGTCTGCGAAGATGGATTTTCTTCGCTGCTCGTTTCAGGTTCTTCCGTTTCGGGCACAGGCGCAGCCGGAAGCTCGATGGTTTCCTGCTCTGCCGGTTCGCTTGAAACTTCCGTTTGCGCGGTGGTTTCCTCCTGTGTGATCGTTTCAGTTTTGGTCTTTGCGCTGCATGCGCTGAGTATCATAAACGCCGCAAAGAGCGCTGCCATGTTTCGTTTCATAAATCTTCACCTCTTTGCGATTTTATCACACCCGAAAGCTTGTGTAAAGCGCCGTAATTCGTTATACTGTTTTTATCCTGAATACCTTGGAGGCGCTTATGCTTTCTTATGAACATTGTACGCTCTGCCCGCGCCAGTGCGGCGTCGACCGGACAAAAGGGGAACTCGGCTTTTGCCACCAAGGGGCAAGCATTCGAGCTGCCCGCGCGGCAGCGCATTACTGGGAAGAGCCGGTGATTTCCGGAAACTTTGGCTCCGGCGCGGTCTTTTTTTCCGGCTGCACGCTGAAGTGCATCTTCTGCCAGAACGACATCATTTCGCAGGAAAACCTCGGAAAAGAAATTTCGCCAGAGCATCTGCGGGAAATTTTTCTGCGCCTCATCGACGAAGGCGTTCAGAATATCAATCTCGTCACGCCAACGCACTTTCTCCCGTCCATTCTTCCTGCCCTCTCGCCAAAGCTTCCTGTGCCAGTCGTCTATAACTGCGGCGGGTATGAGCGCGTGGAAACGCTGCGGGAATTAGACGGTCTCGTCGATATTTACCTTCCGGACATGAAATATTCTGACCCTCACTTAGCCGCAAAGCTCAGCCGCGCGCCGGACTACGTTGAGACCACGAAAGCTGCAATCAAAGAAATGTACCGGCAGGTCGGCCCGGCTGTCATCGAAAACGACGAAATGAAGCGCGGTATGATCGTGCGCCATCTGATTTTACCGGGCTACCTTGACAATACGCTGGGCGTTCTCGACTGGTTTGCAGACACCTTTCCAAAGGGAGACGTATTGTTCAGCCTCATGAGCCAGTATGTTCCGATGGGAAGGGCAAAGGAGCTTGCGCCGCTCGACCGTCCGATTCTGGAAGAAGAATATGATGCGGCGGTATCCTATCTCGATTTTCTTGGCATCGAAAACGGCTACACACAGGATTTTTCTGCGGCAAGCGAGGATTATATACCGGACTTTTCCTTTGAAGGCCTTTAATTTAAACAAATGTTTGATTTTTTCCGTCTGCTATGTTATACTTGTCATAAGAAGTCAGAAAGCAGAAAAGGGGAAAGACCATGGCAAGGACAACAGACAAGCGGGAGCAGATTTTAAAATTCATCACCGCCTTTACCGCAGAATACGGCTATTCCCCCTCCGTGCGCGAAATCTGCGTGGGTGTGGGTCTTGCCTCCACGGCAACCGTTCATTATCATCTGAGCGCACTGAAGGAGCAGGGTCTGATCCATATGACCAACATGAAAAACCGCACAATTGCGCTTTCTGAGAGCCAAAAACCCGGAAAGATTCCCATCGTTGGCGTGGTCACGGCGGGGCAGCCGATTCTTGCCGTTGAAAATATTGAGGACTATCTGAGCTTTGACGCAGAGCCGGAGTGCTTTGCCCTGCGTGTACGCGGCGACTCCATGATCGGCGCGGGAATTTTGTCTGGCGACCTGGTGGTCGTGCGGCCGCAGCAGACGGCAGACAATGGGCAGATCGTTGTGGCGCTGCTGGACGATTCGGCTACCGTCAAGCGGCTTCGGCAAAAGAAGGGGAAGCTCTGGCTCATGCCGGAAAATCCGGCATATGAGCCAATTGATGCAGCCGGATGCCAGATTTTAGGCTTAGTCAAAGCCGTTGTCCGGGAATACTGAAAAACAAAACAATACGCGGCGCGCCTGGTGAACCGATGCGCACCGCGTTTATTTTTTCAATTTCTATATAATATAGTATACCCCTTGCAAAAGCTCCTTTTCCGTGATAAAATTATGGTGTATCGGTATGCCCTTTTTCTTTTATGATTTTTTATTTCTTAAAGGTGCGCCGCCCATTTTTGACCGGAAAGGAGCTTAATCTTGTACTCCTCTACCTATATCTGGGCCAAGGTCATTGGCCATATGGAGCAGCTTTTGACGCCTGCCGTCGTTTCTACCTGGTTTGACGATACAGAGGTTCTGGAGCTGACCGAGCAGAAGCTGGTTTTATTTACGCCCTCCTCCTACCGCAAGGATATGATTCTCTCGCGATGCAGCGTCTATATTCAAGAAGCGCTCAAGGATCTTTTCAGCCTCACGCCTGCGCTGATCGTACTCGACGATACCGAGATATCCTCTTACCGCGCAGGGAAGAAAAAGCCGGAATTTATTGAGTTTAACCCGCAGTTCACCTTTGCAAACTTTATTGTCGGCTCAAGCAATAAATTTGCGCATGCGGCGGCCTTTGCCGTGGCCGAGCGCCCGGCAGAGCGGTATAACCCGCTTTTCATCTATGGCCCGTCCGGCGTGGGAAAAACGCACCTGCTCTATGCCATTGCAAGTGAGATCCATAAAAGTCATCCGGATTACAACATCGTCTACATCAAGGGAGACGAGTTTACAAACGAGCTGATTACCTCCCTGCGGGAAGGCAAAAATAATGAATTCCGCAACAAATACCGGGGCGCAGACCTCTTTCTGGTCGACGATATCCAGTTTATTGCCGGAAAAGACTCCACGCAGGAGGAATTCTTCCATACCTTCAATAATCTCTATGAAAGCCACAAGCAGATTGTCCTGACCTCAGACCGCCCGCCGCACGAAATGGTCAGACTGGAAGACCGCCTGCGCACGCGCTTTGAATGGGGTCTGATTGCCGATATCCAGCCGCCCGACTATGAAACGCGCATGGCCATCATCAAAAACAAGGCAAACAGTCTGGGGCTTGATCTGCCGGATGACGTCTGCAACTACATCGCAGAAAACATTACAAATAACGTCCGGCAGATAGAAGGCACGGTCAAAAAAATCATGGCCTTCCGCGAGCTCAACGACATGCCGATGGATGTGCCGAATGTTTCGCGCGCCATTAAGGACATGTTTAAGGGGAAGGCAGAAAATCTTCCAACGCCGACCTTGATTATCAGCGAAGTTTGCCTTTTCTATGGAATTGAAGATCAGGTGCTCCGCAGCACGCTGAAAAATAAAAATACCGCCGAGGCGCGGCAGGTCGCCATGTATCTCATCCGCACCATGACCAATCTTTCGCTTCCCGAAATTGGCCGCGAATTTGCCCGCGACCATACAACGGTCATGCACGGGCTTAAAAAGGTAGAGCAGGCGCTTCAAAACAGCACCTCTCCGCTGTCTGATACCATCCGCGACATTACGGCAAACATCAATAATAAGCTCTAAATTTTTTTACACGCTTTTTTATCCACATTTCCCTGTGGAATGCAGGCAAGGATTTGTGTGGAAATCTGTGAAACAGCGGTTTCACAAAGAGGGCTGTGGAAAAGCGCATGTTTTAAAGCTTTGACTGTGGAAAGTTTTTCTTTGGATTTGCAAGGCTTTCGGGACTTTTCCACATGTTGTGCCCTCTACTATTACTTACTACTGAATTTATCCTTTCTTTCTTTAAGAACGAAAGCAGGAGGTATCCTTTTATGAAATTTACCTGTGAAAAAAGTCAGCTGGTTTCGGCAATCTCCGTCGCCTCGCGCACCGTCGCGCAGAAAAGCGCCATCGCAGGGCTCGAAGGTATTCTGGTTCGCGCGGGTGTCAAAGTCATGCTGACGGGTTATAATCTGGAGACGGGTATTACCGTCGGGCTGGAGGCTCAGGTGGAGGAGGACGGCGCATGCATTATGCCCGCGCGGCTGTTCTTCGATATTGTGCGAAAGCTCCCGGATGAGACAGTGAGTATTCAGGTCGATGCAGGATACAGAGTATCGATTCGTGGCGGCATTTCCGCTTTTACCATCACAGCTCTCTCCGCAGAGGATTACCCCGAGCTTCCGGATGTCGACTCTGAGAAGGGAATCCGCGTGCCGCAGTGTGAGCTGAAGGCGATGATCTCCGGGACGAGCTTTGCCGTGAGTGAAAATCAGGCAAGACCCATCCATACAGGAATTCTCTTTGAAATCGACGAAGAATCCATTACCTCCGTAGCAGTCGACGGCTACCGGCTGGCGCTGCGGCGCTATGTGCCGGAGGAAAAGCTGGAGCGGAAGGTGAAGTTTGTTGCCCCGGCGGCGGCGCTCCGCGAGGTCGAAAAAATTCTTGGTGATACAGATGAGCCTGCAACGTTCTACCCCGGCTCCAAGCACATTCTTTTCAGCATCGGCGACGCAACGCTTGTCTGCCGCATTTTAGAGGGAGAATTTTTGGATTGGCGGCGCGTTCTGCCGCAGAATAACCCGATTCGTCTGGTCGGAAATGTGAGCCAGCTGACAGATTCCATTGAGCGCGTTGGCCTTGTGGTATCAGAAAAGCTCAAAAGCCCTGTTCGCTGCCGCTTCCGCGATAACTCCGCCGAATTCAGAACGGTCTCTACCATCGGCGAGGCCTACGACGTCTGCCCCATTGCGGGAGACGGAAAGGATCTTGAGATTGGCTTTAACTGCAAATATCTGCTCGACGCACTGCGCGCCGTGCCGGACAGCGAGTGTACGCTCGAAATGGTCAACGGCCTGAGCCCGATTGTATTAAATCCCTGCACCGGAAACCGCTACAGCTATATGGTGCTTCCCGTGCGACTGAAGGCAGGAGAATAAGCGATGAAGGTAAGAGTTACAAAAAAGCTTTCCCCCGACCAGATTATCATTCCCATTCATACGGAATTTATAAAGTTGCAGGATTTTATGAAGTTTGCAAACATCTGCGAGTCCGGCGGCATGGCAAAAGGCTTCATTCAAAACGAGCAGGTGAGAGTCAATGGTGAAGTCTGTGTGCAGCGCGGGAAAAAGCTTCGCCCCGGCGATACCGTCAGCTTTATGGGGAATGTCTGGGCGGTTGCGCAGGAGGATGTATGAGGCTTGAACGGCTGCGGCTGTTTGACTTCCGAAATTATGAGCGGCTGGAGCTGGAGCTTGACGCGGGCGTAAATCTGATCTTAGGCGAAAACGCGCAGGGAAAGACCAATCTTTTAGAGGCGGTCGGCTATCTTTCTACCGGAAAAAGCTTCCGCACGGCAAGGCCGCAGGAGCTGATCCGCTTTGGCTGCGAGTTTGCAGACCTTTCGGCAGAGCTTTTTTCGCAGGGACGAAAGCAATCTGTGCGGGCGGTTCTTTTTCAGAGCCGGCGGCCAAGGCAGCTCTATCTTGGCGGCGTCAAGCAGAAAAGCGCTGCTGCGCTTCCTGGCGTTTTGATAAGTGTGCTGTTCTGCCCGGAGGACCTGATGGTCTTAAAGGGAGGAAGTCTTCCGCGGCGAAAGCTGATCGATACGGCGCTTTGTCAGCTTCGACCGGGCTACGCGCAGGCGCTTTTGGAATACGGAAAGCTTCTGGAGCAGAAATCCCGGATTTTAAAGGATTATCATGAAAAGCCGGATCTTCTTGCGCCGCTGCCGGAATACAATTACCGGCTGGCGCAGGTTGGCGCGCTGCTGATCGCGCACCGGGCAAAATATATTGCAGCGCTCGGAAAAGAGGCTGGCATATATCATGAGAAATTTTCTGCCGGAAGGGAAACGCTTACACTTTCCTATCATACGGTATCGACGGTAAAAGACCCATTCGCAGAAAAGAGCGTCATTTTTGAGCAGATTCTGGAGCATCAGCAGGCGCATTACCGTGCCGAGCTGGAATCCGGCCAGTGTCTGACAGGACCGCACAAGGATGATTTTGACGCGCTGCTGGGAGAAATTCCAATCAAGGCCTTTGGCTCACAGGGGCAGACCCGCACGGCGGCCATCAGTCTGAAGCTTGCCGAGCGGGAGCTTTTGCGGCGCGACTGCGGCGAAGAACCGGTTTTGCTGCTTGATGACGTGCTTTCTGAGCTTGATGCCGCGCGGCAGGATTTTGTTCTGAACCAGATCACCGCCGGGCAGGTACTCATCACCTGCTGCGAAAAAGGGCGCTTTACGAAAATCGGAAAAACCATTGAAATTTGCCATGGAGGGCTTGCATGTACGTCGACATTGGAATGAATCTTGCCGTGCGCGCCAGCCAGGTTCTGGGCGTTTTTGATTTGGATAATACATCGTGGTCCAGGCGGACGCGGGAATTTTTATCGCGCGCGCAGGAAAATGGTCAGGTTATTGAGGCAACCGATGAGCTGCCAAAATCCTTTGTTTTGAGCATGGAGTATGGCCAGATGCGCGTGTATCTGACAAGATTCAATGCTTCCGTACTCGCCCGGCGCTTTGCGCAGGCAAGGCGCTGAGAGAAAACAAAAAGAAAAGTCAGAGTGTCTGAAAGACTCCGGGCTGCTTGCCCGGAGGAAAGGGACAAAAGCTGACGCAGCGCGGGAAAGCTTTACCGCGCTGCATCCCGTCTTTTTTGGACAAAAAGGAGTTCACATATGAGCGAAGAAATTTTGAAAACCGAAGTTGTGCAGACGCAGTACGACGCCAGCCAGATTCAGGTTCTGGAGGGGCTGGAGGCCGTGCGCAAGCGCCCCGGCATGTACATTGGCTCTACAAGCGTGTCGGGTTTGCACCATCTGGTCTATGAGATCGTCGATAACGCGATCGATGAGGCTCTGGCGGGCTTCTGCCAGCATGTGCAGGTGACGATCAACGAGGGAAATACCATCACCGTCTTTGACGATGGGCGTGGTATCCCCGTAGATATTCAGGCGCAGACCGGAAAGCCGGCATTGGAGGTCGTTTTTACTGTCCTTCATGCAGGCGGCAAGTTTGGCGGCGGGGGCTATAAGGTCTCCGGCGGTCTTCATGGCGTTGGCGCATCGGTTGTGAACGCGCTTTCCGAGTGGCTGACGGTCGAGGTTCATAAAGACGGCAAGATCTATGAGATGCAGTTTTCGCGCGGCAATATCACAAGCGCCATGCGCGTCATCGGGACGACCGACCGCCACGGCACAAAGGTCTCCTTTAAGCCAGACCCTGAAATGTTTGATACTGTCGAGTATGACTATGAAACGCTTCATACCCGCATGCGCGAGCAGGCGTTTTTGAACGCCGGGCTTCAGATCACGATCGAAGACAAGCGCCTTTCCTCGAGCGAAAAACCGGAAAAAGAGCGCTATGACTCCATGCGCTATGAAGGCGGTATCCGCGAGTTTGCCAAGTGGTATAACCGCCACAAGACGCCCATCCATCCGGACGTTATCTATATGGCGGGCAAAAAGGGTGACCAGACGGCAGAAATCGCCATTCAGTATAATGACTCCTTCAACGAGACCATCGTCTCCTTTGCAAACGATATCCATACGCCAGAGGGCGGCATGCACGAGGAGGGCTTCAAGCGGGCGCTGACGTCTGTCTTAAATGCCTACGGCCAGAAAAAGGGCATCATCAAGCAGGACGATAAGGTTTCCGGCGAGGATGTGCGCGAGGGCTTGACGGCAATCATCTCTGTGAAGCTGACCGATGCGCAGTTTGAAGGCCAGACGAAGGCCAAGCTTGGAAATGCCTCCATCCGGACGCTCGTAAACGGCATCATGACCGACCAGCTTGCGACCTTCTTTGAAGAAAATCCGGCAGTCGCAAGGGTGATTCTGGAAAAGGCAATGATGGCAAACCGCGCGCGCGAGGCCGCGCGCAAGGCAAAGGAAGCCATCCGCCGCAAGACGGGATTAGAGTCCGGCCAGATGCCGGACAAGCTCCGCGACTGCAATGACACAGACCCCACACTCACTGAAATTTACATCGTCGAGGGCGACTCCGCAGGCGGCTCTGCCACGCAGGGACGAGACTCCCGCTTCCAGGCAATCCTGCCGCTCTGGGGCAAGATGCTGAACGTCGAGAAGGCAAGAGCCGATAAGGTTTATGGCAATGACAAGCTCCAGCCTGTCATCACCGCCCTTGGCGCGGGGATTGGCGATGAGTTTAATCTGGAAAAGCTCCGCTACCATAAGGTCATTATCATGGCCGATGCTGACGTAGACGGCAGCCATATCCGGACGCTTCTTCTGACCTTCTTCTTCCGCTTCATGCGGCCGCTCATTGAGCAGGGCTATGTCTATTCTGCCGTTCCGCCCCTTTATAAGCTCACGCGCGGCAAAACGACCCGGGTCGCTTTTTCTGACGAGCAGCGCGACCAGATTTCAAGCGAGCTTCGCGGCGGCAATCCCAACACGAAGGTCGATATCTCGCGCTTCAAGGGTCTTGGCGAAATGGACCCGCATGAGCTTTGGGAGACAACGATGAACCCCGAAACAAGAACTCTTCGGAGAATTACGCTCGATGACGCCGTAGCCGCCGACCAGATCTTTACGGTTTTGATGGGCGAGGCCGTTGAGCCGAGAAAAGAATTTATTGAAGAAAACGCAAAATATGTTGTCAATCTGGACATTTAAGGAGGTGACGGAAGTTGGCACATAAGAAAGACTATAAGCCGGAGGATATCATGTTCCCCGAGCAGACGATCGTGCAGTCTGAGCTGGTCGAGGAAATGAAATCGTCGTACATCGACTACGCCATGTCCGTCATCGTCGGCCGCGCGCTACCTGATGTGCGCGACGGTCTCAAGCCCGTTCACCGGCGCATTTTGTATGCGATGTATGAAGACGGGCTGACGTCGGACAAGCCCTTTAAGAAATCCGCGACCTGCGTCGGTGACGTTCTGGGCCGGTATCATCCGCACGGAGACTCATCGGTCTATGACGCGATGGTTCGCTTGGCGCAGGATTTTTCCATGCGCTATATGCTCGTCGATGGCCACGGTAACTTTGGCTCTGTTGATGGAGACCCCCCTGCGGCCTACCGCTATACCGAGGCGCGCATGTCAAAGCTCTGCAACGAAATGCTGCGGGACATTGACAAGGACACCGTCAACTGGGACCCGAACTTCGACGAATCGAGAAAAGAGCCGCGCGTGCTCCCGTCCCGTTTTCCGAATTTACTTGTAAACGGCTCGTCGGGCATTGCCGTCGGCATGGCGACCAACATCCCGCCGCACAATCTGCGCGAGGTCATTGATGCGTGCGTGTGCGTACTGGACAATCCGGAAGCTGACCTTCTCGACCTTATGGAGCACATTCAGGGCCCGGACTTTCCGACGCGCGGCATCATCATGGGACGCAGCGGCATCCGCGCGGCCTACTCGACCGGGCGCGGCAAAATCACTGTCCGCGCCAGAACGGAAATTGAGGAGTTCGGCCAGAACCGCCAGCGGATCATTGTCACTGAGCTTCCCTATCAGGTCAACAAGCGTATGCTCATTGCCGCGATGGCAGAGCAGGTGCGAGACAAGCGTCTCGACGGCATTTCCGATATCCGCGACGAAACTGACCGTAACGGCATGCGCATCGTCATTGAGCTTAAAAAGGACGCCAACCCGCAGGTCGTTTTGAACCGTCTGTTCTCGCAGACACAGATGCAGACGACCTTTGGCGTGACGATGCTGGCCCTGGTCAATAACCAGACGCAGCCGAAGATTCTCTCCCTTCGCCATATTCTTGATGAGTATCTTTCCTTCCAGGAAGAGATCATCCATCGCCGGACGGAGTATGAGCTTAAAAAGGCGCGCGAGCGTGAGCATTTGCTGCAAGGCCTTCTCATCGCGCAGGATAACATTGACGAGGTCATCCATATCATCCGCACCCGCTATGACGACGCGAAGGAAAAGCTCATGGAGCGTTTCGGTCTGTCTGAAATTCAGGCGCAGGCGATTTTGGACATGCGCCTGAAAGCCCTGCAGGGCATCGACCGCGAGAAGCTGCAAAACGAGTATAACGAGCTTGAAAAGCGCATCGCTTATTATCTCGAGCTTCTGGCCGACGAAGAAAAGCTCAAGGCCGTTCTCAAAGAAGAACTCATCGCTATCCGAGAGAAATACGGCGACGAGCGCCGCACGGAAATTCAGGACGTGGAAGACGAAATTGACATTGAAGACCTCATCGAAGAGGAGCAGTGCGTCTTTACCCTCTCGCACGCGGGCTACATTAAGCGCGTTCCGGCCTCGACCTATCGCGCGCAAAGACGCGGCGGCCGCGGCGTGACAGGGCAGACACTCAAGGAAGAAGACTTTGTCGAAAGTGTCTTCTCGGCCTCCACGCACGAGTATATCCTCTTCTTCACGAACCACGGCAAAGTCCACCGCCGCAAGGGCTATCAGATCCCCGAAGCCGGGCGCACAGCAAAGGGTACGAATATTGTAAATATCCTGCCGCTTGAGCCGGGCGAGAGCGTCACAGCGGGAATCACCGTACAGGAATTTGACGAGGATAACCTCATGTTCGTCACAAAGCAGGGCACAGTCAAGCGTGTGCTTCTCTCGAGCCTCAACACCGCCCGCAAGGCGGGTATCCGCGCGCTGACGCTCAACGAAGGCGACGAGCTGATCGCGGTCATGAAGACGAACGGCGAAAATAATATCCTTCTTGCCACAAGAAACGGCCTTGCCATCTGCTTTGCAGAGACCGATGTGCGCGTCATGGGACGCGACGCGGCAGGCGTCAGGGGTATTACGCTCGCCGACGGAGACGAGGTCATCGGCGCGGCAATTGCGCAGGAGGGAAAGCAGCTTCTGACCGTTACCGAGCTTGGCTACGGCAAGCGGACGGCGCTTTCCGAGTATATGCGGCTGGATGAAAGCGGCGCGCGCCATCCGCAGCTTCGCGGCGGCAAGGGACTCAAAAACTATAACATCACTGCGAAAACCGGTCTTATTGCAGGCATTGCAATGGTAGACGAGCAGGACGATGTGATGCTGATTGAAAACGGCGGCGTTCTTATCCGCATGCCGGTTTCGAGCATCAATGTCTATAAGCGCGACACACAGGGTGTTATCCTTATGCGCGTGGAGGAAGGAAACCGCGTGATCTCCATTGCGCGCGTTGACGCAGAGGGGTGAAGGTAGTTTCTGCGGCGGCGCAGTAGCCGAAATGACCAGCAGAAATCTGCTGGTCAGACATTGCCCTTTTCTTTCTTTCTGGATAAAGAAAGAAAAGGGCGAAAAGAAAGAAGATCATATAGGGAAAACCAAAGGTTTTCCCTACGACCCTTTCCTTTACAAAGGGGTTGCGACCCCTTTGAGACCCCAAGGTAGCCCGATTTGTGTCTGCGTGCCGCGCGGCCATTTTTACCTCCCTTTATCTTCCTCAACATGACGATTTTATTCAAGCTTCGCAACTTCCTGACCGGCGCAAAGAACGCGTTCCTCTGGACGCGTCTTTGCGCTGGGCTGCTTTGCAGCGCGGTGTGGCACAGCGCCAGGAAAGAAAGAATGCGCCGATGTGCTACAGCTGGCATATAGAAACCACTGGAGCACACTGGTATTGTACTGCAAAAGTCTAAAAGTCGGGCAGCCCCGGGGAGTCAGAGGGGCGCTCCCCTCTGTAGGGAAAGAATTCTTAAGGAAAACCCCTGGGGTTTTCCTTAAGCAGTTTCTTTCTTTTGCTAGCGTTTTCTTTCTTGGGCGGCCAAGAAAGAAAATGCGAGAGGACAAGCTCTCTGGCTTGCGCCAGAGTATAGCGGCCATACCTGGCCGCGGCAAGCACTGGCGTTATGCCGCTCCTGCCCTGCAAGGGCAAAAATCCAACTGCCTGATTAGGAGGCAAACAATGAAAACAGTAACGATTTATACCGATGGCGCCTGCGCCGGAAACCCCGGCCCGGGCGGCTGGTGCGGCGCAGCCGCGAATTTTTCCCAACGGGAAAGTGCCGCCGCAGGCGGCAAAAGGGGATCGAAGCGAAGCTACTTTACAGCCGCCATAAGAGGAGTTTAATCATGAAAACAGTAACGATTTATACCGATGGCGCCTGCGCCGGAAACCCCGGCCCGGGCGGCTGGTGCGGCGCAGCCGCGAATTTTTCCCAACGGGAAAGTGCCGCCGCAGGCGGCAAAAGGGGATCGAAGCGAAGCTACTTTACAGCCGCCATAAGAGGAGTTTAATCATGAAAACAGTAACGATTTATACCGATGGCGCCTGCGCCGGAAACCCCGGCCCGGGCGGCTGGTGCGCGATTTTAAAATATGGCGCAATCGAAAAGCAGCTCTCCGGCGGCGCGCCGCAGACGACCAACAACCGCATGGAGCTGACGGCGGTTATTGAAGCGCTGCGCGCGCTGAAAGAACCGTGCCGGGTCGAACTCTGGTCAGACTCCAAGTATGTCATCGATGCGCTGGAAAAGGGCTGGGCGAAGGGCTGGCGCGCGCGCGGCTGGGTAAAGGCCGATAAGAAGCCCGCGCTGAATCCGGATCTCTGGGCAGAGCTTCTGGAGCTTTGCGAGCGCCACACGGTCATCTGCCACTGGGTCAAGGGTCACGCGGAAAATGAATACAATAACCGCTGTGATGAGCAGGCCGTTCTGGAAAGCCAGAGGTATAAATAAAAAGAGCATGCAGCGAAGGGAAGGCTGTGCCTGTGGAAAACCCTTCGGGGCAGAGCTTCTTCGCAACGGAAAGAGAAACCGGGAAGGCTCAGGAGAAAAGAGAAGACTTATGGAAATTTTGACGCTGGCGCTTTTTTGCGCAATGCTGCTTCTTTGTCTGCTGCTGGATGTGTCTATTTTGTGGGCGCTGGCGGCGGGGCTTTTGCTGTTTTTCCTGTATGGAAGAAGGAAGGGCTTTTCTGCGCGCGAGATTTTGCATTTTTATCTTTCTGGCGTGAAGACGGTTCAAAATATCCTGATTACGTTTGTGCTGATTGGCGCAATGACCGCGCTCTGGCGCGCGGCGGGAACGATCTCCATGATCGTCTGCTGTGCGGTGCGGCTGGTAAGACCGCAGATTTTTCTGCTGATGACGTTTCTTTTAAACTGCGCTGTCTCCGTTCTGACCGGAACTTCGTTTGGCACGGCGGCAACCATGGGCGTTATTTGCAGCACAATGGGAGCATCGCTCGGCGTAGCGCCGATTTTGACGGGCGGCGCGATTTTATCGGGAATCTTCTTTGGTGACCGCTGCTCGCCGGTCTCCACAAGCGCGCTGCTTGTGGCCACGGTAACAAAAACCGACATCTTTCAAAATGTGAAGCGGATGCTGGCATCGGCTGCGCTTCCGTTTGTCATTTCCTGCGGCGTTTATGCGCTGCTTGGTATCCGGTTTGCAGGAACGGGCACAGTGCCGGCGCTTGCCGGAATTTTTGCGCAGGAGCTGGTGCTTTCCGGGTGGACGCTTCTGCCGGCAGGGGTTTTGTTTTTGCTGGCGCTGTGCCGCGTGAAGGTAAAGCTCTGCATGGCGGCAAGTATTCTGACGGCGATTCCGATTTGTCTTGTTATGCAGAAAACACCGGCAGCGGCGCTTTTTTCGCTGCTGCTGCGGGGCTATACGGCAGAGCATGCGGAGGCTGCGGCTATGCTGAATGGCGGCGGGATTTTTTCCATGGTGAAGGTGGGCACAATTGTCTGCCTTTCCTCGGCCTATGCCGGGATTTTTCAAAGGACGCCGCTTCTTGACGGAATCAGAAGAACGCTCGGCGCTGTGCGGGAAAGGACAACGACGGCCTTTGCAGCCACGCTGACAGCGGTTTTTACCAGCGCGATTGCCTGCAACCAGACGCTTGCCATTATGCTGACCGATCAGCTATGCAGAACGCAGGAGATGGACGAGAAGGACTTTGCGCTGACGCTTGAGGATACGGCAGTTGTGATCGCACCGCTGATTCCATGGTCGATTGCCGGGGCAGTTCCGCTTGCAACGGTCGGCGCGCCGGGGACGTCTGTTTTTCTGGCCTGCTTTTTATATTTGCTGCCGGTTTGCAGCTGTGTGCGCGATGCACGAAGAAAGCGAAAAGCAAAATTTTGCTAGGCGAAGCGCCAGCCTTGCGCAAGCTGTTTGCGAAGGGCTGGCGGTTTTCCGTGCTGTTTGCGGGAGAGGGGCGGGACGGAAAAAAGTTCATCTCGATTTTCTTTCCCATTGTACATTTTTGAAAAAACTCTGCTATACTGTAAATGGTTTAATTCTTTAAACGAAACGAGGTGGCTGCAATGGAGCCCTCTGCGCAGGTGCAGACGTTGGCCGGGCGCTTTGCCGCCTGCACGAAAATGCTCTCGGCCATTGGCGATGAGACGCGGCAGCATCTGATTCTGGAGATGATGCAGATCGGAAAATGCAGTGGGGTGCGCGTCGGGGAGATCACGCAGAAAACAAATCTTTCCCGCCCGGCGGTCTCGCATCATTTGAAGATCATGAAGGAGGCCGGAATCGTAAAGGTGCGCCGGGAGGGAACAAAAAATTTCTATTATTTTGACCCGGGGACGGAGGCCTTTGGCCAGCTGATCGAAACCTTGCAGCTGGCGCGCGAGCTTTCCAAAGAGCTTCCAAACCGGGAAGAAGCGGAATAAAACAGGAGGAAAGACGATGGAACTGATAGAAATCATGAAAAAGCGGCATTCTGTCCGCCAGTACAAAGCAAAGCCAATTGAGGCAGAAAAGCGGGCGGCGCTTGACGAGCTTGCCGCGCAGATCAATGAGCAGACCGGGCTTCATATTCAGATCGTTTACGACGAGCCAAAATGCTTTGACTCCTTTCTGGCGCACTATGGAAAATTCAGCGGTGTGGAAAACTACATTGCGCTTGTGGGTAAAAAAGCGGCGAGGCTGGATGAAATGCTCGGCTATTACGGCGAACAGCTGGTTTTAAAGGCGCAGGAGCTGGGGCTCAATACCTGCTGGGTCGCCATGACGCATGGAAAATGCCGCGCGGAGGTTCGGAGCGGCGAAAAAATGGTCTGCCTGATCGCCCTTGGCTATGGCGAGGGGCAGGGGGCTGTGCATAAAAATAAAGAGCTTTCGGAGGTTTGCAGGGCGGTCGAGCCTGTGCCGCAGTGGTTTGCGCAGGGGATGGAGGCGGCGCTGCTTGCGCCGACGGCGATGAACCAGCAGAAATTCGTGTTTGAGCTTTTGCCGGACGAGAGCGTCAAGGCAAGCGCAGGCGCGGGCTTTTATACAAAGCTCGATCTTGGCATCGTGAAGTATCATTTTGAGAGCGTGACAGGAAAGAGCGTAAAGACCGGAAGATAGACAAAAAGCCCCGCCAGTGGCGGGGCTTAAAGCTGCCGGAAAAAGGAAAACGGTTTTAAGAATGTCTACATCTGGGGGAATCAGGGAGCATCCGGGGCGCACAGCTCGACCAGCGCAGGGCGCGCCTGAGGCGCGCAGAGGCAGATGTGAAACGCTTGCAGGCGGTATTCATGCAAAAGAAGGGGCGCATGGCTGAGCGTCTGGTGAAGCAGCGCGCCGGAGGGGGAAAGCGAGACGGAAAAGCAATCGAGCGGGAGCGAAAGACCCCGGCCAAGCGCCTTTAAAAATGCCTCCTTCGCCGTCCAGAGGCGAAGGAGCGCCTCTGGCTGCGATGCGGGCGGGAGCGACTGGAGATAGGAAAGCTCGTCCGGGTGAAAATGCCGCCCGGCCAGCGCCATGGTGCAGCGCGCAGACTCAATGTCTACGCCAAGGGGCGAAGGGCCAACGACGCAGACGGCATAATGGCCGGTGTGGCTCAGAGAAAATGCAAGGGGAAGGTCTTTTAAAAAGGGCTTTCCCCATTCGTTTTTGGAAAAAACGCGCGCGGCTGGCGGAATGTTCTCCTTTGTGAGCGCGAAGTCCAGAAGCCAGCCCGCGCCGGCAATCCGGGCGGCGTCTGCTTCCTTGCGGCAGGCGCAGGCGCGCGCGGCGCGCGCGGGGGTAAGGGAGGGAAGAAGAAGCTTCCAGCGCCCGCCTTGCAGGCAGGGGCGAAGGTCGAGCGCGTAGAGCTTGCAGGAAGAAGAGCTTTGCATGGCGGCCTCCTGATTGCGATTGCTTTTAGTATAATTGCTTTTAGTATAGTATAAACCCCGGCGGCGCGCAAGGAAAAGCCGCGCGGGTTTTGCGGCGCGGCGCGGGCGCATAGAATGGGGCGAGGTGATGAATTTGAACATTCATGTGGTAAAGCCGGGGCAGACGCTCTTTTCCATTGGCCGGGAATATGGCGTTTCGGCGGGGCTGATCGCGCGCGTCAATGGGCTGGCAGAGCCGTACCGGCTGGCGGTGGGGCAGAGTCTGCTGATTTTAAAGCCGCAAAGCCTGTATACGGTTGAAAAGGGGGACACGGTCTACAAGCTTGCGCAGCGCCTTTCGCTTACGCCAGATGCGCTCTATCGGCTGAACCCCGGTCTTTCGGCGCAGGAGCGGCTGTATCCCGGGCAGGTGCTGATCACAAAGCTGGAGGATCGGCCGGGGCGGGCAGTTTTTCTGATGGGCTATGCGTATCCATGGGCAAACGGGGCGGTTTTGCGCGGGATTTTGCCGTATGCAAACGTGCTTGCGCCCTTTACCTACGGCTTTCAGGAGGACGGGCGGCTTGTTGCGCCGGATGACGCGGCGCTGCTTTCGCTGGCGCGGGAGCTTGGGGTAAGGACGCTTCTGCATCTTTCCACGCTGACCGAGCAGGGGAATTTTTCTTCGCAGCGGGCGCAGGCGATGCTGGAAAACGAGGCGGCGCAGGAGAGCCTGATTGAAAATACCGTGCGCACCATGCGGGAAAAGGGCTTTTCCGGCGTGGATGTGGACTTTGAATATCTGGGGCGGGGGCTGGCGGCGGCATATGCGGCGTTTTTGGTGCGGCTGGGCGCGCGGGTGCGCGAAAATGGCGGCTATCTGATGGCGGCGCTTGCGCCCAAAACGTCAGACGATCAGCCGGGCATGCTCTATGAGGGGCACGATTACAGAGCCATCGCCGCCGCCTGCGACGAGGTTCTGCTCATGACCTATGAATGGGGCTACACCTATGGGCCGCCGATGGCGGTCGCGCCGCTGCAAAGTGTGAGGCGGGTGGCAGAGTATGCGCGGACGAGAATCCCGGCGGAGAAAATTTTGCTTGGCTTCCCGAATTATGCCTATGACTGGACGCTTCCGTATGAGGCGGGGCTGACGCGGGCGGTGGTGATCGGAAACGAGGCCGCGCCGGTGCTGGCCTATGAGACGGGAAGCGAAATCCAGTTTGACGAGACGGCGCAGACGCCGTGGTTTTCCTACACGGGGCTGGACGGCGCGGTGCATGAGGTCTGGTTTGAGGATGCGCGGAGCAGCCTGGCAAAGTTCCGGCTGGTGGAGGAGCTTGGGCTGCGGGGACTTGGGTATTGGAACTTCATGCGGCCGTTTACGGCGAATTTTTCTTTGCTGAATGCATGGGGGCAGCTTCGCGGCAGAGATTGACAAACGGCTAAAAAACGGTATACTTAAAAGTAGATACAAACGATAAGGGAGGAACATTATGGAACAGGCAAAGGTTTATTTTACGAATTTCCGCTGCCGCCCCGGTATCAATCAGCAGCAGAAGCTTGAAAAGCTGATGCTGGCGGCGGGGATGGACAGCATCGATTTTGAGGGGAAATTTGTTGCGATCAAGATGCATTTTGGCGAGGTCGGCAATCTGGCGTTTTTGCGGCCAAACTATGCAAAGACCGTGGCGGATTTTGTCAAGGCAAGAGGCGGCAAGCCGTTTTTGACCGACTGCAATACGCTTTATGTCGGAAGCCGGAAAAATGCGCTCGAGCACATCGACGCGGCCTACTTAAATGGCTTTTCCCCGTTCTCTACGGGCTGCCACGTGATCATCGCAGACGGCCTGAAGGGCTCTGACGATGTGGAGGTGCCGGTCGCAGGCGGCGAATATGTAAAGAACGCGAAGATCGGCCGGGCGCTGATGGACGCGGATATTGTCATTTCGCTGACGCATTTCAAGGGGCATGAGAGCGCGGGCTTTGGCGGCGCGCTGAAAAATATCGGCATGGGCGGCGGCTCGCGCGCGGGCAAGATGGAAATGCATGCGCAGGGAAAGCCGCTGGTCGAGCAGGACAAGTGCATCGGCTGCGGCCAGTGCGGCAAGATCTGCGCGCACAGCGCGCCGGTGATCGCCGATAAAAAGTGTACGATCGACCATGACAAGTGCGTTGGCTGCGGCAGATGCATTGCAATCTGCCCGAAGGACGCAATCATGCCGGAGTTTGACGAGAGCAAGGAGGTTCTGAACTACAAGATCGCCGAGTATACGAAGGCAATCGTAGACGGAAGACCGTGCTTCCATATTTCCATCGTGCGCGACATCAGCCCGGACTGCGACTGCCACTCGGAAAATGATGTGCCGATGGTGCCGGATGTGGGCATGTTTGCCTCGTTTGACCCGGTGGCGCTCGATCTGGCCTGTGTGGAGGCTGTCAACCGCCAGCCGGTTCTGCCCGGCAGCCGCCTTGATGAGCAGGGCGACGCGCATGACCACGACCATCTGCACGCGATGCACCCGAATACGTTCTGGCGCGCGGCGGTAGAGCACGGAAAGAAGATCGGCCTTGGGACGGACAACTACACCGTGATTGAGGTCAAATAAGACAAGATGCGGGCGGGAGAAATTCCGCCCGCAATTTTTTAAAGAGGCTTGCGCATTTTAAGGCTCTGGTATATAATAAAAAGCAGTAAAATACTGACAAGCGCCCCGGGGCGCTTGCATCAAGATTTTGGAATCTTGATGAGGCTTTTGAAACTGACGAAAGCGGGGAAATAATATGAAAAAACGAATCGTAAGCTTCTTTTTGGTGCTGGCCATGTGCGCGGCGCTGCTGCCGACCATCGCGCTGGCAGATGCACC
>CAZXIW010000032.1:0-19936 GCA_964640905.1 uncultured Oscillospiraceae bacterium
AGACGAGGCGCAAAGCGCGCTTCTGCGTCCCGGTTCTTTTTCAATTCCCGCCGTCCGGCGCGCTATTTCCGCATGGCAAGCACATCTGCGAGGGTAAAGCCGGAAAGATAGGCGCGCACCGTCTCGTCCAGCCCCTGCCAGAGCGGAAGCGTGCGGCAGAGCTCTGAATTTTCACAGCGCCTGCCCTGCTCCAGACAGGCCACCGGCGCAAGCGTTCCCTCTGTCAGACAGAGGATCTCATAGACCGAATACGCCTCCGGCGCTCTTGCCAGGCGGTAGCCGCCGCCCTTGCCGCGCAGCGCATCCAAAAGCCCGGCCTTGCTCAAAACAGCAAGAATGCTTTCCAGATATTTTTCCGAGATCTTCTGCCGCGCGGCGATCTCAAGCAGCGGAATATAGGTATCGCGCTGCTGCTCGGCAAGATCCAGCATCACCCGCAGTGCGTAGCGTCCCTTGGTAGAAATCATCATGGCAGGCTGCCTCCCTTCGTATAAGCCTATCATACTACAGGGTTTCTATCCTGGCAAGCTTTTTCTCCTGCGCGTTTACATTTTTCGCGGCGTGTGCTATGATACGTATATTCGCTTCTCCATTTCAAACCATTCAGAGCCGGGAGTGCCATTGCTATGCAGTATAAATTTTTTGCCCTCATTTCCAGAATGCGCTACATTGCCCGCTGGGGTCTGATGCGCAACACCTTCCAGGAAAATATCCAGGAGCACAGCCACATGGTGGCCGTGCTGGCGCATGCGCTGGCGCTCATCCAGCGCGACATTCTCCACGAGTCTGCCGACCCCGAGCGCTGCGCGGCGGCGGCACTGTTTCACGATGCGTCAGAAATTCTGACCGGAGACCTCCCCACACCCATCAAATATTTTAACCCCGAGATCAAAAAGGCCTACAAGCAGATCGAGGCCGTGAGCTGTGAAAAGCTGCTGGCGCTTTTGCCGCAGGAGCTTCGCGCAAGCTACGCGCCGCTTCTGATGGAGTCTGACGAGGCGGTTGCAAAGATCGTCAAGGCGGCAGACAAGCTCTCGGCCTACATTAAATGTCTGGAGGAGCTGAAGGCCGGAAACTCCGAGTTTGAGGCCGCCGCCCGGCAGACCCAGCAGGCGCTTGTGCAGATGCAGCTTCCCTGCCTCGATTATTTTATGGCCCATTTTCTCGAGAGCTTCCGTCTGACGCTCGACGAGCTGGAGTAGGGCGCGGTTTTGGTAAAAACCGCAGAAAGCGCCGGATTTTTCGCGCAAAAAACTGATAAAACTCACACTTGCGTTTCCTTCCTTCAGCGGATATAATAGCGGACGATGAAAGTATGAAAGGGAGTGCGGGCAATGAAGCTGACGATGGGTCTGATTCATGGTGTTCGTATTCCCGCTTTTGTTTCCGGCGGCAGTGTTTTCAAAATGCCGGATACGGATTTTTCCCAATACAGGAATTGTGATTGACGTTTGCATTCACAGTTCCTTTTTTTTGAGAAAAAACAGCCGCCGGGGCACAGAATCAGAGAGGAGAAAAAAACATGGGTAAAAAGAAAATTCCCGAAGAAGGCATTTATGATGCCAGAGCGCTCGGCACGGGCAGAATGTTCCTGCTCGGCTTCCAGCACATGTTCGCCATGTTCGGCGCAACGGTTCTGGTCCCGATTTTGACAGGTCTTGATGTTTCCACAACGCTGCTGTTTGCAGGCCTTGGCACGCTTCTGTTCCACCTCATCACGGGCGGCAAGGTCCCGGCCTTCCTCGGCTCGTCGTTTGCCTTCCTTGGCGGCTACGCGGCAGTCGCGCCGCTGATCGACGGCCAGCCCAACTATGAAATGCTTCCCTATGCATGCTTTGGCGTAGCGTGTGCGGGTCTTGTCTATGTCGTTCTTGCGGCGCTCTTCAAGGCCTTCGGCGCAAAGAAGGTTATGCGCTTCTTCCCGCCCATCGTTACAGGCCCGATCATCATCGCCATCGGTCTGAACCTTTCGTCCTCCGCCATCAACAACTGCACCGGTAACTGGTGGATCGCCATCGTCGCCATTGCGATCATCGTCGCCGCCAACATCTGGGGCAAGGGCATGATCAAGATCATCCCGATTCTGCTTGGCGTTGTCGGCTCTTATCTCGTGGCCATCATTGTTGACCCCGCCGTCCGTGAGACGGTCATCCACAATGTCAGCGCGGCTGACTGGTTTGCGCTCCCCATCTACATGGAGCATACGGTTTTTGGCCTCTTTGCCCGCGATGATCTCAGCGGCAGCCAGCTTCTGACGGCGGCCATCACGATCGTTCCCCTGAGCCTGGCCACCATGGTCGAGCACATCGGCGATATCTCCGCCATTTCCTCCACCTGCAACCGCAACTACATTGAAAACCCGGGTCTGCACCGCACGCTCACCGGCGACGGCCTTGCAACGACGCTTGCCGCGCTCTTCGGCGCACCGGCCAACACCACCTACGGCGAAAACACCGGCGTTCTGGCGCTCAGCAAAATCTATGACCCGCGCGTCATCCGCATCGCGGCCGTTCTCGCCATCCTCTTCTCCTTCAGCCCGAAGTTCGCGGCCATCATTTCCTCCATGCCCGGCGGCACGATCGGCGGCGTGAGCCTTGTGCTCTACGGCATGATCTCGGCAGTCGGCGTGCGCAACGTTGTGGAAAACAAGGTCGACTTCACCAAGTCCCGCAACGTTCTGGTCGCGGCGCTCATTCTGGTGCTCTCCATCGGTATCAGCTATTCCTCGGCCGGTTCTCTGGCGCTTGGCCCCATCAGCCTGTCTGGTCTGGCTGTCGGCTCGATCGTCGGCATCGTTCTCAACGCCATCATGCCCGGCAAGGACTATGAATACGGCGCAGACAAGCAGGGCGACGAATCGGTCAACTTCATCGTCCAGTAATCATCCGTAACCGGTTACCGGAGCGTATCAGCATTGATACGCTCCGGTTTTATGTCCATACCCGCAGACCCTGTCGGCCTCGATGCCCTCATCGCCCCGAAGATATTTTACCGGACGCGGATGCAAGCATCCGCAGGGACTTTTCAGCCGCTAAGTGCAAGCGCCAGAAGCGGCTCGTTTTCTTCCAGAAGCGCGGGAAGCTGTGAAACGTGCAGCGGATTTTCGCCAAGCCCCGCCTCGATCGTAAAGCCCGGCCTGTTGAAACGGAGCAGAAACCAGTCCTTAAAGCCCGCGTTGGATGAAGCTTCCGGCACTTCTTCCACCGCGTAGCCGGACGCTTTGGAAAACGCCTCCGCCAATTCTTTTGCGCCGGGTGGGTCAATGCCCCGGTAGCCGGGGTAGATGACGCGCCCCTGCGTGTGGTAGCTCAAAAGTACATCCGGCCGGATGCAGCAGGTATAGGCGGCAAGCGCCGCCGCTTCCGGCTGGTCGAGTGGACGCAGCCCCGGAAAGTCGCGGGGCGCGGGGCAGGAATAACCAAGAGCTGCTTTGATCCTCTTTGCATCCTCCCACGAGGCGGGGTAGTTTAAATTCAAATCCACGCCCTGCAAGTTTGCCTTCCAGCCGGAAGGAAACGCGATGTCCGGAAACTTCTCTGCGATGGCCTGTGCACGCAGATATTCCGGCGAAGTCCTGGCGATCTCGCCTGCCACCAAATCTACCCCATCGGGATTGACGAGCGGCACGCAGTAGAGCATCGCCTGATGAAAAAGGGCGCGGGCGCTTTTACCGCCGAACGTTCCGTCCTGCAAGACGGCTTCACAAAATCTTCGCAAAAGCTCCCACAAAAGCGCCGCCGTGATCGATTCGTTGGCGTGGTGCGCGCCGGTCAGAAGCACCCGCCGGCTGCCGCACCCAAGCTGCGCCGCAATCAGCCGCCGCCCCGCGGCGGTGCAGGTCAGCGTCTGAAGGCGGACAAAGGGATAACGCCTGCGAAAGAGCCTGAGATATTCTCTCTGCTGCCCGGTGCTCATTGCGCCGGGTAAAAAATCATCATACAAGTAACATCGCCTCCGCCATAAGCTATGGCGGAGGCGACGTGTTTTATGCCGGAGTCTTAATAATTTTCAAAGATAGCCTTCACGGCGCGGTAGGTCATATAGCAGTCGAACTTCGACACGACCTCAAACGGCGCATGCATGGAAAGCACGGGCACGCCCGCGTCCAGCGTATCGATGTTGCGCTTTGCCATATACTTTGCGACCGTTCCGCCGCCGCCGGCGTCCGTCTTGCCAAGCTCGCACATCTGCCAGGCGATGTTATCATCGTTGAGAATTTTGCGAACCTTGCCCACGACCTCGCTCGACGCATCCGACGCGCCGGACTTGCCGCCAGAGCCGGTGTATTTGCAAAGGCCGACGCCATAGTTGACATACGCGGAATTTTTACGCTCAAAGACCTCGGAGAAGCCCGGGTCAAAGGCCGCGCAGACGTCGGCAGACAGGCAGAAGGAATTTGCAAGGCACTGCCTTAAATCAGCGCCCTGCGCCTGGCACAGGCACTGCATGAAATACTCAAACGCCTCGCCCTGCATGCCGGAGACGCCCTCTGAGCCAATTTCCTCCTTGTCTGCAAAGATGCACACAGCCGTCTTTTCCGGCGCTTTCACGGCAAAGAGCGCCGCCAGCTCTGCATATGCGCAGACGCGGTCATCATGGCCGTAGGCGCCGATGAGACTGCGGTCTAAACCAATGTCCCGCGCATTCGCCGCCGGGACGGCCTCCAGCTCTGCGGAGATAAAGTCCTCTTCCACCATGCCGTACTTTTCGTTCAGGATGCGAAGAATGGAAAGCTTCACGCGGTCTTTTCCGTCATCGTCCGCCTCCGGGCGGCTGCCAAGGAGAATGTTGAGGCTCTCAGAGGGAATGGCCTCGTTGAGAGGCTTCTTGCCCTGCTCTCTTCCAAGGTGGGGAAGAAGGTCGGTGATGACAAGCTGCGGGTCAGACGGGTCATTTCCGATCGTGACGTAGACCTCGCTTCCGTCGCGGCGGACGACCTTGCCATGAAGCTCCAGCGGAACCGTCACCCACTGATACTTGCGGATGCCGCCATAGTGGTGGGTCTTGAGATAGGCAAGCTCTGCCTCTTCATAGAGGGGGTTGGGCTTGATGTCAAGGCGCGGGGCGTCGGTGTGCGCCGCGCCGATGTTCGCGCCAAAGCAGAGCGGCTGCTGGCCGATCACTGCCAGCATGATGGCCTTGCCGCGGTTATTCCAGTAGAGCTTGTCGCCGGGGCGAACCTCCATGCCTGGCTTAAACTCCTGAAAGCCGCGCAGCTGCGCCTCGCGGATGGCCGTGAAGACACACTCGCGCTCGGTCTTGGACTCGTCAAGAAACTTTTTATACGCCTCGCAGTAGCCATTCAGCTCCTGCTCCTCTGCGGGCGTGAGGCGGTCGTAGCCGTTTTTCGGCTGGTAGAGAAGCTGCTCTTTTTGTTCCTTCGTCATGGGTTTTCCTCCTTGCATATTTTGTCCAGAAGCGTGCTGGCTTTCTGCCGGAACGCTTCCGGGCTCGTGTTGTTTTCCAAAAGATACGCGCAGTGCGCGCGGTAAAAATCGTCTTTTTTCTGCGCGTCGATTCTGGCCTGCGCCTGCTCGCGGGTCAGATCATCTCGCGCCATGATGCGTGCGAGGCGAACCTCCGCCCTTGCCAGCACGCCAAGCGTTACATCGCAGATCTCATCCAGCCCGGACTCAAAGAGATTGATCGCGTCGATGGCAAAAAGCGGCGCGTGAGACTTCTGCGCGCCTTCTTGCCGCGCGCGCACGGCGCGGCCGACATGGAAAAAGACGATCTCGTTGAGCTTTGCAAGCGCCGCGGCATCGGAAAAGACCCGCGCGGCAAGCGTTCTTCGGTCTAAGCTGCCGTCCGGCAAAAAGACATTGCCAAAGCTCGCTGTAAGCGCCGCGCGCAGCGATGCGTCCGTCTTTAAAAGCTCGTAGTACAGGCTGTCACAGTCAATGACCACGCCGCCGCGCGCGGAAATTTCGCGCAGAAGCGTTGTCTTGCCACAGCCGGTCGGGCCGGTAATACCGATGGTCTTCATCGTCTACACCTCGATCACATGGAAGCCCGCCGCCTTTTTGAGCCGGTTTCCAATCGCAAGGCCAAGGCCGCCAGAGTCCGGGCACTGGGCATAGATCTCCGTCACAGCCTCGTGGTCAAACTCGCGCAGCGCGTCAAACACGCGCCGGGCCTGCTCGGCCTTATTGCCTGCTGGGCCAAGGTCGTGGATGGTATGGCCGGGAAAAAGCTCACAAAACTCTGTAAAGCAGATCACGCCCGCGCCGGGGGAAAGATGCGCGCGGATGTATTCTGCGCTTTTTTCCGGCGCGCCGGTGATCACGGTCACGGGCGCTTTTGGCGCGTAGTGGCGGTATTTCATGCCGGGCGCGCGGGGCTTTTCGCCGTCTTTGAGCAGGCTCACCACTGCCTTGTCGACCGCGACCTCGCCCAGAACCTCCTGCAGCGATTCCAGCGGCAGCCCGCCGGGGCGAAGAAGCCTTGGCGGTGTGCAGGTGAGGTCAATGATCGTGGACTCCACGCCGACTGCGCACACGCCGCCGTCAAAGATCGCGTCGATCTTGCCGTCCATGTCTTCTTTCATATCGCCCGCGCAGGTTGGGCTTGGTCTTCCGGAGGTATTTCCGGAGGGGGCTGCAATGGGGAGATTGGCCGCGCGGATGATCGCAAGCGTCACCGGATGATCCGGGCAGCGCACGCCGACCGTCTCCAGACCGCCCGTTGTGCGAAGGGGAACAATGTCCTTTCGCGGCAGGATCATCGTCAAAGGCCCCGGCCAGAAGCGCTCTGCCAGGCGGTAGGCGCTCTCGGGGACATTTTCGCAATACCGCTCCAGCCACGCGCTGTCCGGCACGTGGATGATGAGCGGATTATCCTGCGGCCGCCCCTTGGCCTCAAAGATGTGCAAAACGGCTTCTTCATCCAGCGCGTTTGCACCAAGGCCATAGACCGTCTCTGTCGGGATGCCGAGAAGGCCGCCCCAGCGGATGATTTCGGCTGCCTGCGAAATATTCTCTTTTGTAAAATCTTTGAAATAGATGGTTTTCAACTTGGATTCCTTCTTTGCCTCTGGCAAATGCACATTGCTTTGCCGCGCGGTTTATTCTTCGCTGCTTTGCAGCTTCTGCGCCTGGTCGGCGGTAACGAGCGCGTCGATGAGCTCATCGAGCGCGCCGTCCATGATGGCGTCGATCTTATAAAGGGTCAGGCCGATGCGGTGGTCGGTGACTCTTCCCTGCGGGAAGTTGTAAGTCCGGATGCGCTCGTTGCGCATGCCGGTGCCGACCTGGCTGCGGCGCTCGCTGGTCACGGCCGAGTCAATGCGCTCGCGCTCAATTTCATAGAGCTTCGAGGCCAGCATCTGCATGCATCGCTCACGGTTTTGCACCTGTGAGCGCTCCTCCTGGCAGGAGACGACAATGCCGGAGGGCTTGTGAATGAGGCGCACGGCAGAAGACGTTTTGTTGATGTGCTGCCCGCCCGCGCCGGAGGAGCGGAAGACCTGCATCTCGATATCCTCCGGGCGAATGTCGACCTCGGCCTCCTCCATCTCCGGAAGGACGGCCACGGTCGCCGTCGAGGTATGCACGCGCCCGCCAGACTCCGTCTCCGGCACACGCTGGACACGGTGGACGCCGGACTCAAATTTCAGCCGGGAGTAAGCCCCGTCGCCGTCAATTTCAAAGTCCGCTTCCTTGACGCCGCCAAGCTCTGTCTCACTGTAGTTTAAAAGCGTCACGCGCCAGCCTCTTGACTGGGCGTACATGGTGTACATGCGGTATAAGCTGTGGGCAAAGAGCGCGCTTTCCTCGCCGCCCACGCCGCCGCGAATCTCTACAATGACGCTCTTTTCGTCGTTGGGGTCGCGCGGCAGAAGAAGGAGCTTCAGCTCCTGCTCAAGCGCCTCGAGCTGCTTTTTGCAGGCCGTGTATTCCTCCTGGCAAAGCTCCTTCAGCTCCTGCTCCATCCCGCCCGCATCGAGCATCTCGCGCAGCTCCTGCGCCTCCTGCTTTGCTTTGCAGAAATTGCGGTAGGCCGTCACGATGGGCTCGAGGCGCTTTTGCTCGCGCAGAAGCTTCGAGGCCGCCTTCGGGTCGGCAAAAAAGTCCGGCTGCCCGGCGCGCTCGGCCATCTCCAGATATCGTTCTTCAACAAGTTTCAGTTTTTCCAGCATAGCTTCCTCACCCGCCCATGTAAAATGGGCAAATTTTTCTTGATACCATCATACTCTATTTTTGCCCCGCCGTCAAATATCCAGTCTGATTTTGCGCATACTATTCCGGAATTTATCACGGAAGGAGCGTGGAAGACAGTGAAACGACTCCGCGCCGGTCTTCTGGCGCTGGCGCTTCTGCTTACCTGCGCGCACCCGGCACAGGCGGGCGGCGGCGCGGCAAAGGGATACCTTGCGCTGACATTTGACGACGGCCCGTCCGGCGCTGTGACGGAGCGGCTTTTGGAGGGGCTTTCACAGCGCGGGGTTCACGCAACCTTTTTTGTCTGCGGCTACCGCGCGGCAGAGTATCCGGAGGTTCTGGTCAAAATCGCAGAGGGCGGGCATGAGCTGGGTCTTCACAGCAGCTGCCACTGCTATATGCAAAACATGACAAAAGACGAGGCGCTGTCAGACCTTCTTGATTGCAGAGCACAGATCACAGAGGGCTGCGGACTGAGCCCAACGCTCTTTCGCCCGCCGGGCGGGCTTTATTCTCCGGCGCTTTTGCAGGCGGCAGAGGAGCTGGGGTTTTGCGTCATCTTATGGTCGGTCGACCCCTGCGACTGGGACGAGGGGAAACGCGCCGGCGTTCTCCCCTATCTTCTTTCTAACACGCGGGCGGGCGATATTATCCTGATGCATGATTTGAAGGATTCGTCTGTCCAGAGCGCGCTTACGTTTATTGACCGCATGCAGGCGCAGGGCTATGAATTTTGCACCGTCTCCGAGCTTGCCGCACACAGCGGCGTGACGCTCCTGCCGGGGCAAAAATACAGCTGTTTCCGTCGTTGACGAATGGCGCGCCGTGTACTAAAATAGAGACAGAATCACACGGCGCTTGCGCCGGGAATACAGGAGGCTGACGATGGACAAGAAGGAACTTCGCGCGCAGATCCGCGCAAAAAAGCGCGCCATGACCGACGCGCAGATCGACGCATGCAGCGAAAAGCTTGCCGCGCTTTTCCGCGCGCACCCGGCCTATCAGGCCGCAAAGAGCATCTACGGCTATCTGCCGTATAACCAGGAGGTTCGCACCGTGCCCATGCTTCGCCAGGCGCAGAAGGACGGAAAGCGCGTGGCCGTGCCGAAGGTCTACGGCGAGGAGATGAAGTTTATCTGGCTGGATGATCTCGATGCTGTTGCGCCGGGTGCTTACAATATCCCCGAGCCTGTGGAAGATGGGCCAGTTGCCGACGATGAGACCGCGATGGTCTTAATGCCCGGCCTCGCCTTTGACCCGGAGGGGCATCGCTGCGGCTACGGCGGCGGCTTTTATGACAAATACCTTGCCGCCCACCAGAGCCACACAACACTTGCGCTGTGCTATGGCTTTCAGATGTTCGAGCATCTCGACACCAACGAGTTTGACATCCCGGTAGACTACGTTCTGAGCGCTGACGTGGAGGAAGCGTAATGCAGTACGTGCTCCTTCTCGTCTTCTGCGCGTTCGTTTTTCTGCTGTGCTTTCTTGTGGATAAGCTGCTGGGGAAGCTTTTTCCGAAGCACGCACTGGAAAAGAGCAAAAATGTTGTACGCCCGCCGCGAAAGAGCGCCATCTTCGGCATTCTTCTTCTGTTTTTTCCGCTGATGGCGCTTTTATTCTGGATGCCGGAGGAGGGCGACCGGCTGCTCACGGTCTGCTGTGTAGGCGCGATGCTCATGGGCGCGTTTCTGCTCTTTACCTATTTCTCCGTCTGCATTTATTATGGCGAGGATTCCTTTCTTTATAAGACGCTTCGCGGCGGCAGGCGGGAGTTTCGCTACAGCCAGATTCGCGGCCAGCGCAGCCTCATGACGCGCGGCGGCATCAACACGATTTTGTTCGTGGCTGACGAGGAAATCAACCTCTACAGCGCCATGCAGAATCTGAACGCCTTTTTAAACCACGCTTTTTTCCGCTGGTGCAAAGAAAAGGGGCTCGACCCCGACTCGGTTGAAAACAATCCCCGCATGTTTACCTGGTTTCCCGACCCGGACGGCAGGAAGGAATCTGCCGAAGCCTGAAAAATTGCCCGGCGCAGAAGACTGCGCCGGGCATATCTCTCTGCGGCTTCCATCTTTCTGAAAATTGGGCTTGACGGATACTGCCCGCCTGCGTATAATAAAGGCGAATCGCATACAATCGAACACAGGGGCGCTGGAATTCCGGCTGAGATTGCGCATTGCGCTTGTCCCTTTAACCTGATCCGGGTAATGCCGGCGTAGGAAGCTGCTTCGTTTACACCATCTGCCGCTCTACACCATCATCCGGTTGTAGGCGGTATCTTTTTTATGAGGTGTTTTGTATGAAAAGCAAAAAAATGCAGCTGCGCTGTCTTTGTGAGGGCGCGATCTTTCTGGCGCTGGCACAGGTGCTGGGCTACATCCGGCTGGCAAGGCTGCCAAACGGCGGGTCGATCACGCTGGCGATGCTGCCGGTCTTTGTGTTCTGCGTACGCTGGGGGCTGGGGCCGGGGCTTCTGATGTCGTTTGGCTACAGTCTTTTGCAGCTGTTTTTAGATGTTGCGTACACAGCCGGCTGGCAGTCGATCATCGGAGACTATCTGCTGGCATTCACCGTGCTCGGCTTTTCCGGGCTTTTCTGCCGGAAAAAGCATGGCTTTTTCCTCGGCGCGCTGCTTGGAACGTTCCTGCGCTTTCTTGTCCACTATGTGACGGGCGCGACACTCTGGGCAGAGTATATGCCCGAAGCATTTTTCGGCATGACAATGACCTCGCCCTGGCTCTACTCGGCGCTTTATAACGGAAGCTTCCTGTTTTTGAGCATGCTGCTCATCATGGCTATCGCGGCGCTGCTGCAAAAGCCGCTCGGAAAATACCTGCGCGGGGAAGACCTCAGAAAATAATCTGCCGAAAGCAGCGGTAAACGCAGATATTCCCGTAGGGCGGAACGGCACTTGGCTCTCCCTCTGGGAGAGCTGTCGACAAAGTCGACTGAGAGGGGGATACCGAGCCCTCTCCGGCGCGGCAGAGGCCGCGCCACCTCTCCCAAGGGGAGAGACAAGGTGTAGGGCGAGCCCTATGTGTCCCGCCGCTTTCCGCCGTCCTCCCTTCGCCTTTTTCTGCTCTCAGCGCAGGGGCAGCTTTGCTCCGCCCTTTGCTGCCCCGCCGCTCCCCCTGCGGGGACTTGACAAACACAAACCCTGCGCTATAATAATAACAGAGAGACGAACAACTAATAGCGGTTCGGCTCACGAAGTTTTCTAAAGTATATTATCTAGAAAACCGTCACTTGGCCGAGTGGCGGTTTTCGCGTTTCTTTACAATGATAGTTACTGTGTAGCTACCGATATGTAAGGTAATACGCATAGCTCCCACCTCCTTTCGGAAGGTGTTGCCGAACCGCCATTTTACCGTGTTGCTCGTCTCTCTGACCCTTGCGGGCAGGATTATTATATAACGGAGAGAAAAATTTGTCAATTCCTGCCACTTGACATCGTCTTAGCAAAAAACAGGGGCTGTGTTAAAACAGCCCCTGTTTTGTTATTCGTTTTCCAGCGCCATCACTTTGTCGATGCGCCGCTGGTGGCGCGGTTCGCCGGAAAACGGCGTATCCAGCCAGGCGTCGACAAGCTCAAGCGCGAGCTTTTCCCCCGTCACGCCTGCGCCGATGGCCATCATGTTGGTGTCGTTATGCTCGCGGGTCAGGCGGGCAGACATCAGGTCTGAAAGCAGCGCGCAGCGGACGCCCTTGACCTTGTTGGCGGTGATGGAAACGCCGATACCGGTCGTGCAGACGACGATCCCCTTTTCACATTCACCGGAGGCAACGGCCCTGGCCGCAGGCGCGGCAAAGTCGGGGTAGTCACAGCTGCTTTTGTCGAAGCAGCCAAAATCCCGGTAGGTAAGGCCGCGCGCGGTCAGGTGCGCCATAATGGCCTGCTTCAGGTCAAATGCGCCGTGGTCACATGCCAGTGCAATCATAAAAAAATCCTCCTGAACTGTTTTCTCTATCGTACATGCAAACGCACAAAAAAGCAACAAAAATCGAGAGCCTTTCGGCTCTCGATTTTCTTTTTTATCAGTCGACGTAGTTGACCGTGATGCCTTCGATGGCGGGGTTGACGTTGTCAGAGTTGTTGTCGACAACGATCTCGCCGCTCATGAGCTTGGCATGGACAGCCTCATACTGCTCAAGCGTGAAGGAGTTGAATCTCCAGGAGCTCTCTGCCGTCGGGATGCCGACATAGTCGCCGCCGGACAGGGAGTAGGTCAGGAACTGGCCGCCGTAGTTGCTCCATTCGCCGTTGTTGAGCGCGCCAAGGATGGTCTCGGTCACGTTCTGCAGACCCTTCATTGCGGAGGTGACGATGCAGGCGTCGATGTAGCTCTGGTCGACGTCAACGCCGACGACCTTTGCACCATGCAGGTTTGCAGCCTCAACTGCGGAGGTATAGATACCGCCGCCGCAGGCAAAGACGATCTCCGTGCCGCCTGCATACCAGCCTTCCATCTTTGCGGTGATGGTGGCGTCGCCATAGAACTGGCCGCCATAGGTGTAGTTGCATTCGACCTCGACGCCCAGCTCAGCCGCTGCGTCGCGCGCGCCCTGCAGGAAGCCGTAGCCATAGCGGATAACGGCGGGAACAGCCATGCCGCCCAGGAAGCCGAGCTTGGTGTAGCCGTCCATCACGACAGCGTAGCCAGCGAGATAACCGGCCTGCTCCTCGGCGAAGGTTGCGCAGACAACGTTTGCTGCCGGCTCGTAGTAAGTTGTATAGTCCTCGGTCAGATCGCCAGCGCCAACGTCAACGGCGATGAAGTAGACGTCAGAATACTTTTCCTGCTCGCGGACGATGGAAGCGCCAAACAGATAGCCGGGAAGAACCACAACATTTGCGCCTTCCTTGATGGCCTGGTCGATGGAGATGCAGCGCGCGTCGGTGGAGTCCTCGGTGGGCTGATAGTAGGTGTACTCGATGCCGTTGGCCTCGCAGTAAGCCTTGACGCCCTGCCAGGTCGCCTGGTTGAAGGATTCATCATCGATCGTGCCGACATCGGTCACGAGGGCAACCTTCGTGATGGTAGCAGCAGCTGCTTCCTCAGCAGGTGCTGCCGCCTCTTCAGCGGGGGCAGCCGTCTCTTCGGCGGGTTCTTCGGTTTTGGTTTCTTCGGTTGCAGCTGTTTCGGTGGTTTCGGTGGTTGCTGCTTCGGCGGGCTTTTCCGCATTCGATGCGCAGGCAACAAGACCCAGAACCATGACAACTGCCAGAAGCAGAGCAAGGATCTTCTTCATTGTTCGTTCCTCCAATTTTGAATTGTTTCTCGCGGCCAAATGCCGCTGGTTTATTATGACACACTCAGGCGCTAAAATCAAGGAATTTTCGCATTTTTCCCCTGTACTTGCCGCACAAAAATCCGCGCCGCAAAGCGGCGCAGATTGTGGGTTTATCCGTTTTTCATATGCGTGGCGGCGCTGAAGCCATAGGGAAGAAGCGCATCCAGGCGAACGGTCTGATAGCTGCCGTCGCCCTTTCCCATGTGGATAAGAAAATCCGGGCCGCAGAATTCCTGCATCACCTGCCGGCAGACGCCGCAGGGCGGGAAGAAGTCCACTGCGTTTCCGTCCTTCCCGCCGACTACGGCGATGGCAGTAAAATCCCGGTGGCCTTCAAACACGGCGGTAAACATCGCCGTGCGCTCTGCGCAGTTAGACGGGCCGAAGGCCGCGTTTTCAATGTTCGCGCCGCAATAGACGCTTCCGTCGCTGCACAAAAGCGCCGCGCCGACCTTGTAGCCGGAGTAGGGCGCGTAGGCATGCGTCATTGCCTCCAGCGCCAGCGCAACCAGCATTTCAGGCTTCATCCCGCACCTCCGATACGATCTGCCTTGCAAAGCTCACGCCGGGCGTTTCATAGGAAACATCCAGAAGCTCGGCAACGGTCGCGGCAATGTCGCAGAAGCCAAGGCGCGTGCCAAGGTTTACGGGCTTGACGCGCTTTCCAAGCGCGATCATGGGAATGTACTCGCGCGTGTGGTCGGTGTGCTTTGTGTAGCCGGGGTCGCAGCCGTGGTCGGCAGTGATGATAAGAAGATCATCTTCGCCGAGCTTCTCTAAAAATCCGGGCAGCCAGGCGTCAAACGCATGCAGCGCTGCGGCGTAGCCGTCAATGTTCCGGCGGTGGCCATAGAGCATATCAAAGTCCACGAGGTTCACAAAGCAAAGACCCGTGAAATCTTTGTCTGCATAGGCAAGCGTCTTTGCAAGGCCGTCGGCGTTCCCGCTCGTGTAGGTAAACTCCGTCATGCCGCGGCCGACGAAAATGTCGTGGATCTTGCCGACAGCGATCATGTCCTTGCCCGCTTCGACGATGGCGTCCAGCACCGTTTTCTTCGGCGGCTCAAGCGAAAAATCATGCCGCCGGGGCGTTCTGGTGTACGGCCACGAGCCTGTAAAGGGTCTTGCGATGACTCTTCCCACGCCGTGCTCGCCCACAAGAAGCGCTCTTGCGATGCGGCAGTATTCATAAAGCGTCTCGGGCGGGACGATGTCCTCGTGCGCCGCGATCTGGAAGACAGAGTCGGCGGAGGTGTAGACGATCAGCTTGCCGGTTTCCACATGCTCACGCCCATAGTCGCGAATCACATCCGTGCCGGAATAGGGAAGATTACAAAGAACGCCTCTTCCCGTCTGGCGCGAAAATTCCTCCAGCAGCGCCTGCGGAAAGCCGTTTGGGTAGGTCGGCAGGGGCTTTTCCGACACAATGCCGGAAATCTCCCAATGGCCGATGGTCGTGTCCTTGCCCATCGAGCGCTCCTGCAATCTTGCAAGCGCGGCCTTGGGCGCTTCGCACTTTGGAAGATAGTCCACGCCGTCTAAGCTTCCAAGCCCCATTGAGATGAGGTTATCCATCTGAAATTCCGCCGAGCCTGCGCACGAGCGCAGCGTATCCGCGCCAACGTCTCCAAATTTGTCTGCATCCGGCTCAAAGCCGATGCCGCAGGAATCGAGCACAATTAAAAATACCCGTTTCATGGTTTACTCCCTTCCTTCCGTCAAAACGTGCCGCGCAGGGCGCGGCACGTTTGCACTTATTTTTCGAGCTTCACAGCCGTCCGCAGTGCAAGCTCCATCATCTGCGTAAAGCCGTTCTGCCGCTCTTCGGCTGTGGTCGCCTCATGATGCAGAATATGGTCAGAGACCGTGCAGATGGCAAGCGCGCGCTTGCCCGCCCGTGCCGCATTCATATAAAGCGCCGCAGCCTCCATCTCCACCGCCAGGACGCCCATCTTCTGCCAGCCATAGTTGGCCTGCCAGCCCTCAGGCATATCGCCGTCGTCGCCATAGAAGCGGTCGGAGGAAAGGATGTTGCCGACATGGTAGGGAACGCCCATTTCCTTTGCCGTCTCGACGCAGGTCTCCAGCATATGATAGTCTGCAATCGGCGCAAACGTTCCAGCCAGATGATACTGCGCACCCCAGTTGGAGTCGGTGCAGGCGCCCTGGCCAATCACGATGTCGCGCAGCTTGATGTTATCCTGCAACGCACCGGTCGAGCCAATGCGCATGATGTTCTCCACGCCAAAGACCGTATACAGCTCCCATGAGTAAATGCCGATCG
Source organism: uncultured Oscillospiraceae bacterium (assembly GCA_964640905.1). GTDB lineage: Bacteria > Bacillota > Clostridia > Oscillospirales > Oscillospiraceae > CAG-170. The sequence continues at coordinate 15,742 of CAZXIW010000032.1, forward strand.
ACGGCATGCCCATGCCGGAGGCCATAACGGAGACCTTTGTTCCCTGATACGTTCCGGTGTAGCCCTGAACGCCGCGGACATTGTTGACCAGAACCGGGTTTTCCAGGAAGTTTTCCGCAATATATTTTGCGCGCAGCGGGTCGCCGGGCATCAGAACCGTCTGCCCAAAGTCGCCGGGCTTGGCGTTAATGTGAGGGGTCGGATAATTTGCCATGATCGTCTCTCCTTTTCTATCGCTCCGTAATCTGTCTTACAGCTGCATTTGCTAAATTTCGTAGTGCGCCGTTTTACAGCTGCCCGTTTGCCTTGACCAGCTTGACAATGCGGCTTGTGCCAAGTCTTGCTGCGCCAAGCTCGATAAAGCGCTCGGCATCGGCCAGCGACGAAATGCCGCCCGCCGCCTTGATCTTCACGCCGGGCGCAACATGCGCGGCAAAAAGCTCCACGTCATGGAAGGTCGCGCCGGCAGTTGAAAAGCCGGTCGAGGTTTTGATAAAGTCTGCACCGGAATCGGATACAATTCTGCACATTCTGATTTTCTCTTCATCCGTTAAAAGACAGGTCTCAATGATGACCTTCAGAAGCTTTCCGCCGCAGGCCGCCTTTACGGCTTTGATCTCGTCCAGAAGTGCGTCCCACTTCTGCTCTTTTACCCAGCCGAGGTTAATAACCATGTCAATTTCATCTGCGCCGTTTTCTACCGCATCCGCCGCTTCAAAGCATTTTGTCTTTGTTGTGGCGTAGCCGTTTGGAAAGCCGATGACTGTGCAGATGGCAAGCCTGTCTCCGGCATATTCCTTTGCCTGCCTGACAAAGCTCGGCGGAATGCAGACCGAGGCCGTCTGATAGGTTAGACCATCGTCGCAGATGGCGCGGATGTCATCCCAGGTTGCCGTCTGGCTGAGCAGCGTGTGGTCAGCCTTCGCTAAGATTTCTTTCACTTCCATGCAGAAGCTCCACCTTTCTATGCGCTAAAATATAGTCCTGATAGCATTTGTGGCACATTGCAATATAGCTGTCATTGCCGCCGAGAAACACCTGATCGCCCTCTGTTACAACATATCCCTCCGGGTCGATTCTGGCGTTGGTCGTTGCCTTTCGGCCGCAGTCGCAGATGGTCTTGATCTCGGTGATCGAATCGGCCAGCTCAAAAAGCCGCCTGCTGCCGGGGAAAAGCTTTGTCTGGAAATCCGTCCGCAGACCAAAGCAGAGCACCGGCAGATTCTCCCGGTCAACAAGTTCACGGAGCTGGTCGATCTGCGCCATCGTCATAAACTGGCACTCGTCAACGATGATAACATCGACACGCTCGCGCGCGCGGTAAAGCGCCCGGATATCCGCCTGCGCAGAAATTGCCTCGCATTGCGCCGCCAGACCAATGCGGGATTTCAGGGTAAACTGCCCGTCGCGGTTGTCGGCGGCTGGCTTCATGAGCCAGACCTTCATCCCGCGCTCTTCGTAGTTATATTTGGTGATGAGCGCAGTTGCCGTTTTGCTTGAGCCCATCGCGCCATATTTAAAGTACAGCTTTGCCATATTGCCATCCCTTCTGTTTTGTGGGGTACTGATTATTATACCGGATTTTTGCCATATTGGGAAGAGGGATTTTGTCTTTTCCCGGCTCCTTGGCAGAAAATCGCCCTTATTTCTGCCAGCGGCGCGCAGCGCACCGCGCCGCCGCGCTTGCACTTTTTCCCACCGCATGATATACTGCAAAAAAGAACAACACAGGAGGCTCTTGCAATGGCAATTTTACTGACCGGCGGCACAGGCTACATTGGCTCGCACACCGCCGTTGCCTGCTTAAACGCCGGGATGGACGTTGTGCTGGCAGACAGCTTTTCAAACAGCGCGCCGCAGGTTCTCGATCGCATCGAAGCCATCACCGGCAAGCGCCCGCCGCTTTACGCCGTTGATGTAAGCAGCCGTCTTGCGCTGCGCAGCATTTTCCGCGCGCACCACATTACCGGCGTCATTCACTTTGCCGGGCTGAAGGCTGTGGGCGAGTCGGTTCAGCTTCCACTCCGTTATTATCGAACCAATCTTGACTCTGCACTTTCCGTTCTGGAGGTCATGCAGGAGTTTGACTGCCACGAATTCGTCTTCTCCTCCTCCGCAACCGTGTATGGCGACCAGTCCGCGCCCCTGACCGAAGCGCTTGAAACCGGCCGCTGCTCAAATCCCTATGGCTGGACAAAGTACATGATCGAGCAGATTTTAAAGGACGCCGCCAACGCAGACCCGGCGCTTCGCGTGGTGCTGCTTCGCTATTTTAATCCCATCGGCGCGCACGAATCCGGCCTCATTGGCGAAAACCCAAGCGGCATTCCAAACAACCTGATGCCCTACATCACGCAGGTCGCCGCCGGAAAGCTCCCGCAGCTCACAATCTACGGTAACACCTACGACACGCCGGACGGCACCGGCGTCCGCGACTATATTCACGTCATGGACCTGGCTGAGGGTCATCTGGCCGCGATCCGTTACGCCGCAGCGCACACCGGCTGCGAGGCCATCAACCTTGGAACAGGGCGCGGCGTCAGCGTTCTGGAGCTTGTCCAGACCTTTGCACGCGTCAATCAGGTTTCCGTCCCCTATGTCATCGGCGCGCGCCGCGCGGGCGACCTTGCAGCTGTCTACGCAGACCCCGCAAAGGCCGAGCGGCTTTTGGGCTGGAAGGCCGCGCGTGACCTTACGGCAATGTGCCGTGATGCATGGAACTGGCAGAAAAATAATCCCAACGGATACAGCGCGTAGCGCAGGAGGAACAATGAAGGAGCTTCAATCAACCTGTCATCTGGCTATTATCCAGGCCACACCTGTCATGTTTGACAAGGCAGCTGGACTTCAAAAGGCGCTTTCTCTGCTCGAAGAGGCCGCGAAAAACGGCGCGGAGCTGATCGTCTTTCCGGAGCTGTTTTTGCCGGGCTACCCCTATGGCATGACCTTCGGCTACACCGTTGGCAGCCGAAGCGCCAGCGGCCGCGAGGATTGGAAGCAGTATTACGACAATTCCATTCTTGCCAGCGGCGAGGAAATGCAGGCGCTGCGGCGCGCGGTCATGCAGCTTGGCGTCTATCTCAGCTTCGGCTACTCAGAGCGTGATGAGAAAACCGCGACGCTTTATAATGCAAATATGCTCATTTCGCCCACCGGCGAATGCCTGAACCACCGTAAGCTCAAGCCGACCGGCGCAGAGCGGCTGGTCTGGGGCGACGGGAATCAGGATTATTTTCCGAGCATGCAAACGCCGTGGGGAAGCATTGGCAGCCTGATCTGCTGGGAGAGCTACATGCCTCTAGCGCGCACAGCGCTCTACGAAAAGGGCATCAGCATCTACATTTCCCCGAACACAAACGACAACCCGGAGTGGCAGCATACCATCCGTCATATTGCCATCGAAGGCCATTGCTATTTTATTAACGCCGACCTCTTCTTCCGCCGCGCCGACTATCCCGCGACCAAAAGCGGCGCAGAGGAAATTGCGCGCCTGCCGGAGCTTGTCTGCCGGGGCGGCAGCTGTGTGATCGACCCCTACGGCCATTTGGTGTCGGAAATCGTCTGGGATCGCGAGGCCATCATCTATGCGGAGCTAGACATGCAGGCCGTCCCGGCCAGCCGCATGGAATTTGACGTGTGCGGCCATTATGCCCGCCCGGATGTCTTAAAGCTTGATGCTGCACAAGGATGAAAAAGCGCCGTCTGTCAAATGACAGACGGCGCTTTACATTGGCACTACCTATTTTCCCGGCCAGTCACCCGGCAAGTATCGTCGGCGGAGGTGAGCTTAACTTCTGTGTTCGGTATGGGAACAGGTGGACCCTCATCCCAATCAGCACCAATGGATAAATCAAAAGATCAGCTTTCGCTGATCTTTTGTGTTGGCATTACCTATCTTCCCGGCCAGTCACCCGGCAAGTATTGTCGGCGGAAGTGAGCTTAACTTCTGTGTTCGGTATGGGAACAGGTGGACCCTCACCCCAATCAACACCAACTATAGGACATACCCTGAAAACCGAACACCACTTAGAATCATGCTTTAAGAGAGGCTTCTGCAATTAGAGCCTGCTACGAAAACTGTAGGACAAGCCCTCGGCTTATTAGTATCAGTCAGCTACACACATTGCTGTGCTTCCACCTCTGACCTATCAACGTCATAGTCTACGACGAGCCTTACTCCTTTTCAGGATGAGAG
>CAZXIW010000033.1:0-19921 GCA_964640905.1 uncultured Oscillospiraceae bacterium
AGGTCGCGACGTCGCGGCGGCTGACCTTGCCGACGTTTTCGGCCTTGCACATGACAAGCAGCTCCTCTGCCGTCAGGCCGACCTTCAGCTTGCCGCCGATGATGGCGGTCGTTGCGGGGATTGCGCCCTCCTCGCGGACGATGGCTTCAACCTTATGGGCAAACTCGACGTTCTCAGGATAGGGCATGCCGTGGCTGAGAATGGTAGACTCCAGGGCGACAACGGGCTTTCCGGCGGCAACAGCCTCGGCGATTTCCGGGGAAACGGACAAATAATCATGCAGACTCATTGTTGATACTCCTTTAAAATAGATTCCAGAAGCGAAACGCTCATCTGGGGATTGATGGTTTTCTCGTGGCCGATGGCGGCGATCCCGGCGGCCATGGCAAGGTCAATGATGTGCTCGATGGGAAGCTCCTGCAAGGTGGCGTAGATCATGGCGGCGGTAAAGGCGTCGCCCGCGCCGGTGGCGTTTACCATGTGCTCGAAGGGGCGGAGCTGGCGGCGGAGCATGCGCCCCTGCTGGTCCATGTAGAGGCAGCCCCTGCTTCCAAGGCTGACAAAGATGCGCTGAAGACCCTTGTTCAAAACGGTCTCGCAGGCATTGTAGAGCGAAAGCTCATCTTCGATCTTCTGCCCGGCCAGAATCTCAAGCTCCATGATATTGGGCTTGATGGTATGGAAGCGGCCAACATGCGGCGCAAGCTTGCGGGCGTAGGCGGTGGAGACGGGGTCTGCGTAGACCGCCGGGCCGCCCTCGCACAAATCGAGCAGCAGCACGATCAGCTCCTCGGAAAGGCTGGGGTCGCACGTCACAAGCTGCGCGCCGCGAATCAGACTCTGCCTGGAATTCAAATAGCTCAGCGGCAGCTCCTGCAAAACGGTCATGTCAGACAGCGCCACGAACATGTCGCCGCTCTCGTCGATCATGGACATATAGGTGGAGGAGGCTTTGCCGTCGGCCACGTAGAAGTGGGAGATGTCGATCCCGGCGGACTGGCACTCGCGGCGAATCTGGTCGGCGTAGACATCCGTGCCAACGGCGGAGATAAGCTTGACGCTTGCGCCAAGGCGCGCGAGATTTTCGCACACGTTTCTTGTCACGCCGCCGGCGGAGGTGTTCATGCGGCCGGGATTGGAGTCGCGCATGACGATGGGCTTTTTTGACCGGCCATGGATATCGACATTGGCCGCGCCCACGCCGAGCACATAGGCGTCTTCATTGATGATGTAGCCCTTGCCAAGAATGTAGCCCTTCTTTTGAAGGTTTGCAATGTGGACCGCAACCGAGCTTCGCGCCAGATTCAGCTTTGCCGCAAGCTCATTTTGCGAGATGGAGGGGTTTTGCTGGATGATGCGGAAAATTTCCGCTTCACGTTCTGTCATGCGATCACCACCGGACGAAAGTTTATTTTCTAAGCATGTGTTTATAATAGCAACAAAATGCCGCTTTGTCAACTGAAAGTTTAGAAAACAGACAGCCCTCCGGAAAATCTTTTCCGGAGGGCTGCCGACTGCAAAAGAAACGCACCTGTGTCTTTTCTGCAAGGAATAAGAGGCGTGGGCTTTAATTCAGATTTTCAGGAGCGGGAAGCAGATATTTGCCTTAAAGAGGTCGCCGTCAACGACGAGCGCGAACGTGCCCTTTTGAAGCCCCGTCAGACTCTGCGCGATTGACAGGCCAAGGCCGCTTCCTTCTGTCGAGCGCGAGCCGTCGCCGCGCACAAAGCGCTCCATAAGCTCGTCGGCGGTAATGTCCAGCGGATAGTTGGAGATGTTTTTAAAGCTGATTGTCACCATCCCGCCCTCGACCTCGCTTGTAAAATACACGCGCGTGCCGGGCATGGCGTATTTGCAGATGTTGCTGAGAAGATTATCAAACACGCGCCAGAGAAGCTTTCCGTCCGCCAGAATCTGCGGCTGCTCGGCCGAGAGCTTGATGACGCTCTCAAGCCGCCCAAGCTCCAGCCGCCCCTGATATTCGGCGGAGACCTGCGAGAGAAGAACGTTGACATCAACGGCCTCAAAGTGAACCGGAATTACGCCGCTGGAGGCTTTGGAGGCTTCCACAAGGTCTTCGGTGAGCTTCTTGAGCCGTGCCGACTGCCGGTCGAGAACGGCGAGATATTCTTTGGCCTTTTCGGACTGGATGTCTTCCTTTTTGAGTAGATCGACGTAGTTCACGATAGACGTCAGGGGCGTTTTAATGTCGTGCGAGACGTTGGTGATGAGATCGGTGCGGAAGCGCTCAGACTTCATCTTCTGCTGCACAGCCTTCTGCATGCCCTCGGCGATGGAGTTGAGATTTTCGCCGTGGCGGCGAAGCACGCCATACATGCGCGAAAGATCAACCTTAGACTCCAGATCACCGGCGGCCAGCGCCTCGCCGCCGGCTTTGAGCTTTTGCAGGGCGATAACAACGAAAATCAGAAGAACCGTCTCAGGCAGCTTGATAAAAAACCACAAAAGAGCCGCCGCGCCGTCGTTTGCAAAGAGAATGAGTCCCAAAAACTGCGCCGCGCAGATCGCGCACCACAAAAGCCCCGCCTGCCAGTAAAGATGAAGATTACCTGCCATGTACTGAAGGCCGCGGAGGATGGCACGCAGGGCGCGGATGCAGAGGGCGAAGGCGCGGTAGATGATCGTGTTTTTCCAGAGCGTGCCTGCCTTGGCGCGGGCGGCAAACGTCATGAGTGCGTTCATGACGAGCAGCACAAACAGGATCAGCAGCAGCGACGGGAGAATCAGCCACGCGGCCGAGACGGTGCTTACCAGCTCAAAGAAGAACGCCAGAATTATGCAGCCGGCACAAAGCGCCGCAAGGAGGTAAAGGTCAAGCGGGAGCTTATCCACCCAGTTGAGATAAATCCCCTCGACGCCCTCTTTGTGCCCCGCCGCGCAGAGAAGGAACACGAACAGCGCCAGACACAGGATAAAGAGACCCACCACCACGGCGATGAGTACATAGCGGTTTTCAAGCAGAAGGTTTAAGAAGTACACTTCTTCGTAAATGCCGTCGCGCGCGGTGAGCTCTGATTTGATAAAGCCCGTGATGTTCACGCGCACATAGTCAAAGCACTGGTAGAAAATCGTGCCGTAGAGGGGTTCGGCTTCGTTTCCGTGGCTCGTTTCGCGCCCGGCGGAAGGAAGGTCGTCTTCAGAAGCGGCCTCGACGGCAACCGCTGTTTCGGCCGGAGCTGCGCCAAAGACTGCCGACCCGAAGAACGTGTCCGCCTCAGGCTCTTCGGCCTCGGTGGCAACAAAGTCTGATTCTTCGATGGCGTACTCGACATCAGAGGAATTGTCCCGGTAGGTGGAGACTCTCTTGCCGTCTGCGGTTTCAAGCGTTGCCTCATAGATCGTAAAGTTTTCATCTTCCAGCGCGTCAAGATAGGCCTCGAACGCCTCCTGCGAGGCGAATTCGACGTGCGTCTCGGTGACATCGCGCCAGTTATAGCTCAGATAGCGCGAGGTTGAGGTGTAGGTATACTGGTAGTCATCGCTCTGATACGGCCCTTCAAAAAGAAGCTTGCCGTCGGGGTCTGTGATGGTGAAGAAAAAGTTGGAGTTTTCTTCGGAGAAAAGATTCTCGTAGTGTTCCAGCGTGGCGTTTGTAATATCTTCCCCGGCCTCTTTCCGAAGCACACAGGTGTAATAATCGGCGGCGGCCTGCATATCATTCCAGAACGTATTTCCCGCCGCGCGCGCAGAAAGGAATTTCTCGGGCGCGCTGTAGCCGCCATCGTTGAGAAGCACGAGAATGCCAAGCGTGCCGAGGGCGAGCATGACGGCAAAGACGCTCAAAAGCAGCAGCGCGGTAATTTTTGCCCAAAGCCTGGATTGTAGCTCTTTCATCGTGATTCAGCCTCCATTTTATAGCCCTTGCCCCAGACAACCTTTAAGTACCGGGGCTCAGCCGGATTGTATTCGATCTTTTCGCGGATGTGGCGAATGTGGACGGCAAGGGCATTGTCCGCGTTCAGCGGAAGCTCCTCCCAGACCTGGCGGTAAATTTCGCTGGGCGGAAAGACCTTGCCGGGGTTCTGCATCAGAAAATGCAGAATATCATATTCCTTGGGGGTGAGATTGACTGGCTCACCGTCCAGGCGGACGGTTTTGGCCTCGTCGTCAAGCTCAATGCCCCCGATGCGCAAAACGTTTGGCGCAAGTGTGCCGCCGCCCAACTGGAGATAGCGCCGGAGCTGGGACTTCACGCGCGCCATGACCTCGATGGGGTTAAAGGGCTTTGTCACATAGTCATCCGCGCCGACGGTAAGCCCCAGGATTTTGTCATTGTCTTCGGACTTTGCCGTGAGCAGAATGACGGGGACGTTTGAAAATTCGCGCAGGCGCTGCATGGTGTGAAGCCCATCGAGACCCGGCATCATGATGTCAAGCAGCACCAGATGAATCTGCTCATGGCGCAGAATCTCCAATGCTTGCAGGCCGTTTTCCGCGCGGAAGACCGCGTAGCCTTCTGCTTGCAGGTAGATGGTCAGCGCGGCGACAATATCCTTTTCATCATCACAGACAAGAATGTTATACATTTCCTTCACTCCTCTTTCCGATTTATATGATACCGAAAAAGTGTTTAAGAAACAATGTGGAAAAATCTTAAGATTTTATGAAGCTGCGCCGCAGGCGGCAGGTTTTTCTGTCTGACTTGACAGATGGGCAAAAACGCGGCACAATATGAGAAAACAGGAAGGGAGACCTGACATGAAGGTATTACTGGTAAACGGAAGCCCCCATCAGCACGGAAGCACCGACCGCGCGCTGCGCGAGGTTGCAAAGACAATTGCGGAAGCGGGCATTGAGACGGAGATTTTCTGGATCGGCAACGAGCCCATCGGCGGCTGCATCGGCTGCCGCGCCTGCGGAAGACAGGAGCACTGCGTCTTTGGCGGTGTGGTCGCGCAGTTTCAGGAGGCGGCCAAAGCAGCCGACGGCTTTGTCTTCGGCTCGCCGGTTCACTATGCGGCGGCGTCCGGCAATATGACGTGCTTTTTAGACCGCGTGTTTTATTCTGCGCCCGCTGAGACCTTCTATCTCAAGCCCGCCGCCGTTGTGGTTGCGGCGCGCCGGGGCGGAAACACGGCGGCCTATGAGCAGCTTTTAAAATATCCCGGTATTTCCCACATGCCGATCATTTCCTCGCAGTACTGGAATATGGTTCACGGCGCAAACGCGCAGGACGTGGAGCAGGACCAGGAGGGGCTTCAGACCATGCGCGCGCTGGGGCGCAATATGGCCTACGTGCTTCTTTGTATGCAGGCCGGGCGCGCAGCTGGCATCCCCATGCCGGAGAAGGAAGCGTTCCAGCGGACAAATTTCATCCGATAAGCAGATACCGGCAGAAGCTTCTGCCGGTATATTTTTGCGTATGATGGCGATAAAAAACGTATATTATTCTAAAAATATGCAAAACTATTGAAAATATATGCATATCCACAAAAAAGCCGCTGCCGATTTGTGTAAAGTGCGAATTGAATTTTTATGCAAAAAGAGATAATATTTATCCATAAAATTTGAGACGCGGAGGCAGCATCATGAAAAAGGAAAACATCAAGAAAATCGTTCTCGCCTACTCGGGCGGCCTGGATACATCCATCATCATTCCCTGGCTGAAGGAGAACTACAATAACCCGGAGATCATCGCCGTCGCGGCCGACGTCGGCCAGGGCGACGAGCTGGAGGGTCTGGAGGAAAAGGCGCTCAAGACCGGCGCAAGCAAGCTGATTATTGCAGACCTCACCGATGAGATGTGCGACGAGATCATCGTTCCGTCGATCATGATGGGCGCGAAGTATGAAAAGTATCTGCTCGGCACGGCCTTTGCAAGACCGGTCATCGGCAAGAAGCTGGCTGAGATCGCGCTGGCCGAGGGCGCAGACGCCATCGCGCACGGCTGCACCGGCAAGGGCAACGACCAGGTTCGTTTCGAGCTTGCCATCCAGTATTTTGCGCCCGGCATGAAGATCATTGCCCCGTGGCGTGAGTGGGACATCAAGTCCAGAGACGAAGAGATCGACTACGCCGAGGCGCACAATGTGCCGCTGAAGATCTCCAGAGAGACCAACTACTCGAAGGATAAGAACCTCTGGCATCTGAGCCATGAGGGTCTCGATCTGGAAGACCCGGCCAACGAGCCGAATCTGGACAAGGCAAAGTTCCTGGAAATGAGTGTCTCGCCCTATCAGGCACCCGACGTTCCCACCGAGGTTTCGGTCAGCTTTGAAGCGGGCGTTCCCGTTGCGGTCAACGGCGAAAAGATGAAGGTCTCGCAGATCATTGCCAAGCTCAACCAGCTCGGCGGCGCAAACGGCATCGGCATTCTTGACATCGTGGAAAACCGCCTCATCGGCATGAAGGATCACGGCATTTATGAGACTCCGGGCGGCACGATTCTCTACTTTGCACACGAGCAGCTTGAAATGCTGACGCTCGACAAGGAAACGGCGCACATGAAGTCGAAGCTCGCTGTCGACTACGCAGACCTCATCTACAACGGCAAATGGTACTCCGCCCTTCAGGAAGCGCTCACCGCCTTTGCCAAAAAGGCCAACGAAAACTGCACCGGCACCGTCAAGCTCAAGCTCTATAAGGGCAACATGATCAACGCCGGCATTACCTCCCCCAACTCCCTCTACTCCGAAAACCTCGTCACCTTCGGCGAAAGTGACTTTGACCAGGCTGCTTCCGCAGGCTTCATCAACATCTGGGGTCTGCCCACCAAGGTGCAGTCGCTCCAGAAGTCCGGAAAGCTCTGAGCTGCGCGGATCTGTTCCACCATAAGTTCGTTGCGGCAGAACGTAAAAACCCCGGACGATCGAAAACCAACCAATATAGAGCATAGCAGCCTGTCCCGGGCGGGCAGGCTGCTCTTTTTGAGGTGTAAATTATGAAACTTTGGGCAGGCCGCTTTCAAAAGCAGACCGATGAGCTGGTCAACGATTTCAACGCTTCCATTTCCTTTGACCAGCGCCTTTACAGGCAGGACATTGAAGGCTCGATGGCGCATGCGCAGATGCTCTGCGACTGCAAAATTCTGACGCCGGAGGACAACGCGCAGATTCAGGCCGGTCTTGCCGGGATTCTGGCGGATATCGAGGCCGGAAAGATCGAGTTTTCGGCGGAAAACGAAGACATCCACATGAACATTGAGACGCTTCTGACCCAGCGCATCGGAAGCGCCGGAAAGCGCCTGCATACAGCCAGAAGCCGCAACGACCAGGTCGCGCTGGATTTCAGGCTCTATCTGCGCGAGGCGCTCTCAGAGGTGATCGAAAATCTTCTGGCGCTGGAGGCGGTTCTCTGCGCGCAGGCCAGAAAGAACCAGACCACCGTCATGCCCGGCTACACCCATTTGCAGCGGGCGCAGCCGATCACCTTTGCGCAGCATCTGATGGCCTATGCCAGCATGTTCCGCCGGGACGTGACACGGCTGGAGGATTGCCGCGTGCGGATGAACGAGAGCCCGCTTGGCTCGGGCGCACTGGCCGGGACGACCTATCCCATCGACCGCTTCCAGACGGCGAAGGCGCTGGGCTTTGATGCGCCGATGTCAAATTCGCTTGACGGCGTGTCTGACCGGGACTATGCGCTGGAATTTCTCTCGGCCGCGTCGATCATCATGATGCACCTGAGCCGCTTCAGCGAGGAGATCATCGCCTGGTGCAGCTGGGAGTTCCGCTTTGTGGAGCTGGATGACGCGTATGCGACCGGTTCATCCATCATGCCGCAGAAGAAAAACCCGGATGTGGCCGAGCTGGTGCGCGGCAAGACGGGAAGAGTGTATGGCGATTTGATGAGCCTGCTCACGGTCATGAAGAGTCTGCCGCTGGCCTATAACAAGGACATGCAGGAGGACAAAGAGCCGGTCTTTGATACGCTCGATACCCTAAACCAGTGCATCCCCGTCTTTACGGCGATGGTAAACACCATGACCGTTCTGCCGGAAAACATGCGCGCGGCAGCGGGCAAGGGCTTTTTGAACGCAACGGACTGCGCCGATTATCTGACAAAGAAGGGCATGCCCTTCCGCGACGCCTATAAAATTTCCGGCCAGCTCGTCTATCTCTGTACGCAGAAGAATCTGACGCTTGAGGAGCTTCCGCTTTCTGCGCTGAAGGAGCTTTCGCCGCTCTTTGCAGAGGATGTCTATCAGGCGCTGAATCTTGATACCTGCGTCTCACAGCGCGCAAGCTACGGCGGGCCCGCCGTCTCGGAGACGACGCGGCAGATCGAAAGCATCGAGGCCTTTATCCGCGCACATGAGAAATCCTGATGAAAAGAACGCATTGGGCTCAGGCGAATTTTCGCCTGAGCCCGTAGACTGTCAAAAAACCGCCAGAGTAAAAATTTCGGAAAGGAAGATAGTGTGAAAGAAACCCATCAGGGGTGGTCGCACACGTAAGAGCCGCCTTCGGCGGTTCGTGTGCGACACTTGTCTGCGGACTTCGTCTTTCGCGTTCAATCAACCAGTTTTTCAAACTTTTTTGAAGTTTGAAAAACTGCCACAGCGTGGCAAAAATACTTTTTTGACACGCTGTGGGCTCAGGCGAATTTTCGCCTGAGCCCGTTTTTGCTGTTTGTTGATAGAAGCGCCGCGTTTAAATCAGGAGCATCCGGTCGGTTGCAAGCTCTTTGCCGGAGATTTCGCGGAAGCGCGCCAGAAGGTCTGCCACGCTGAGCGCTGCGCGCTCTGCGCCTGCAACGTCGAGCACGATTTTCCCCTGCGCCATCATGAGCGTCCGGTTTCCAAGCTCGAGCGCAGACTGCATGTTGTGCGTGATCATAAGGCAGGTGAGCTTGTTTTCTTTGACGATCTTTGTTGTAAGCGCGAGAACCTTTTCTGCCGTGCCGGGGTCCAGGGCCGCCGTGTGCTCGTCAAGAAGCAGAAGCTTTGGTGGATTGTAGGTCGCCATCATAAGTGTCAGCGCCTGCCGCTGGCCGCCGGAGAGAAGGCCGACGGGCTGGCTCATGCGGTCTTCAAGCCCCATGTCAAGCATCGCCGCGCGCTCGCGCAGCTGCTTTTTTTCCTGCTTTGTCAGCCGGTGCAGCCAGCCGCCCTTGCCGGCGGCGAGGGCAAGATTTTCTTCGATCGTCATGCCCGGCGCGCTGCCGCGCATGGGGTCTTGAAAGAGTCTTCCGATTTGCCGCGAGCGCTGATACTCCGGCGCAAGGGTCACATCTGCGCCGTCTAACAGAATTTCGCCGGAGTCTGTCATGAAGCTCCCGGCAATTGCGCCGAAAAGCGTGGACTTTCCCGCGCCGTTTGCGCCGATGATCGAGATGAAGTCGCCGGGCGCGGCATGCAGGCACACGTCGTTCAGAGCGAGCTTTGCGTCCTGGGTGCCGGGGTTAAAGGTTTTGGAGATGTGGTTGAGCTGGAGCATCAGAAAGTCCTCCTTCCGGCATTGTGCGCTGCGCGGCGGCGAAGCAGCGGAAGCTGCTCTTTGAGATAGGGGATGGAAATGGCCGCGATGACCACGATGGCCGAGACGAGCTTGAGCATGAAGGCCGGCATGTCAAAGCGAAGCGCGACGGTATAGACCAGGCGGAAGATAAACGCGCCAAGCACCATGCCGAAGATGCGCGCCGGGAGCTTCCGTCTGCCAAGAAACACATGGCCAATGAGAAGCGAGGCCAGGGCGATGGTGACCATGCCGGAGCCGATGTCAATGTTGACCGATTTCTGCGACTGCGCAAGAAGGCAACCCGAAAGCGCCGTCAGCGCGTTTGAAAGGCAGAGACCGACGATGGTCGTAAAGGCGGGGTTAATGGAGGACGAGCGCACCATGTCGGGATTGTTGCCGGTCGCGCGGATGGCAAGGCCGAGGCGCGTTTTTAAAAACAGGCCAAGAAGCACCGCCGCAAGCAAGACCGCAAGCGCGGCGATGAGCAGCTTATACTGCCCGGCCAGCACCGTCCCCTCCAGAAGCGCCTTCATGCCGGTAAAGACGGTGTCGGTCTTGTTGAGGTTCAGAACCGACGAGCCGCCCATGACGGCAATGTTCACAGAATAAAGCCCGGTGTTCACAATAATGCCCGCAAGCAGGCTGTTAACGCCCATTTTGGTCTGCAACAGCGCCGTGACAAAGCCGGAGAGCATCCCGCAGAGCATCGCGGCGGGAATCGACAGATACGGATGCCCGGCCAGCGCGACCGCCGCGCCGACCGCCGCGCCGAGGGTAAAGCAGCCATCGGTGGAAAGGTCACAGACGTTCAGCATCAGGTAGCTTAAAAACAGCGCCAGCACCGTCAGTGAGCTGAACAGGCCCAGCTCCAGCGCCGTCTGCAACAGAGAGAAAACAGAATCGAGTGTCATGAAAAGCTCCTTCCGGTTTTAAAATGCTCCGGCGCTCAGGAGGGCTGAACGTCGTCAAAGCTTTCAGCCGTCACAATGGACTGAACCTTTGTGCAGTAGGGGGCAAAGGCCTCGCAAAGCGCGTCAAAGTCAAGGCCGAGCGCCTGGCAGATTTCGGTGTTGATCGTGGCCGTGCCGTTGTCAAAGGTTTTGACGGGGGTCTGGGCGGGGTCTTTGCCGTTTAAAAGAATGTCTGCAACCATCCCGGCTGTTTCAGCGCCGAGGTTTGCATAGTCCACGCCGTAGCCAAGGAACGCGCCGTTGAGCGCGAAGGAATCTGCGCCGGTGTAGTGGGGAATGGCAGCATTTGCAAAGGTTTCGTAGATGCTGAGCTCTGCCTTCATGACGGTGTTATCGGTCGGTGTGAAGACGGCCTGCACCCCGTCGGCGACCAGCGCCTGCGCGGCAAGCGAGATTTCATCGACGCTTGTGCCGGTGCGCTCGATGACGGTAATGCCCTTTGCGGAAAGATATTCTCTGGCGTGCGCGATGGGCGTTGCGGCGGAGTCCTGGCCAAGATCATAAAGAAGGCCGACAGTTTTGAGCGCCGGGTTCTGCGCCAGCATGAGATTCATGATGGCCGTGGTATCGAGATAGTCAGATGTTCCGGTGATGTTTGCGCCGGGCGCGTCAAGGCTCTCGACAAGCCCGCATGCAACGGGGTCAGAGACGGCGGCAAAGACGACCGGCGTGTCGGAATCCTCGGTGGCCGCCTGCATGGCCATGGCGACCGGCGTTGCGACCGCGACCATGAGGTCTGCGCCATCTGCCTGGAAGTTGGAGATGATCTGGTTCATGAGGTTGGCGTCGGCGTTGCAGTTGTCGTATTCGATCTGGAACTGGACGCCCTGCTCCTGGCCGATGGCGGCCAGACGCGCCTCGAGATTTTCAACGATCTGGTTCAGGGATGCATCGTCAACGTAGTTGCAGATGCCGATCGTAAAGCTTTTTTCTGCGCCGGAGCTTTCGGCGGCGGGTTCGGACTTGTCGCCGCAGGCGGCGAGCATGGAGACGAGAAGGAGTACAGTGAGAATAACAGAAATAATCTTTTTCATGGGATATACCAACCTTTCAGAATTTAAGATAAAAAATCGTGTGTCAAATCAAATTTTCTGTATTTCGGCGCAAGCGCCATCGTCTGGTATCAAGCATGAAAACCCCTCCTGAAAAAACAAAAACTCCTGTCCCTGCAATACGATTGCTGGGACAGGAGATGATCCTGCGGTGCCACCCGGCTTGACGCAAAAGCTGCGCCCACTCATGCGTACCATCATACGCTGACGTTTTTTTACGGAGCGCCCCACTCCGTCGCACATACTAAGGCCAAAGGCCGTTTCTGATTGCCCTCAGAAGTCCATTCAATCCCAGCGCTTTCACCGCGTCCCACCATCTGCGGCTCTCTGAAGAAACCGGACTGGAATCTACTCACTCTTCTTCAACGGTTTTCTGCATTATAACGTGAAAGACTTTTTTTGTCAAGAGGAAATCCGGCCTTTTTTCAGCGCGTCTGGCCGTTTCCGCGAATGATGTACTGATAGGTGCAGAGCTCATCAAGCCCCATCGGGCCTCTGGCGTGGAGCTTTTGCGTGGAGATGCCCATCTCACAGCCGAGGCCAAACTCTCCGCCGTCGGTAAAGCGGGTGGAGGCATTGACATAGACGGCGGCGCTGTCGACAAGGGATGTAAAGCGCGTGGCGCTCTGCTCGTTTTCGGTCACGATGGCGTCTGAGTGATGGGTCGAGTGCAGGCCAATGTGCGCGATTGCCTCGTCCAGAGAATCGACCACGCCGACGGCCAGAATGTAATCCAGAAATTCCGTGTCAAAATCCTGCGCTCCGGCGCTCTGGCCGGGGATGATGGCGCGGGCGCGTGCGTCCAGGCGAAGCTCCACGGGGGAAAGTCCCTTTTCCTGCCGCGCGTCAACGAGCGCTGCCTTCAGCATTGGCAAAAATTCCGCCGCAATATCTTTGTGAACCAGGCAGACCTCCTCCGCGTTGCAGACCGAGGGGCGGCTTGTCTTGGCGTTTTCGATGATCGAGACGGCCTTTTGAAAGTCTGCTTCCCGGTCGACATACACATGGCAGATGCCCGTTCCTGTTTCGATGCAGGGGACGCTTGCATTTTCCACACACGCGCGGATGAGCCCCTTGCCGCCGCGCGGAATGAGAAGGTCAACAAGGCCGGAGGCCGTCATGATATCGTTTGCGCTCTGGCGGGAGGCGTCTTCGACCATGTTGAGAACCTCCGGGGAAAAGCCGGCTTTTTCAATGCCGGATTTGAGGGCTTTGACGATGGCCCTTGCCGAGCGGAAGGCCTCTTTTCCCGGGCGGAGCATGCAGACGTTGCCACTTTTGAGACAGAGCGCCGCCGCGTCTGAGGTAACATTGGGGCGGCTTTCATAGATAATTGCGACAAGCCCCAGAGGAACCTGCTTTTTGTAGATTTTAAGCCCATTTGGCCGCGTGATCTCGGCAAGAATGCGCCCCGTATGGTCAGGAAGGGCGGCGGCTTCGCGGATGCCCGCGGCCATGGCGCGGATGCGCGAAGCATCCAGGCGCAGGCGGTCGAGCATGACGGAGGAGATGTGCGTCTGCGCATCCTGCAAATCCAGCTCGCTTTGCGCAAGGATGTCTTCCGTCTGCGCCTCCAGCGCGTCTGCCATGCACAAAAGCAGACGGTTCTTATCCGAAGCCTCTGCCGCGCGCAGCGCAGGCCAGGCGGCCTTCGTTTTTCTCAAAATCTCCTGTGTTGTCATTTCTGCCCATCCTTTCGCAAAAATCTTGTTCCGATCCGCTTGCCCTCCAAAATGTCATAGAGCACCTCCGGCGTCTTGCCGTTGGCAATGACCATCTCGCAGCCTGCCTCTGTCGCGATCTTTGCCGCGCGGAGCTTTGTTACCATTCCGCCCGTGCCAAGACTCGAGCCCTCGCCGCCGGCCAGAGCGTAGATGCGCTCGTCGAGCGTTTCGACGGTATCGATAAGCTTGGCTGCCGGGTTTTTATGGGGGTCGGAGTCATAGAGGCCGTCGATGTCTGAAAGAAGCACGAGAAGGTCTGCCCCGGTCGTGGCCGCGACATCTGCCGAGAGCGTGTCATTGTCGCCGATGACGATCTCTTCCGTTGAGACAGTATCGTTTTCGTTGATGACCGGCAGCGCACCAAGCGAGAGCAGGCGCTCGAGCGTGTTGTGGAAATTTTCACTGCGGCTGCCCGTCCGCTGAAGGTCTGGCGCGGTGATGAGAAGCTGGGCTACCACGTGGTTATACTCCGTAAAGAGCTTGTCATAAAAATACATCAGCTCACACTGCCCAACGGCAGCGGCCGCCTGCTTGCCGGGCATATCAGCAGGCCGCCCCGGAAGCCCGAGCTTGCCGACGCCCATGCCGATTGCGCCGGAGGAGACGAGAATGATCTCGTGCCCCGCGTTTTTCAGATCGCTTAAAACCTTGCACAGCCGCTCCATGCGCTGGATGTTGAGTCTGCCGGTCTGGTAGGCCAGCGTCGATGTGCCGACCTTGATGACAATTCGCATTGTATTTGCCCCTTGCTTGTGTTTTCTGCTATTATACAGGACTGCGCCCGGTTTTGCACCTGTTTTTTCTGTTTATCGCTGTTAAAAAATAAATGAAAATGGAAAAGCCGTGCAGCCCAGCGCCGCGCTCAGGCCGTCCCTGCAGAAAAAGCTGCAGGGGCGCGCCAGCTGCCAGGTCTGCGCATTGCGTCAATTTGCTTGCTCTGCGCCCGAAAAACAGCGCCCGGCGCAACATGTTTGACAAAATTGCAGGCCGCGCCGGGAAAAGCCCGGCTGCGGAATTGACAAAATAAAAGCAGGCACAGTATAATACAAAATAATGGATAAGCATGACCGCCGCTGGCGCTTGCGAGGCGGTCGGCACGTGCGTTCTGCGCGATGGCGCATGGCAGAATCAGCCCCGGGCGCAGGCGCTATCCAGATCAGACAGCCCGTTTTTAACGCTTGGATTGCAGCAGCACAGGAGGAGCAGCAAGGATGGACATGAGCTATAACAGAAAGATCATTCTGGAGGACGGCGAGGAATACTATGGCTTCGCCTTCGGCGATACCGGAGAGAAGGTGCTGGAAATTGTCTTCAATACCTCCATGGTGGGGTATCAGGAGATCCTTTCCGACCCCTCCTATACCGATCAGGCCGTGGTGATGACCTATCCGCTGATCGGAAACTACGGTATGGCGGCAGACGATTATGAAACAAAGACACCGAGCATCGGCGCGCTGATCGTTCGGGAATATAATGATGCGCCCTCTAATTTCAGAAGCGAGAAAACGCTTGCCGAGGTGATGTGCCAGTATCAGATCGCCGGTATTTCCGGCATTGATACGCGAAAGCTTACCCGTTCCATCCGGGATAAGGGCAGCCGCAAATGTCTCATCACTGCCGCGCAGACCCCGCTGGAGGATGGCCTGCAGCGGCTCAGAGACACCGGGCTTCCGCGCGACGCAGTCTCCCGCGTGAGCAGCAGAGAAAGCTGGCACGCAGGCGCGCCTGTGCGCCGCTTCCATGTTGCCGCCATCGACTGCGGCATGAAAATGAATATTGTCCGCTCACTCAACGCCAGAGGCTGCGATGTGACGGTTTTGCCGTGGAATACCTCTGCGGCGGAGATTGCCGCGCTTTCGCCGGACGGCATCTTTATTTCAAACGGCCCTGGCGACCCCGCCGACGTGCTGCCGGTAATCGAAACACTGCGCGCGCTGCGCGGAAAATATCCCATGTTTGGTATCTGCCTGGGGCATCAGCTCATCGCGCTGGCCTATGGCGCGCAGACCTACAAGCTGAAATTTGGCCACCGGGGCGGAAATCACCCGGTCAGAGACCTGACGACCGGGAAAATCGAAATCACCTCGCAGAACCATTCCTACGCCGTGGATGCTGCCAGTCTGGAAAAAACGCCGCTGCAATGCACACACATCAATCTTCTGGACAACACCATAGAGGGCATGGAATGCAAAGCCGACCGGGTATTCAGCGTTCAGTACCACCCCGAAAGCGCCCCCGGGCCGCAGGACAGCGGATATTTGTTTGACCGGTTTATCAAGCTGATGGAGGAGGAAAGCTGCCATGCCTAAGAGAACGGACATCAAAAAAATTCTGGTCATTGGCTCCGGCCCAATCGTGATCGGCCAGGCGGCGGAGTTTGACTACGCCGGTACGCAGGCCTGTCTGGCGCTGAAGGAGGAGGGGTATGAGGTCGTTCTCTGCAACTCCAACCCCGCCACCATCATGACCGATACCTCCATCGCAGACAAGGTGTATATGGAGCCTCTGACGCTGGAATACATTGCAAAGATCATCCGCTATGAGCGCCCCGACGCAATTTTGCCCAGCATCGGCGGGCAGACGGGGCTGAATCTTGCCGTGCAGCTGGAGCAGCGGGGCGTTCTGCGCGAATGCCGCACGGAGCTTCTTGGCACAAAGAGCGCCAGCATTGCGCAGGCCGAGGACCGCGAAAAGTTCAAGGAGCTCTGCCAGACGCTGGGCGAGCCGGTGCTGCCGTCGGATATTGCAGGCTCTGTGGAGCAGGGGCTGGAAATCGCGGCGCAGATCGGCTATCCGGTGGTTCTGCGCCCGGCCTTTACGCTGGGCGGCA
Organism: uncultured Oscillospiraceae bacterium; assembly: GCA_964640905.1. Lineage (GTDB taxonomy): Bacteria > Bacillota > Clostridia > Oscillospirales > Oscillospiraceae > CAG-170. Next base: position 15,997 of record CAZXIW010000033.1, read on the forward strand.
CGGGCGGCGGCTTTGCATACAACGAGGCCGAATGTCAGGAGCTGCTGAAAAACGCGCTTGTGCTTTCGCCGGTTCATCAGGTTCTGGTGGAAAAATCCATCAAGGGCTTTAAGGAAATCGAATACGAGGTCATGCGCGATGCCAACGATACCGCCATTACCATCTGTAATATGGAAAACATTGACCCGGTTGGTATCCACACCGGCGACAGCATCGTCGTCTGCCCCTCGCAGACACTGACCAATAAGGAATACCACATGCTGCGAAGCAGCGCCCTGCGAATTATCCGGGCGCTGAAAATCGAAGGCGGCTGCAATGTGCAGTTTGCGCTCGACCCCAACAGCTTCCAGTACTATCTCATCGAAGTCAATCCCCGCGTCTCGCGCTCTTCTGCGCTGGCCAGCAAGGCCAGCGGCTATCCCATCGCCAGAGTCAGCGCAAAAATCGCCGTCGGCATGACGCTCGACGAGATCCCGATTGCCAACACCCCGGCCTCCTTTGAGCCGACGCTGGACTATGTGGTCACAAAAATGCCGCGCTTCCCCTTCGATAAGTTTACCGACGCCAACAATACGCTCGGAACGCAGATGAAGGCCACCGGCGAGGTGATGAGCATCGGGCGCACGATCGAGGAAAGTCTGCTCAAGGCCATCCGCTCGCTGGAAATTGGCGTGTGGCATCTCTATATGGAAAAATTCGAGAGTCAGTCTGACAAAGATCTTCTGGACTACAGCCGCCTTGGAACAGACGACCGCATCTATGCCATCGCGGAGCTTCTGCGGCGGGACACGCCGGTCGAGCCCATCGCGGCAGCGACGCAGATCGACGCGCTGTTTTTGCGGAAGCTTCAGAATATCGTCCGGATGGAGCGCCAGCTGAAGGCGCAGCCCGGTGATCACAAAGCGCTCTGTCTTGCCAAGCGCATGGGCTTTTCCGACCGGGAAATTGCCCGCCAGTGGGGCTGCACGGAGCTTGCGGTCTATGAGCAGCGGCAGCGCGCCGGAATCCGGCCGGTCTATAAGATGATCGATACCTGCGCCTCGGAATTTGAGAGCTACATTCCTTATTTCTACTCTGCCTATGAGGAGGAAAATGAATCGCTGGTCTCGGATAAGAAAAAGGTCATTGTCCTGGGCAGCGGCCCTATCCGAATCGGACAGGGCGTGGAGTTTGACTATTCGACCGTCCATGCCGTGCAGACCATCAAGGCCGCAGGCTATGAGGCCATCATCATCAACAACAATCCGGAGACCGTCTCGACCGATTACACCTGCTCCGACAAGCTCTATTTTGAGCCGCTCACGGTAGAGGATGTCATGAATGTGATCCAGCTTGAAAAGCCGGAGGGCGTGATCGCCACGCTGGGCGGCCAGACGGCCATCAATCTGGCGCAGCCGCTGATGGAGCGGGGCGTCAGGATCATCGGCACAGACTGCGCCGCCATTGAGCGGGCTGAAAACCGCGACGCCTTTGAAAAGCTGCTGCTGGAGCTGAACATTCCGCAGCCAAGAGGGCAGGCGGTCACCAACATTGAAGACGGCGTAAAGGCCGCCGCGCAGATCGGCTATCCGGTTCTGGTTCGCCCAAGCTTTGTTCTGGGCGGGCGCGCGATGCAGATCGTTGCCAAGGAAGCGGCGCTGCGGGAATATCTGAAAACCGCAGTCGAGATTGACGTGGATAAGCCTGTGCTGGTTGACCAGTACATCCGCGGCAAGGAGGTCGAGGTCGACGCCATCTGCGACGGCAAGGCTGTGTTTGTGCCCGGCATTATGGAGCTTGTGGAGCGTACCGGCGTTCACTCCGGCGACTCGATCAGCGCCTACCCCTCCTTCAGCATTTCAGACAAGGTCAAGCAGACGATTCTGGACTACACCAGAAGGCTTGGGCTTGGCATTGGCATCATCGGCCTGTTTAATATCCAGTTCATCGTGGATGAGAAGGAGGATGTATACATCATTGAGGTCAATCCGCGCTCGTCGCGCACGGTGCCGTTTCTCTCCAAGGCCACGGGCTATTCTCTGGCCGACATTGCGACGCTGGTCAACCTCGGCGTCAGTCTGGAGCAGCAGGGAATCCGCGAGCTCTATCCCCGGGAAAAGGAGCGCTACTATGTCAAAGCGCCCGCCTTCTCCTTCTCCAAGCTGCGCGGCATGGACGCCTATCTTTCGCCGGAGATGAAATCCACCGGTGAGGCCATTGGTTACGACAAAAAGCTCCACCGCGCGATGTACAAGGCGTTTGTGGCCTCCGGCATCCACATGCTCAACTACGGAACGGTGATTGTGACGCTGGCCGACGAGGATAAGCAGGAGGCGCTGCCGCTTGTGCGCCGCTTCTACGAGATGGGCTTCAACATTGAAGCGACCACCATGACCGCACAATTTTTAAAGGAGCACGGCATCCGCACCAGAGTCCGCAAAAAGCTCAGCGAGGGCAGCGAGGAAATTCTCGAATCCATCCGCGCCGGATACGTCAGCTACGTCATCAACACCCGTGCGATTTTGTCTGGCGTACACTATGAAGACGGCGCGCAGATTCGCCGCTGCGCCATTGAAAACGGCATTACGATGCTGACAAGTCTGGATACGGTAAAGGTTCTGCTGGATGTTCTGGAGGAAACGACAATGGGCGTGTCCACCATCGATGCATAGGGCACGTATATTTTGCAAGGATGAGGTAATCAGCAAAAAGCCCGGTTCGCGCTTCGCGCGAACCGGCCGCAGCGGGGCGAAAATACTGTTCGCCCCGCTGCGGAAGTTTTCAAACTATAAAAAAGTTTGAAAACTTGTTTGATTGAACGCGAAGGGGGGCTCTTTGCCCCCTTCACTCTTCCCCTGCGGCTCTGTCCCGGCAGCCTGTTGGATCATTTTTTGACAGTCTCAGCCCGGTTCGCGCGAAGCGCGAACCGGGCTTTAGTCTCCAAAGAAGGGCGCAGCGCTGGCGCCTTACACTGCCTCGTCGGTAAATTCCGGCAAAGCCTCCAGCCTCCCTTTGTGCAGGCCTTGTATGTAGCTTGCCAGCATTTCGATAAACTCCGAGGCCGTTGGCGCGGCGTCCAGCGGATACCCCGCCACGGCGCGCAGCAGCTCCGGATTTACCTGCCAGGCGCGCGAGACGGCAGTGCGGACATTGCGCTCAGCCCGCATTTTTCCAGCGCCCGCAGCGCCGCTTCTTCCATTGCGGCAAGAACCTCTTTAAGTTGTCTGTAATCTGTACATTCAATGCCACACAATTGTGCCATTTTCCCTGTAATCTTTAGCGTAAAAAATTGCTCGCAGACATTTCATTAGCCTAAAAGCATATCTATTTCCAAAGTCATCTTTAGAGAGTGTTACAACCTCGGTCTTGCCTGTGACTTTGTCTATGGAAACAATGCCGGTTGTGCCATTTCCATCAGGATAATAATGATAAAAAATCAAATTGTCCGCAGTTTTATGCAATTTATAAGTTAACATTTCTTTTTTTCTACCTGCCCCATTCCTGATAAGTCATGTCCGAAGTAAGATTGTTTTGCCCTGTTCCGGGTTTCCAGTGTGTTTTCTTGGCAAAATGCTCATACACAGTAAAGTGTGAAAGAAAGTGTCGAAAGCTATCGGATTACAGCGAAATTCACCAAATAACAGCGCGGAAGTGCTTTTTCTCTGTTTTCGCGGTATGATGCTCCTGAAGCACTACATTCAGGAGGAATTTTCCCGTGGACGAGATTCAGAGCATGCTGCGCTGCTTTGGCATCACCCGCTGCTACAAGGGCTTCGCACACATGACTTATGCAATTTTTCTGGCCGTGCAGGACGAAAATCGCCTGACGGCGATCACAAAGGAAATTTACATGGAGGTCGCGGCGCATTTTCACTGCAACTGGACGGCCATTGAGCGCAATGTCCGCACTGCCGTCTCGCGCGCCTGGCAGGTAAATCCGGAGCTG
>CAZXIW010000034.1:0-7131 GCA_964640905.1 uncultured Oscillospiraceae bacterium
CAAGCTGCAGCGAGATATTGACGCTCTTCTCCGGTGCGGAACGCTGGAGGAAGCCACAAATTTTAATTTTGGCATCGAAAATAGCTTGAATACCCGCATAATCCAGCGTTCTAAGAACAAATTGGATAAGGTTTTCGATGTCCATGTTATCAGTGACGGCGACCCGTTGGAGATTTACACGGAAAAGGACGGCGAGGTCATTTTTAAAAAATATTCCCCGATGGGAGACCTGACGGATTTTGCCGCGCAGATCTGCGAGTCCATCGGGAAAAATACCGGCCACATTGCAGCCGTCTGCGACCGAGACGCGATGATCGCGGCCTACGGTGTGCAGCGGCGCGAGCTGATGGAAAAGCGCTGCTCACAGGAGCTGGAGCAGCTGATGCAGTCGAGAAAAATCTACCGCTATCAGCCCGGCCAGGCCAGGCTGCATCCGACCGAGCACTCCGAGCGGTATTATCTTGGCGTCTGCGCGCCGATTTTATCTGAGGGAGATCTGATGGGGTGCGTGATGCTGCTTCTGGAAGAAGCCGACGCGCCGCTGGGAGATGCCGAGCAGAAGCTGGTGCAGACAGTGGCCGGATTTCTGGGGCGGCAGATGGAAAGCTGAGCGGGCGCAAAAGCGCCGAAACAGGCTGAGGCCGGAGCATGTATGCTCCGGCCTCGGCTGATTTGCAGCAAAGTCTTACAGGCAGGTCTGTAAAAGGCTGTAGATCTGCTGCGCGTGGCGGCACTCGTCAAGCGCAAGCGCACGCAGTGTGCAGGCGCGCGAGCCTGCGCGCGCGGCCAGCTGCTCGTAGCCGTCGCGGGCGGCAAGCTCTGCCTGATACTGCTTGCGGAGCGTTTCGGCGTTGCAGGTGATGCAGGGCGCTTTCGCCTGCGCAGGGCAGGCCTTTTTCCCGGTCAGCAGAAAGTAGATCGCGCCAAGCTTTTTGGCATGCCGGCATTCCTCGCGCGAAAGCTGCTGCATGCAGCGCTTCCCCGCGCCCTTCATGCGCGCGGAAAGTGCGCGGTATGTAGCCGCGTCGGAAAGCTCTGCCTGCATGCAGGATAAAACCTCCTGCGCTGTGAGAAGTGTCTGCGTCTGCGGCGCGGCGGGTGCAGCGGCCTCGGATGCCCCGCCGGTCTGCGCGGCCATGACGCGACTCCAGACTCTTTGCGCCTGTTTGCAGTCAATTTGGTTCATATCATCCCTCCTTCTGCCCATTTTATGCGCGCGGGCAGCCGGGGGTGCGCCGGGGGAGCGGAGAATTCCACGGGAAATGCAAAAAAATACCGGATTCAGACGGAAAATCGCGCGGTGGAAGCTTGTAATTAGAAAGCGGCTGTGTTAGAATACGTGGTTGTGAGATTATTTTCAGATGCAAAGAAAGGGGCGCAGAATATGACGCAGGACAAGCTTCGGAATATTGCGATCATCGCGCACGTTGACCACGGCAAGACGACCATGGTCGATCAGATGTTAAAGCAGGGCGGCGTTTACCGCGAAAATCAGGTCGTGGCAGACAGAGTCATGGACTCGGGCGATCTTGAGCGCGAGCGCGGCATTACGATTCTTGCGAAAAACACCGCTGTACACTATAAAGATTATAAGATCAATATCGTCGATACGCCGGGCCACGCGGATTTTTCCGGTGAGGTCGAGCGTATTTTGAAGATGGTAGACGGCGTTCTGCTGCTGGTCGACGCCGCTGAAGGCCCGATGCCACAGACGCGCTTCGTGCTGCAAAAGGCGCTGGAGCTTGGGCATAAGGTCATTGTCGTTGTCAATAAGATCGACCGCCCGGACGCGCGTGTGCATGAGGTCATCGACGAGGTGCTTGAGCTGCTGCTCGACCTCAACGCGACCGAAGAGCAGTTTGAATCGCCGACGCTTTTCTGCTCGGCCAGACGCGGCATTGCGTCCTATGGGCCGGACGAGGAGGGCACAGATCTGACGCCGCTCTTTGAGACAATCATCAACTACATCGACCCGCCCAGGGGCGAGCGCGAGGGCAGCTTGCAGCTTCTGGTTTCGTCCATCGACTACAATGAGTTCGTCGGCAGAATTGGCATTGGCCGCATCGAGCGCGGCACGGTTCGGCAGAATCAGGAGGTCATCGTCTGCGACTACCATGACCCCTCCATCAAGGAAAAGCAGAAGATCGTCTCGCTGTATGAGTATACCGGCCTTGGCCGCAGCCCCATCACAGAGGCCAGCGCGGGCGAGATCGTCGCCTTCTCCGGCATTTCGGACATTACCATCGGCAGAACGCTCTGCGTGGCAGACGCGCTTGAGCCGCTTCCCTTCGTGAAGATCTCTGACCCCACGATGGAAATGACCTTCTCCATCAACGACTCCCCCTTCGCAGGCCGCGAGGGAAAGTATGTGACGTCCCGCAATCTGCGCGACCGTTTGCAGCGTGAGCTCTTAAAGGACGTGTCGCTGCATGTGACCGAGGTCGGCACAGACGCCTTTAACGTCGCAGGCCGCGGCGAAATGCACCTGTCCATCCTCATCGAGACCATGCGCCGCGAGGGCTATGAGTTCCAGGTCTCCACGCCGCACGTTCTCAATAAAGAGATCGACGGCAAGCTCTGCGAGCCGATCGAGCGGATGGTAGCAGACGTTCCGGAAAATTCGGTCGGCTCTGTCATCGACAAGATGGCCCAGCGCAAGGGCGAGCTTGTCTCCATGACGCCGATCGGAAGCCGCATGCGTCTGGAGTTCCTTGTCCCGACGAGAGGCCTCTTTGGCTACCGCAACGAATTTTTGACCGATACGCGCGGCGAGGGCATCATGGCCTCGACGCTTGAAAGCTACGCGCCGGTCAAGGGCGAGATCGAAAGAAGACTGGTCGGTTCGCTGGTCGCCTTTGAGACGGGCGAGGCCTGCGCCTATGGTCTTGGCAACGTGCAGGATCGCGGTGTGCTCTTCATTGCGCCCGGTACAGAGGTCTACGCCGGTATGATCGTTGGCCAGTGCAACCGCAACGAGGATATGTCCGTCAACGTCTGCAAGAAAAAGCAGCTGACCAACATGCGCGCGGCAGGCTCGGATGAGGCCATCCGCCTTGCCCCGCCGAAGGTTCTGTCTCTGGAGCAGAGCCTTGAGTATCTGGCAGACGACGAGCTGCTGGAGGTCACGCCGAAGAGCCTTCGTATGCGCAAGCGCATTCTCGACCATTCGGCGCGGATGCGCGCGGCCTCCAAGGCCAAGAGCTAAGACCCGGTATGAAGCGTAAAAGCCCTGCCCGCAGACCTGCGGGCGGGGTTTTGTGCTGTAAACAGAGCGAAAAGAGGCATCTGGGCGGCTTTTTCTTTTTGCGCAGTATGGAAAAGAGCGGACTGCCGAAAAAATCTTTTCTACAGCGAATATAACAATTTTTTTGAGCGTCTTAAAAAAATTTTGGTCAGATTATTTACATTTTTCAAGCACTATGATAAAATACCCCTGTACTAATTAAAAATTGGGAGATGCTTTTCCTCCCAGGAAGAAAGGGTGACCGCCTTGGGATCTGAATGCGCAGTCAAGATGGAGAATATTACAAAGCGGTTTGGCAAGGTTGTGGCGAACAGCGCCGTCAACCTGGAACTGCACGAGGGCGAGATCCTGTCTTTGCTCGGTGAAAACGGCAGCGGCAAAACGACGCTCATGAATATGCTCTCCGGCATCTATTTCCCCGACGAGGGGCAAATCTATATCCATGGCCAGCCTGTGACCATCGCTTCTCCGAAGGATGCGTTTGCATATGGCATCGGCATGATCCACCAGCATTTCAAGCTGGTCGACATCTTTACGGCGACGGAGAACATCGTCCTGGGTCTCGACGAGCCGGGGCGGCTCAACCTTACGGAAGCCACCAGAAAGGTGCGCGAGATCTGCGAAAAATATGGCTTTGATATTGACCCGGAGCAGAAGATCTACGATATGTCGGTCTCGCAGAAGCAGACCGTTGAGATCGTAAAGGTTCTTTACCGTGGCGCAGACATCCTGATTCTCGACGAGCCGACGGCCGTCCTTACCCCGCAGGAGACGGATAAGCTGTTCCAGATCATGCGCAACATGAAGGCCGACGGCAAGTCACTCATCATCATTACCCACAAGCTCCATGAGGTGCTCGACGTATCAGACCGTGTGGCCGTGCTTCGCAAGGGCGAATACATCGGCGACGTTCTGACCAAAGACGCCGACCAGCAGTCGCTGACCGATATGATGGTCGGCCACGCGGTGGCGCTGAACATCGACCGGCCCATCCCCGTCAACGTGCAAAAGCGTCTGGAGATCAAGGACCTTACGGCCTACGACGAGCTTGGCGTCAAGCGGCTTGACCATGTGAGCTTTACAATTAACGCGGGCGAGGTGCTCGGCATCGCCGGCATCGCCGGCAGCGGCCAGCGTGAGCTTCTTGAGGCAATCGCGGGGCTTTACCCTGTGGCAGAGGGCTCAGTCAAATACTATGCCCCCGGCGCAGACCAGCCCAAGGAGCTCGTTGGGCTTGATCCCATGAACATCCGCAAAAACGGCATTGCCATGTCCTTTGTTCCCGAAGACCGGCTCGGCATGGGTCTGGTCGGCTCGATGGGCATGACGGGCAACATGATGCTTCGCTCCTGGCGCAAGGGCTCAAGCATCTTCCTCAACCGCAAAGACCCGGAGGCGCTTGCAAACCGCATCTGGAATGAGCTTGGCGTCGTGACGCCCAGCACCAACTTCCCTGTGCGCCGCATGTCCGGCGGCAACGTGCAGAAGGTGCTTGTTGGCCGCGAGATCGCGCAGTCGCCCGCCGTTTTGATGACGGCCTACGCAGTGCGCGGTCTGGACATCAATACCTCCTATACCATCTACAATCTGCTCACAGAGCAGAAAATGCGCGGCGTGGCCGTGGTTTATGTCGGAGAAGACCTTGACGTGCTGCTGGAGCTTTGCGACCGGATCGTGGTTCTGTGCGCCGGCCAGGTTTCCGGTGAGGTCGACGCAAGAACAACCGACAAGCGCCAGATCGGCAGTCTCATGACGCTTGTGAGAGGAGGCAGGGAGCATGCATAAGCAGTCTTTATTCCATATCGCCAAGCGCGACGCGCTGCCCTGGTATATGGCGGTTCTGATTCGCGGCGGCGCGATCATTCTTGCGCTGATCGTCTGCGCGCTGGTCACAATGCTTCTGACCGGCGAAAACCCCATCAGCATTTACGGCACGATTTTCCACGGCGCATTCGGAACGGCGCGCAAGACGTGGGTCACCTTCCAGAACCTTGCGGTTCTGCTCGGCATCTCGCTTGCAGTAACGCCTGCGTTTAAAATGCGCTTCTGGAATATTGGCGCAGAGGGGCAGGTTCTGATCGGCTGCCTTGCAACGGCGGCGTGTATGATTACCCTCGGCGACAAGCTCCCCAATCTTGCGCTTATCCCCGTTATGCTTGTGGCCGCCATTGCGGCGGGCGCGCTCTGGGGCTTCCTGCCTGCATTTTTCAAGGCCAGATGGAACACCAATGAGACGCTCTTCACGCTCATGATGAACTATATCGCAACGCAGCTTGCCGCGTTCTTCATCATCATCTGGGAAGTTCCGAAGGGCGCGGGCAAGATCGGCATCATCAACCAGAACTCTGAGGCCGGATGGCTTCCCGTTATCGCGGGCAAGCAGTATCTGCTGACCATTCTGGTCGTGGCCGTCATCACGATGCTGATGTATGTCTACCTCACCTACAGCAAGCACGGCTATGAGATCGCCGTTGTCGGCGAGAGCCAGCGCACCGCAAGCTACGCGGGCATCAAGGTCGAGCGCGTGATCATCCGCACGATGGTGCTCTCCGGCGCGGTCTGTGGTCTGATGGGTCTTCTGCTGACAGCCGGTACAGACCATACGCTGACGACCACCATTGTTGGCGGGCGCGGCTTTACGGCGGTCATGGTCTCCTGGCTTGCCAAGTTCAACCCCATTGTCATGGTCTTTACAAGTCTTCTGCTTGTGGTTCTCAGCCGTGGCGCGGGCGAAATTTCCAGCGCCTTCAGCCTGAACCATTCGTTTGCCGACATTCTGACCGGCATCATCCTCTTCTTCATCATCGGCAGCGAGTTCTTCATCACCTATAAGGTGAGCCTGCGCAAGAGCAAAAAGGAGGCGTAAGAGATGTTTGATATTGCTTCGTTCCTTCCCCGTGCGGTCATGCAGGGTATCCCGCTGCTCTACGGCAGCACCGGTGAGATCCTCACCGAAAAGTCCGGCAACCTGAACCTCGGCATTCCGGGCGTCATGTATGTCGGCGGTATCTGCGGCGTTATTGGTGCGTTCTTCTATGAGCAGGCTGTGCCTGCCGAGCAAATGAACGCGCTGCTTGCCATCGGCATTCCGTTTTTGTGCTCGCTGGCGGGCTCGCTTCTGATGGGGCTTTTGTACTGCCTGCTGACAGTTACGCTGCGCGCCAACCAGAACGTTACCGGCCTTGCGCTGACCACGTTCGGCGTCGGCGTTGGCAACTTCTTTGGCGGCTCGCTCATCAAGCTTTCAAACAGCGAAGTGCCCTCCATCGCCCTGTCTGCCACAAGTGCCTATTTCAGCAAATCCCTTCCCTTTGCAGACAGCTGCGGCTGGTTCGGCCAGATTTTCCTGTCGTATGGCTTTTTGGCCTATCTTGCGATCGTCATCGCGCTGCTTGCCTCCTACTTCTTAAAGCATACCCGCGCGGGTCTTCATCTGCGCGCGGTCGGCGAGAGCGCCGCAACGGCAGACGCCGCCGGTATCAACGTCACGAGACACAAGTACCTTGCGACCTGCGTCGGCAGTATGATCGCAGGTCTGGGCGGCCTCTACTACGTTATGGACTACGCCTGCGGCGTGTGGTCGAACAACGCCTTCGGCGACCGCGGCTGGCTTGCCATCGCGCTGGTCATCTTTACGATCTGGCGTCCGAATGTGAGCGTGCTGGCCTCCATCCTCTTTGGCGGCTGCTACATTCTCTACATCTTCATCCCCACCGGCACAAACCTTGCCATCAAGGAGCTTTACAAGATGCTGCCTTACGTGGTCACGCTGGTCGTGCTGATTATCGTCTCGCTTCGCAAAAAGCGCGAGGATCAGCCGCCCCAGTCGCTGGGTCTTGCCTATTTCCGCGAGGAACGATAGGCGCGGGGAAACCAGAAGCCTTTGT
>CAZXIW010000034.1:7231-19336 GCA_964640905.1 uncultured Oscillospiraceae bacterium
TTTTTGAGCGCCGGGCGCGGGCGCTTTGCAGAAAGGCTCTTTTGTGCAGCGTTTGCAGCCTGCGCACTTGTAAGACGCGGCATTTCGTGGTACAATCATTACAAGTGATGATACATTTTATGACACACCGCCCCACCTCTGCGGGGGCAGGCGGCGGGATGCCGAATCCCATAAAAGCGCCGCTTTTCTGGGATCAGAGACCATAAAATCAGACGGGCGCGAAGCTACGCGCCCGTGCGGGAGGCTGAAAAGAAAAAATATGAAGGTAGCAGATATCCACGCGCATGCCTTTCCAGACAAGATCGCAGCAAAGGCAGCGCAGTCCATTTCCGAGTTTTACGATTACGGCGACAAGGGCTTTGCCTGCCCGGTGGCCAGCGCGGAAAATCTGGCCGCGCTGGAGCGCGAGGCGGGCGTGAGCCGGTTTGTCATGTGCAATTCGGCAACAAATGCGCATCAGGTCAAAAGCATCAACGATTTTCTGCCGCAGGCGGCAAAAAATATTCCCGGCGCGATTGCCTTCGGCTCGATCTACCCCGGCATGGAGGGCGCAGAGGAGGAGCTGGAGCGGGCGGTGGCGCTTGGAATCCGGGGCATTAAAATTCACCCGGACTTTCAGAAGGTCCCCATCGACGAGCCCAGCGCCATCCCGGTCTACCGCAAGATCGCGCAGCTGGGGCTTCCGGTTCTGTTCCACATGGGAGATGACCGCTATGATTTCTCAAGCCCCGAGCGGCTGACGAATCTCATCCGGCAGGTGCCGGATTTAAAGGTCGTCGCGGCGCACTTTGGTGGCTGGCGGGCATGGAAGCGGTCGTATCTTCATCCGCAGCCGGAGCAGGTGCTCTACGATACCTCAAGCACGATCGGCATGATTCCGCGTGATACGGTCTTGCATATGCTTGAGCGCTTCGGGCCGGAGCGCTTCCTGTTCGGCACGGATTTTCCCATGCGCTCGCCAAAGGTGGAGCTGGAAAAATTTCTGGAGCTTGGGCTCGGCGACGAGGCCAACGAAAAAATTCTGTACAAAAACTTCATGAAGCTTCTGGAGCTTCATGATGAAGACGAGACGCCGGAGGGGAAATAGCATGTATCAGATCGGCGTGGATATCGGGGGAACCAACATTAAGGTCGGGCTGGTTGGCGAGAGCTACCGCCTTGTGCAGCGCGAAAGCATCCCCTTTCCGCACGAAGGGGCGCAGAAGGCCGCGCAGGTGATCGCCGCAGCGGCAGACGAGCTTTTGCGCCGCGAGGGCATTTCGCGCGCGGCGCTTGAGAGCGTGGGCGTGGTCGTGCCGGGAAGTGTGGATACAAAGGGTGAGCGCGTCATCGACGCGCACAATCTGGGCTATCATGATGTGCCGCTCAAAGCGCTCATGCAGGCGCAGTTTGAAAATATTCCGGTCTATCTTGCAAACGACGCAAACGGCGCGGCGCTGGCCGAGCTTTACGCAGGTGCGTTTCGCGGCTGCAGGACGGCGGTGCTTCTCACACTTGGAACAGGGCTTGGCGGGGGCATCATCCTCGGTGGGCATATGTTTAACGGCGGCATGAACCAGGGCGTGGAGCTGGGGCATATTTATCTGGTCAACGGCGGCGAGCCCTGCACATGCGGAAATGACGGCTGCGCGGAGGCTTACTGCTCCGCGACCGCGCTGGCGCGGGAAGGAAAGCGCGCCGCACGGAAAAATCCCCAGAGTCTTCTTGCAAGGCTCTCGGCGGGCGAGGAAGAAAAAATTGACGCAAAGCTTGTCATCGACTGCGCCAAGCAGGGGGATGCGGCGGCGGAGCGGGTCTTTGCAGGCTATCTTGACAGCCTCAGCTCGGCCTGCGCGTCGATCTTCAATCTGCTTGACCCGGAGGTCGTGGCCATCGGCGGCGGCGTGTGCGGCGCGGGCGAGTTTTTGTTTGCGCCGCTCGGGGAGCTGGTGACAAAAAAATGCTTTTACAAGACGCGGGGGAAGCTTCTCCCGGCAGAGCTTGGAAATGACGCGGGTATGATCGGCGCGGCCATGCTGCACCGGGACGCACAATAAAAAACGGAAAGGACGGACACATCATGGTAAAACTTGATCTGAGCGGCGCAAAGGCCTTTACACCGGATGGATACAAAAAGGAGCAGGCGCAGGCGGCCATCGACGCGCTGAAAAACGGCACGGGCGCAGGCAGCGACTATATTGGCTGGGTCGATCTGCCGGTCAATTATGACAAGGAAGAGTTTGCGCGCATTCAGGCGGCGGCAAAGAAGATCCAGTCGAACTCCGAGGCGCTGGTTGTCATCGGCATCGGCGGCAGCTATCTTGGCGCGCGCGCGGTGATTGAGCTTTTGAAAAGCCCGAACTACAACGCGCTGCCGAAGGCAACGCCGGACATCTACTTTGCCGGAAACGGCATATCAGGCGACGCACTTTCGCAGACCATCGCCATGATCGGCGACCGGGATTTTTCCGTGAACGTGATTTCGAAATCCGGCACCACGACCGAGCCTGCCATCGCCTTCCGCATTTTTAAGGAACTGCTGGAAAAGAAATACGGCAAGGAAGGCGCAAAGGAGCGCATCTATGCCACGACTGACCGGGCGAGGGGCGCATTGAAGACGCTTGCAACGAACGAAGGCTATGAGACCTTTGTCGTGCCGGACAATGTCGGCGGCAGATATTCTGTGTTGACGGCAGTTGGCCTTCTTCCCATCGCAGTCTGCGGCATCGACATTGAAAAGCTCATGCAGGGCGCGGCCAAAGAGCGCGAAGAGGCGCTTTCCCAGGGGCTTGAGAGCGCGGCGGTGCAGTATGCGATGAGCCGCCAGGCGCTTTCTGACGGCGGCAAGCATGTGGAAATTCTGGCGGCCTATGAGCCTGCGTTCCGGTTTATGGCTGAGTGGTGGAAGCAGCTTTACGGCGAGTCGGAGGGAAAAGACCAGACGGGCATTTTCCCGGCCTCGGTCGATCTTACGCCTGACCTGCACTCAATGGGGCAGTATATGCAGGACGGCAGACGCTTTTTGCAGGAGACGGTCGTCTTCTTTGACAAGGCAGCTGAGTCTGTCTGCGTGCCGGAGGATGCCGAGAATCTGGACGGACTTAACTATCTTGCAGGCCGCGAGCTGAGCTATATCAACGAAAAGGCCATGCAGGCGACCAAGGCCGCGCATATTTCGGGCGGCGTTCCGGTGACAGAGCTTCGTCTGCCGGAGATCAGCGAGGAGGCCGTTGGCGCGCTCATCTACTTCTTTGAGTACGCCTGCGGCGTGTCGGGCTATATCTCGGGGGTCAACCCCTTCAACCAGCCCGGTGTGGAGGCGTATAAGACCAATATGTTCAGGCTTCTTGGAAAGCCCGGTTACGAAGCATAAGCGCAAGCAGGCCATGCAGAAAAACGGCGCGCCCCGTTCTGACCGGGGCGCGCCGAAAACGATTTTGAATGATTTGACAGGGAGGGCATGAGATGAGGAAGCTGCCGGAGGAGCTGGTGGGGCTGCTTTTGCCGTGGTATGAAAAAAATCATCGCCCGCTTTTGTGGCGGCAGGACAAAGAGCCGTACCATGTCTGGCTTTCCGAGGTCATGCTCCAGCAGACAAGAGTCGAGGCGGTCAAGGGCTATTACGAGCGCTTTTTAAAGGCGCTGCCAACGATCGAGGCTTTAGCCGCGTGTGAGCCTGACCGGCTCAATAAGCTCTGGGAGGGGCTTGGCTATTACAGCCGCGCGCGAAACCTTCAAAAAGCGGCGCAGATCATTGTGGCCGAATATGAAGGCCGCTTTCCGGAGCGCTTTGAAGCCATCCGCGCCCTGCCAGGCATCGGGGATTACACGGCGGGGGCGATCGGCTCGATCTGCTTCGAGCTTCCGACGCCCGCGGTGGACGGCAATGTGCTGCGCGTTTTATCGCGCGTGATGGAAGACGGCGCGCCGGTTACCGAGCAGAAGACAAAAAAGGAATATGCAAAGGCCCTGCAGCCACTTTATGTGCGGGGAAGCTGCGGCGCTTTGACGCAGGGGCTGATGGAGCTTGGCGCAACGCGCTGCCTGCCAAACGGCGCGCCGCAGTGCCAGCAGTGCCCGCTTCTGCCGCTTTGCGGCGCGGGGCTTCATGAGACATGGAAAAGCTACCCGGTCAAGGCGGAAAAAAAGGCGCGGAAGACCGAGGAAAAGACGGTTTTCCATCTTACCTGCGAGGGGGCGCTTGCCGTTTGCAGGCGGGAAAGCTCCGGCCTGTTGGCGGGGCTCTGGGAGCTTCCGAATGTGGAAGGAAAGCTTGACGCGGCGCAGGCGCTGGCACATGCGCAGGCGCTTGGCTGTGAGCCAACAGAGCTTATCAAAAGCGTCGAGCGGGCGCATGTCTTTACCCATATTACATGGCAGCTTCGCTGCTATTACATCGTCTGCGGCCGAAAAGCGCCGGGGCTTGTCTGGGCGGATGCGGCGCAGCGGGCGGCGGAGGTCGCGCTTCCAAGCGCGTTTCGAATGTTTGTGGAGGAATGAGCCTCCGGCGGCGCGAAAAAAAGCGGCGCGGGCGCGGAAAAGTGACTGTTTTCTCCGCGCGAATGTGTGACAATGTCTCCAAAGCACACGGGATTTTCCGGGAAAGGGCAGGAGACACGGATGAAACAGGGAATCAGAGAATTTTTTCTGGCGGCAGTGCTGGCGGCGCTTTTGGCAGGCACATGCGCGGCGCAGGAGGCTTATCATGCGGCCTATCTGTATGGCTTTCCGGACGGGAGCATCCGCCCGGAGCAGCCGCTGACGCGGGCAGAGCTGGCGCAGAGCCTCTGCCGGCTGCTGCCGGAGCAGACGGAAGCAGCGCAGGACGTGGTGGAAGCGTTCTGCGATGTGGAAAGCGGCTTCTGGGCGGAGGCGGCGATTGAAAAGATGGCGCGGCTGGGGCTGATGCGCGGCGCGCCGGACGGGCGCTTTTTGCCGGAGCAGGGTGTAACGGGCGGGGAGCTTGCAATCATTCTTGAGCGCCTTCGGCAAAGCGAAGAGGCTGACCTGTGCGCTGCGCCGCTTGCGGCGGGCTGGGTGCAGCAGGAAATCAGCTTTGCGGCGGGAAACGGCTGGGTTATGGGGCTGCATGGCGATGCGTTTGCAAAGGAGCAGGCGCTGACGCGCGGCGAATTTGCACAGATTATGAACCGCATTCTGGGAAGAACGCCGGAGGCGCTTTCGGCGCTTCTGGTCGGCATGCCGCTCTTTTCTGACAACCTCGATACCACCGCGCCATTTTTCCTTGCCATACAGGAGGCGGCGGTCGACCATACGGCGCAGTGCGCCGATGAAGGTGAGCGCTGGCTCGCGCTGGGATAAGGCGCGGCGGCGCGGAAGCAGGCCAGCTCTGGCGCGGGAGGCTCGCTCCCGCGCTTTTGTGCGCGCGGCGCTTTGAAGTTTTTCAGACGGGCAGATAGACAGACGCGGGGAAATGACTTATAATGAGACAATCAGGGCGCGGGGCGGGAAGCGTGCTTCCCGCCGTCTGCCTTTGCAGGCAGAGCCTATCAGGGCAGGAGCGGAGAGAACAATGAAATTACAAAAACGGATGCTGGCGCTGCTTCTGGCGCTGGCGCTGCTCTGCACGATGCTGGGCGGCTGTCAGAAGGACGCCGGCGCGCAGAGGGCGCAGGAGCCGCAGGAGCTGGTGGCTTCCGCGCCGGAAGGAAAGCAGCCTGCGCAGAAGGCGCAGAGCATCGCCGCCCCGGCGCAGAGCGCTGAAAAGACGCTTGCGGGCGGCGGCTATTTTGAGCCGGTCGCGCGCGAGACGATCTCCTATCAGGACATGCAGGCGCAGGAGCGGACGCTGGAGGATTTTGCGCCCTGCGCGCAGGAACTCAGCGAGGCGGCGGAGGCAAAAAGCCGCGAGGCATTTCACAGAGCCTGCGACGCGGCAAAGACGATGCTGACCGACATGCAGACAGCGGCGATGCTTTTCCAGCTGGAGAGCGACCGCGACGCGGCGGACGAGACCCGCGCACAGCGTGCGGCGGCGCAGCTTCAGGCGTTTTATGATGCGAACGATCTGTACGAGAAGACGCTTTGCGCCATTGCACAGAGCGAAAACGCGGCAATGCTCCGAAAGGAGTATTCCGACTGGCAGATCGAGCTTTTTAAGGCCTATGACGAGCAGAGCGCGGGTGAGCTTCTGGCGCTGGGCGAGCAGGAGCTTAAGCTTGAGCGCACGTATACGCAGCTGTGCGCGCTGGGAGATGCGACGGAGCAGGAGCTGGCGGAGGTGTATCTGGAGCTGGTGGCGGTGCGCAGAGAGCTGGCCGCGCGGGCAGGGACGCCCTCTTACGCGGAGTATGCCTACCGCGCGTATTATTCGCGCGACTATACGCCTACAGATGCACAGAGCATCTGGAAGACAGCGAAGGAGGACTTTGCACCGCTTCTGGAAAAATATTCAGACACCATTACACAGAAGCTTCTGCAAAGCGGGCTGGCCGGGCGGCTGGACTGCTCGGAGGAGGCCGTTTTGCAGGCGCTGGCCTATGGCGCGGCGCGCATGAGCCCGGAGGTCGATCGGGCGGCGCAGTATCTGCTCCAAAACGGGCTTTATGATCTTTCCTGTTCAGAGGAGAAGGTCGAGATGGGATATACGGCGTATCTTTACAGCTATGATGTCCCGTTTATCTTTAACAGCCCCTATGGGACATATGTCGATTATTCCGATACCTTCCATGAGTTTGGCCATTTTCTGTCGGCCTTCTACCATAAGGAAGACCCCCTTTACGGCGCGACGGATTTTGACCTGAGCGAATTGCAGTCGCAGGGAATGGAGGTCATGTTCCTGCAATTTTATGACGACCTTTTCGGGCAGGACGCGGCGCTGCTGCGCGCGTGGGTGCTGCAAAATCTTGTCTATGGCGTGGTCATGGGCGCAATGTATGATGAATTTCAGCAGCGGGTCTATGCGCAGAGCGAGCTGAGTCTGGACGGGCTTCTGGAGACGTTCTGCGCGGTTTATGAGGAATACGGCTTTCCTCTGTATGAGGGGTATGAATATGCGTGGGTGTGGGTGCTCCATAATTTCCAGCAGCCGTTTTACTACATCAGCTACGCCGTGTCGGCCATCGCGGCGCTGGGGCTTTATGTGCGCGCGCTCGACGCGCCGGGCGAGGCGATGGACGCGTATCTGCGAGTGGCGCGGATGTCGGATGAGGAATATTATCTGACCGACGCACTGCGCGAGGCGGGGCTGGCCAACACCATGAAAGCGCCGATCGGCGATGTGATCGCGCAGAGGCTTGAGCAGAGCGGCGCGTTTGCGCTGGACTAGCGCGCGGGGAGAAAAAGGATGGGAGAACTACGATGAAACAATTGGGTGCTTACCTCCGGCCATACACGCTGCAAAGCGTGCTGGGGCCGGTGTTCAAGCTGCTGGAGGCGCTTTTGGAGCTGTTTGTGCCGCTGGTTGTGGCGGACGTGATCGACGTGGGCATTGCCGGGGGCGATACGGCGTATCTTCTCAGGCGCTGTGCGCTTCTGGTGGGGCTTGGCTTTCTGGGGCTGGCCTGCTCGGTAACGGCGCAGTATTTTGCGGCCAGAGCCGCCATCGGCTTTGCAGGCGGCGTGCGCGGCGCGCTGTTCCGGAAGGTGCAGAGCCTTTCCTATGCGGAGCTGGATACGCTTGGCACGTCCACGCTCATGACGCGCATGACAAGCGACATGAACCAGGTGCAGACGGGGCTGAACCTTGCGCTGCGGCTTTTGCTGCGTTCGCCGTTTGTGGTCTTTGGCGCGATGCTGATGGCCTTTACGATCGACACGAAGAGCGCGCTTGTGTTTGCGGTCGTGATTCCGGCGCTTTTTGTGGTGGTCTTTGCCATCATGTTCAGCTGCATCCCGCTTTACAGGCGGGTGCAGGAGCGGCTTGACGGCGTGCTTGGCGCGGCGAGGGAGAATCTCACGGGCGTGCGGGTCATCCGCGCGTTTGGAAAGGAAGCGCAGCAGATCGAAGACTTCCGCGAGAAAGGGGAGCTTCTTGTTTCGGCGCAGCGCTTTGTCGGCAGAATTTCGGCGCTTTTGAATCCTGTGACCTATGTGATGATCAACCTCGCGGTGATCGCGCTTGTGCGCGTGGGCGCGGGGCAGGTGAACGTGGGGGCACTGACGCAGGGACAGGTCATGGCGCTTTATAACTATATGTCGCAGATTCTGGTGGAGCTCATCAAGCTGGCCAGCCTGATTCTGAGCATGACAAAGGCGCTGGCGGGAGCAAAGCGTGTGGCGGCGGTGCTGGCGCTGCAAAGTAGCCTCGAAGCGCCGCAGAAGTCTCCGGAGGAAGAAGCGTCTGCGCCCGCAGTCGCGTTCCGGGATGTCAGCTTTACCTACCCCACCGGCGGCGCGCCCGCCTTGCAGGAGATCTCCTTCTGCCTTGGCCGGGGGCAGACGCTCGGCGTGATCGGCGGAACGGGCGCAGGCAAGTCGACGCTTGTCAATCTCATCGCGCGTTTTTATGATGTGAGCCGGGGCGCGGTATTGGTAAATGGCTGCGATGTGCGGCAGTATCCCCTGCAAACGCTTCGCCGGAAGCTTGGCCTTGTGCCGCAGAAGGCGCTTTTGTTCAAGGGGACGATTCGGGAGAATCTTCTCTGGGGCAATGAAAACGCGACGGACGAAGAGCTCTGGCAGGCGCTGGAGGCCGCGCAGGCGCTGGAGGCCGCGCAGGCGCTGGAGGTCGTTAAGGGAAAGCCGGAAGGATTGGACGCGCCGGTCGAGACCGGCGGGCGCAATTTCTCCGGCGGCCAGCGCCAGAGACTGACCATTGCGCGCGCGCTTGTGAGAAAGCCTGAGATTTTGATTCTGGATGACAGTGCGTCCGCGCTCGACTTTGCGACCGACGCTGCCCTTCGCCATGCGCTGCGCGCGCTTTGCTGGAAGCCGGCGCTGATCGTGATCTCCCAGCGCACGGCCTCGATCCGCTTTGCAGACCAGATTCTGGTGCTCGACGACGGAAAGGCGGCCGGCCTTGGCACGCATGAGGCGCTTCTTGCGCAGTGCGCGGTCTACCGCGAAATCTATGATTCACAGTTTAAAAGGGAGGATGCCAGATGAAAGAGAAAACCTCCTGGAAAACATTGCGGCGTGTGCTCTCCGGGCTGCGGGGGCAGCTGTGGCAGGTGGCGCTGAGCTTTTTGCTGGCGCTTGCGGGTGTGGCCGGGACGCTGTTTGTGCCGGTTCTCGTTGGCCGGGCGATCGATGAGATCGTTGCGCCGGGGCAGGTGAATTTTTCTGCGCTGGCGGAGATCGGCGCGCAGATCGCGCTGACGGCGGCGCTGACGGCGGTGTCGCAGTGGCTGATGAATACGCTGAATAACAAAATCACCTTCCGCGCCTGCTGCGCGGTGCGCCAGCAGGCCTTTGCGCACTTGCAGGAGCTTCCGCTCTCGTTCCTCGACGCGCATGCGCCGGGTGAGCTGGTCAGCAGGCTCATCTCCGACACGGAGCAGTTTGCAGACGGGCTGCTGCTTGGCTTTACACAGCTTTTTACAGGACTTCTGACCATTGCCGGAACGCTCGGCTTCATGCTGCGTCTGGACTGGCGCATTACGCTGGTCGTGGTGATTTTAACGCCGCTGTCTCTTTTTGCGGCAAGGTTCATTGCGACAAGAACGTATGATATGTTCCGCATGCAGTCAAAGACGCTTGGCGAGCAGACGGCGCTGGTGGGCGAGGTTCTGGACGGGGAGCGGGTCGTGCAGGCGTTTTCCCATGAGCAGCAGGTCATCGCCGCATTCGATGAGACGAATGAGCGCCTTCAAAAGTATACCCTGCGCGCGACATTCTTTTCCTCGCTGACAAACCCCGTGACGCGCTTTGTCAACAACATGGTCTATGCCTGTGTGGCCTTGACCGGCGCGCTGGCGGCGGTATCCGGTGCAATTACGATTGGCGGGCTTTCGGTGTTTCTCAGCTATGCCAGCCAGTACGCAAAGCCCTTTAACGACATTTCGGGCGTTGTGACAGAGCTTCAAAACGCAATGGCCTGCGCCGGGCGCGTGTTTGAGCTGATCGACGAAGCGCCGCAGAGGCCGGATGCGCCGGAGGCAAAGACACTCTGCGGGGCGGACGGGCGCGTGGCTTTTTCGCATGTCAGCTTCCGCTATACGCCGGACAGGCCGCTGATCGAGGATTTAAATGTCACGGTAAAGCCCGGCGAGCGGGTTGCGATCGTCGGCCCGACGGGCTGCGGCAAGACAACGCTCATCAACCTTCTCATGCGCTTTTACGATGTAGATGGCGGCGAAATTTGCGTCTGCGGCGAGAATATCACCGACCTTACCCGCCACAGCCTGCGCCAGAGCTTTGGCATGGTTTTGCAGGATACGTGGATCAAGACCGGCACGGTGCGGGAAAATATCGCGCTGGGAAAGCCGGAGGCGACAATGCAGGAGGTCGTGGAGGCCGCGAAGGCCTGCCATGCAGACGGCTTTATCCGCCGCCTTCCCGCAGGCTATGATACCGTTATCACCGACGGCGGCGGGCTTCTTTCGCAGGGACAGCGGCAGCTTCTGTGCATTGCGCGCGTAATGCTCTGCCTGCCGCCGATGCTGATTCTCGATGAGGCGACCAGCTCCATCGACACGAGAACCGAGCTGAAAATTCAAAATGCCTTTGCGCGGATGATGCAGGGCAGGACGAGCTTCATTGTTGCCCACCGCCTGTCTACCATCCGCGAGGCGGATGTGATCCTCGTCATGAAGGACGGGCATGTGATCGAGCAGGGGCGGCATGAGGCGCTGCTTGCGCGCGGCGGCTTTTATGCAAAGCTGTATAACAGCCAGTTTGAGGAATAAGGGCGGCGCAGCCTTGCAATTTTCGCAAAAAATGGTACAATGTGGGTAACCCACCGAAAGGAGACGGCACTATGGCAAAGCGCATTACAAGAATCGTTCTGACCGGCGGCCCGGCCGCCGGCAAGACAACGCTCATCAGCCGCATTCTCAAGGAGTTCAAGCAGGATGACGGCTGGAAGGTCATCACCATTCCGGAGACGGCGACAGACCTGATCTCCGGCTTTGGCATCCGGCCATTTGGCAATTGCGTGTCGATGCTGGATTTTCAGTATTTCGTCATCGCAGACCAGCTGCATAAAGAGCGCCTTGCGCTTCGGGGTGCGGAGATGGTGCCGGAGGAAAAGGTGCTCATCATCTATGACCGCGCGCTCTTTGATGATAAAGCCTATATCTCAGACGAGGAATTCCGGAGTATTCTTGCCCAGTTCGGAAAGACGGAGCAGGAGGTTCTGGCGGGCTATGACGCGGTTTTGCATCTGGTTTCCTGCGCGCGGGGCGCAGAGTTTGCATATAACTTCGGAAATGAGGCGCGCTATGAGCCGCTGGAGACGGCGCGGGAGAAGGATGAGCTGACGCTTCGGGCATGGAAGGAGCATCCGAATCTCAAGGTGATCGACAACTCGGTCGACTTTGAGGATAAGCTCCGCCGGGGCATCCGCGCGATTTATGAGTGCCTTGGCATGCAGCCTCCGCATGAAAGCTGGCGCAGGTATCTGATCGAAATGCCGGATGCAGCAATGCTCACAGAGCGCTTCGACGCTGCCGCGTTTGACATGATGCAGACCTATCTTGTCCAGACGCAGCCCAATGTTGTCCGCCGCATCCGCCAGCAGCGCGACGGCGAGGGGTATCTCTATTTTTACACCGAAAAGCGCTACGCCGGGAGCGAGACCTGGGAGACGGAAAAGCCCATTACGGGCAAGGAATATGTGCAGTATCTCATGGAGGCGGATACGGCGCTGCATGCAGTCCACAAGACGAAGTACCGCTTTACGCGCGGAGGCAGCCGCTTTGAGATCGACATCTATCCCTTCAGCGCCGAGCGGGCAATTATGCGCGCCGCGCCGGGCGGGCAGGACGCGCAGGTGCAGCTGCCGCCGGAGATTCATGTTCTGCGCGAGGTCACGGGCGAGGCGGCCTATAAAAACCGCCAGCTGGCAAGAACGCAGACACTTTAAACGGTATCCCACGGATGCAAAAAACTTTGTCGGCAAGCTCCTTTGGAGCTTGCCGACAAACTGGCCAGACTGCGTTGCGGTCTGGTTTTTATTTTGCGCTTTCGTGGATTTCGACCTGGCAGGCGCGCATGGCGCAAAGC
>CAZXIW010000035.1:0-17898 GCA_964640905.1 uncultured Oscillospiraceae bacterium
GGCTTGCCCGACATGCTTGGCTCGATGCTGGGCGCGGGCGCGCTGCATGCGCTGGAGCAGAGCACGCCGGCCTTTACGGATGTCCCCGCCGGTTCGTACTATGCCAGCGCCGCGCAGTGGGCGCAGGCGCGCGGTATCGTGAGCGGCACAGATCAGGCGCGCTTCTCCCCGGAGCTTGCCTGTACCCGCGCGCAGGCTGTGACCATGCTGTGGCGCGCGGCGGGCTGCCCGGAAACTGTGGCAGAGAACCCGTTTGAGGATGTTGACGCAAATGACTACTTCTACAAGGCTGTTCTCTGGGCAGTGGCCAACGGCATTACCTCCGGCACAGACGAGACCCATTTCAGTCCCGACGCGCCCTGTACACGCGGCCAGATCGTAACCTTCCTGCACAGAGCCGCAAGGTGCTACGATGCACATGAGAGCTTCGGCTTCACGGACGTGAAAACAGGCGCTTACTGCGAGGACGCGGTCAACTGGGCTGTTGCACTTGGCCTTACAAACGGCACGGGCGAGACAACCTTCAGCCCGGAGGCCGTCTGCACAAGAGCGCAGATCGTCACCTTCCTCTACCGAAACCGATAAAGAAAGAGCTTTCCAAAAACGCGGGAATTACCATCCGGTAATTCCCGCGTAAGCGTGTCAAAATGCTTTCTGCGTTTTTGAAAAGGAGCTTGCCGCCAAAGCTTACGCTTGCGGCCCGTTATTCGCCTTTGCGCTGCGCGTAGAAATTGCGGAGAAATTCGACAAAGGCAAGCGTCTGCGCGCGCGGCGCGTCGGCCTTGCGCCAGACGAGATAAAGCCTGCGCGCGGCGCTGGCGGCGCAGAGCGGATGCGCAAGAACCGCGCCCTGTGCGCAGGCCTCCTGCGCGGCCTTGCCGGATAGAATGCTCACGCCAAGCCCGGCCGAGACGAGGCGCAGAATGCTCAGCTGATCGTCCAGAAGCGCCGCGATGTGAAGCTGTGCGGGCGCAAGCCCCACCTCTTTAAAATAAGCGTCGACGCATTTGCGGCTTCCGCTTCCGGCGGCGCGCAGAAGAAGCGGCTCGGTGCGAAGAATTTCGGCAGGGGGCGTGTTCGCGGCCAGAAGCGCGCGGTAATGCGGCGTATTGGGCAGCAAAAGCGCCATCCGGTCAGAGAAAAAGGGCGAGAAGACAAGCTCTCCCTCACGCTCCTCCATGCCCGTAAGCCCCAGCTCAAAGCGCCCGGCGCGAAGACCGGCCAGAACGCCCGCGCTGTTGGACTGCCCGATGGAAAAGACGGCCTCCGGGTGCTGGGCGCGGAAGGCCGGGAGCACCTCCGGCAGAATGCAGGACGCAGGAATGGTGGACGCGCCGAGGCGAATTGCCGCCTCATCCTGTACCCAGGTGGAAAGCAGACGATCCTGAAGCGAGAGGATCTGCGCCGCATACGCATAGAGCTCGCGCCCGCGCGGGGTGATGGAGAGGCTTTTGGTCGTGCGCAGGAAAAGGCGCGCATGAAGCTCCTCCTCAAGCTGGCGGATGTGGGCGCTGACGGTGGGCTGAGAGGCATAGAGCATGCTGGCGGCCTGCGTGAAGCTGCCGCAGTCGGCCACGGCGACAAAGGAGCGAAGCTGTTTAAAGTCCATACGTCTGCTCCTTTGTAAGTCTGTCCAGCGCCTGCGCGGCAAGGAAAACGTCCTCCTCCGTGTTAAAGCAGCCGAAGGAGAAGCGAAGCGTCCCGGTTGGGAACGTGCCAAGCGTCTGGTGCGCAGATGGCGCGCAGTGAAGCCCCACGCGCGTGGCGATGCCATAGCGCGCGTCAAGCGCCGCCGCGAGGCTGGAAAGCTCATGCTTTGGCGTCTGGATGGAAACAACGCCCGTGCGCCCCTCAACACCCGGAAGGCCAACGAGGCGAATGCGCCCGTCTTCCTGCATGGGCGCAAGAAGCGCCAAAAACCGTTTGGTGAGCGAAAGCTCATGCGCGCGGATCTGCTCCAGGCCCCTTTCTTCCAGAAAGCCCAGCGCCGCATGAAGCCCGGCAAGCCCCGGAAGGTTCATCGTCCCGGCCTCAAAGCGGTCGGGAAGAAAATCCGGCATCCGCTCCGTGTGGCTGAGGCTCCCTGTGCCGCCCGCGATAAGCGGGGTGAGCTTTTCGGCAAGGCTTTCCTGCATGACGATGCCGCCCGTGCCCTGCGGGCCGAGAAGCCCCTTGTGGCCGGTGAAGGCCACAGCGTCAATCTGGCAGGTCTGCATGTCGATCGGGAACACGCCCGCCGTCTGCGCGCTGTCTAAAAAGAAGCGCAGGTGGTTTTTCTGGCAGAACGCGCCGATTTTTTCAATCGGGAGCAGCGTCCCGCAGACGTTGCTGGCGTGAAGGCAGATGACGGCCCTCGTGTTTTCCTGCACGAGCGGCTGCATGGCCTCTAAAATCAGCGTCCCGTCTGCGCGGCAGGGGATGCGGCTGAAGCTTACGCCGCCGCCCTCCAGCTGCCGCAGCGGGCGCATGACGGCGTTGTGCTCCATCGACGAGACGAGCACATGATCGCCGGGCTTTAAAAAGCCCTTGATAAGAAGGTTGAGGCTGGCTGTGATATTTGGCGTAAAGACGGCGCAGCGCGCGTCCTGCGCGCCAAAGAGCGCGCAAAGGCGCTCGCGCGTTTCAAAGACCAGCTCCTCTGCGCTGTAGGCCGCGTCATAGCCGCCGCGGCCAATGTTGCTGCCGCAGTCGCACATATAGCGGTATACCGCCTGCGGCACACAGGGCGGCTTGGGGAAGCTGGTGCTGGCGTTGTCAAGATAGGTCTGGTGCATGATCGTTCCTCCTGCTGGCAATAATGCCATTTTACAATAAATCGATTGGAAAGGCAAATCGATCGAACCGGAATCCAATTTATTCGACAGCTGCGAAAGCTTATCAGGATTTCTGATAGATACACGCCAGTTATCCGAAAAGGTAATTGGACAATCGTTTGGGCGTCTTTTATAATAAATATGGGTTTGATGATCCCGAATTTTGTTCGGGATTTTACAATCCAAACCGATATTCTTTTAAAAGAGCAACGAAAAGGAGATTTGTCAATGACACGCAAACATGAAAAACGCGATATGATTCTCGCGGGGCTCATCATCGGCGTCATTTCGGCGCTGCTGGTGCTGTTTGGAAACCCGAAGAACATGGGCTTCTGCATTGCCTGCTTCCTGCGCGACACGGCGGGCGCGCTGGGTCTGCATACGGCGGGCGCGGTGCAGTACATCCGGCCGGAGATCATCGGTCTGGTTCTCGGCAGCTTTTTGATGGCGCTGGCGAAGAAGGAGTTTTCCCCGCGCGGCGGCAGTGCGCCGGTGACCCGCTTTGTCCTCGGCATGTTCGTCATGATCGGCAGCCTGATGTTCCTCGGCTGCCCGTTCCGGATGATCCTCCGGCTGGCTGGCGGCGACCTCAACGCGGTGCTCGGCCTTCTGGGCTTTGCGGCGGGCATTCTTGTTGGCGTGTTTTTCCTCAACCGCGGCTACTCGCTGAAAAGAAGCTATGCGCTTGTCAAGGCAGAGGGCGGCGTGTTCCCGCTTTTGATGCTGGCGGCGCTCGTGCTTTTGATCGTTGCGCCGGAGTTCATCCATTTCAGTGAAGCAGGCGCAGGCCCTGGCGCGCTGCATGCGCCCATGATCCTCAGCCTCGTGGCAGGTCTTGTTGTCGGCGCGCTGGCGCAGCGCACGCGCCTTTGCATGGTCGGCGGCATCCGCGATCTGGTTCTCTTTAAAGAGACGCGCCTGATTCTCGGCTTTGCAGCTGTGTGCGTGGGCGCGCTGGTCTGCAACCTCATCCTGACGGCCAGCACCGGCACGGCCTACTTTACCCTTGCCTTTGCTGACCAGCCCGTGGCGCACACGGACGGGCTTTGGAACTTCCTTGGCATGATGCTCACCGGCTTTGCAAGCGTGCTGCTGGGCGGCTGCCCGCTGCGCCAGCTGATTCTGGCGGGCGAGGGAAGCAGCGACAGCGCCATGGCCGTCTTTGGTCTCATCGCGGGCGCGGCCTTCTGCCATAACTTCAGCCTTGCGTCCTCTGCCAAGGGCCCGACGGGCAACGGAAAAATTGCGGTCATCGTTGGCCTTGTGGTCGTGCTGGTGATCGCGGCGGTCAATACATTTAAAAAGGAGAATGCGAAATGACAACAGTCGATGCAAGAGGCTATTCCTGCCCCGAGCCCGTCATCATGCTCCGCAGGGCCATGATGTCGAAGGAAGCGGAATACACCATTCTGGTCGATAACACGGCCTCGCGCGAGAATGTGACGCGCTATGCCGAGCACGAGGGCTACAGCGTCTCGGTCAGCGAAAGCGCCGGGGAATACACGCTGGTGCTCAAAAAGTGACATGACGTATATTGCGACCTTCTTTTCGCACTTTGGCGCGACGCGCTACAAAAGGCTCTGCCAGCAGCAGAAGCTTGCGGCGCGGACGATGCCAGTCCCAAGGAGCTTATCGAGCTCCTGCGGGACCTGTGTGTGCGTCGAGGGCGGGTATGTCACGCCGACGGGCGTCTGCGCCGAGGAGGTCGACGCGATCTTCGAGGTGTGCGAAGACGGCTACGTTCTGATCTACGACAGCAAGGAGCAGCTTCATGGAGACTGATGTAAAACTGACAAAGCTGGCCTCCTGCGCCGGATGCGGCGCGAAGGTCGGCGCGGGGACGCTGGCGCAGATGCTGACGGGCTTCCGCACCCATTCTGACCCCCGGCTGATCGTGGGCTACGACAAGAGCGACGACGCAAGCGTCTATGTCATCACCGACGATACGGCCATCGTTCAGACGACGGACTTTTTCCCGCCCATCGTCGATGACCCGTTTCTCTATGGCCAGATCGCCGCGACCAATGCCCTGAGCGACGTCTACGCGATGGGCGGCGAGCCGAAGCTTGCGCTCAACATTATGTGTCTGGCAGACAAGATGGACGATGAGACCGTGCGCGAAATTCTGCGCGGCGGCTATGACAAGGCCTATGAGGCGGGCGCGATCATCACCGGCGGCCACACCATCCACGGCGCAGAGCCGATCTACGGCCTTGCCGTGACGGGCTTTGTGCATCCCAGGCGCGTCCTGACCAATTCCGGGGCAAAGCCGGGCGATGTGCTGCTGCTCACAAAGCCCCTTGGCGTCGGCATCATCACGACGGCGGCGAAGGCGGAGCTGGTGGAAGCGGGCGTTATGGAAAGGCTCTACCGCCAGATGGCGACGCTGAACAAAGCGGCGCGCGATATCATGCTGCGCTTTGAGATTCACAGCTGCACGGACGTGACGGGCTTTTCACTCATGGGGCACAGCTTTGAGATGGCGCAGGGGAGCGGGACAAGCCTTCACATCGAGACAGACCGCGTCCCGTTCCATCCGGAGGCCGAGGAGCTTGCCGCCATGGGCTTTGTCCCCGCCGGGGCTTACCGCAACCGCGCGTTTGCAGAGCGGGGGATTCTCAAAAAGAAGGCCATTTCCCGCGCGCGGGAGGATATCCTCTTTGACCCGCAGACAAGCGGCGGGCTGCTGATCGCCGTGGCAGAAAAAGACGCGCAGGCGTGTTTGGCTGCCTTGCAGGCCGAGCTTCCCGGCGCGGCGCAGATCGGCTATGTGACGGAGCTTCACGAAAATTATCTGATTCTGGAATGACGCAGACAGCCGTCTGCGAAAAGCAAAAAAGACTACGGGAGCGCTGCATTTGCAGCGCTCCCATTTTGCATCGCCGGGGAAAAGGCGCGAAAACGCGCACATCTTTGTAGGGCTCGATGCCCACATCGACCCAAAGCCTCCCTTGTGTAAAGGGAGGTGGCATTTGCGAAGCAAATGCCGGAGGGATTGTCCATATTGCGGCAGGACACGTTGACCCCGCCCCCTACGCGGTGGGGACGGCGGGGAAAAGGGCAATTTTAAGCCGCCCGTGCCAGGAAGCGGCAGCGGGCGGCTTTGTGAGGAGGCTCAGCAGTGATAGAACGGTGTCTTGGTGATTTCCATCTCGATCTTGCGGCCACGGACGTCGGCAAACACATGCTGGCCGACAACGGCAAGCTCACGCGGCACATAGCCCATGGCGACACAGCAGCCGATGTAGGGTGCGAACGTGCCGGAGGAGGTCCAGCCGACCTTCTCGCCGTCTGCGCTGGCGTAGAGGTCGCAGTGCTCGCGCACGATGCCGCGGCCAACGGCCTTGAGACCGACGCGCTTGACCTCCGGCGTTCCACGGCGGACGAGTGCGTCGTGGCCGATGAAGTCCTTGCCGTCGAGCTTGCAGGGAAGCGCGGCCATCTTCGGCGTAATTTCGTCGGTCAGCTCATGGCCGTAGAGCGGCATACCGGCTTCCAGACGGAGCGTGTCGCGCGCGCCAAGGCCGCAGGGGATGAGGCCAAAGTCCTTGCCGGCGTCCAGAAGCGCGTTCCAGAGCCAGACGGTGTCTTCTGCCTTGCAGAGGATCTCATAGCCAAACGAGCCGGTGTAGCCCGAGCGGGAGATGCAGGTCCAGACGCTGTGGCCGTTCCAGCGCAGGTCGGCGTCTGCAAAGGAATAATACTTTTCAGGCAGCGCCGCCTCGTCGCACAGGCGCGCAAGAATTTCTCTGGAGCACGGGCCCTGCAATGCGACCTGGCCGAATTCATTACCGGCGTCGTGGTAGCCGGGCTGGCCGGACAGATGCTGCTCGACCCAGGCCGCGTCCTTGTCGCGGTTACCGGCGTTGACGACCAGCAGATAATCGTCCTGCCCACGGCGGTAGACGATCAGATCATCGACTACGCCGCCCTCGTCGTTGCAGAGCATGGCGTAGCGCATGTCGCCGTCCTGCATGGAAGAAATGTCGGTGGTGACAAGATGCTGGATGTTTGCCAGCGCATCCGGCCCGTGGAAGACAAGCTCGCCCATGTGCGAGACATCGAACAGACCGGCCTTTTCCCGCACGGCCATGTGCTCGGCCAGAATGCCGGTCGGGTACTGCACGGGCATCAGAAAGCCGCCGAATTCCACGATCTTGCCGCCAAGCTCTACATGTGTCTGATATAAGGGTGTTTTCTTTTCCATGGTTGATTCCTCCATATTTTCAAGCCGCTGCGCCGGCTGCGCGCCAGAGCTGGCCGCACCGCTTTGCGGAAGTTTTTTACAAAGAAAAGGGGCGCAAAGCCTCCATGGGAGGTTTTGCGCCTCTGTGATTCAGCCTGAGAGATTCCCGGGGCTTCCGGTTGCACCTTCGGCGTGCGCGCGTGCGCACTTTACAGAGTGTCGTCCAGTTCCGGTCCTTCTGCCTGAGAGCTTTTGCGTTCCCCTTCGGCGCCGCGGCGGCGGTCTCTCCCGGAGCTATCACCCGACGAAATGATTGCTGTGGGCTGGGCGCGGAAAGCTGCGCCCATATCATTTAACGCTGACAGGATAACATATTTAAGATGTCATGTCAAGTGGGAAAATGTTGATTTTATAAAAAAGTGTGTGGGTTTTACGCTTCTTAACGACAAAAACCAAAAAATAGGCACGGCCACCGAAAAAAGGCCGCCTCGTCTGCCAAAAAAGCCGGGCGCAAAAAAGCCTGCCCCGGCGTATCGCCGGGGCAGGTGCGGGGCAGGTGCATTCTGGCGGGCAATAGGCGCTCAGGAGAGCTTCAGGTACATATAGTCGAAGGGAATTTCCGCGCCTTCGATTTTGAAGAAGGACGGATGCGTGCCAAAGCGCTGAAAGCCGAACTTCTCATACAGATGGATAGCGGCGGCATTGTCGCTGCGAACCTGCAGCTCGATGAGCTCAAATGCGTTTTCTCTGGCAAAGCGGAGAACCGCCTGCATCAGCAGGCTGCCAACGCCCTGATTCCAGTATTCGCGCAGGACGGCAATGCCGAAATCGCCGCGATGCTGCATCCGGCGCGGCAGACGGCTCAGGCTGGCGTCGCCAATGATTCTCCCGCCGCACGTTGCGATCAGCTCCACCTCGTCGCGGGAAGCCTCCATCTGCTGAAGTGACGCCGCCTCTTCCTCGGCTGTAATGGGAAGACCCTCTGCGCCGAAGGTAAGGTTTTCCGTCTCGCCGCCGATCTGCCTGAGATAGTCCAGCATGGCCGCGCCGTCCTGGCTGG
Source organism: uncultured Oscillospiraceae bacterium (assembly GCA_964640905.1). Taxonomy (GTDB): domain Bacteria; phylum Bacillota; class Clostridia; order Oscillospirales; family Oscillospiraceae; genus CAG-170. Next base: position 8,060 of record CAZXIW010000035.1, read on the forward strand.
CGGCGCGCCTGATTACGATCTGCATGAAAATACATCCTCTCTGAAATTTCTGCCTGCAAAAGCTTTGCATCCAGAATACCAGAAAAGGGCAGGAAAGTCCAGCCCTTTACAAAAAAGCCCGGACATTTTCTGTCCGGGCTGCAAGCCCTTTGTCAAAAAACTCTGAAAGAAGTTTTTTGCGATTTAGAGCACCTTTTGCAGGAACGTGACCAGGCGCGGGCTTTCGGGGTTGTCAAAAAGCTCATGCGAGGGCTTGTCCTCTTCAATTTTTCCGTCTGCCAGGAAGATGGTGCGGGCGGCGACCTCGCGGGCAAAGCGCATCTCATGCGTTACGACGATCATCGTCATGCCGCTTGCGGCAAGGTCCTTCATGACGTCCAGAACCTCGCCGATCATCTCGGGGTCAAGGGCGCTGGTTGGCTCGTCAAAGAGCATGACCTCGGGGTCCATCATGAGCGAGCGCACGATGGCGATGCGCTGCTTCTGCCCGCCGGAGAGCTGGCTGGGGTAGGCCGAGGCGCGGTCAGCGAGGCCGACCTTCTTTAAAAGCTCGATGGCCTTGTCTTCTGCCTCGCTCCTGGCCAGCTTTTTGATGCGGATGGGCGCGCAGGTGAGGTTTTTCATGACGTCCATGTTGTTAAAGAGATTGAACTGCTGGAAGACCATACCCATCTTCTGCCGGTGCAGGTCGATGTTTTTGCTCTGGCGCTTGTCGCAGATGTCAACGCCGTCAAAAAGAATCTGGCCGGAGGTCGGCTTTTCCAGAAGGTTCAGGCAGCGCAGGAACGTCGACTTGCCGCCGCCGGAGGGACCAATGATGGAGACAACCTCGTTTTGATAGAAGCTGGTGCTGATGTCCTTTAAAACCTCAAGCTTATGAAAGCTCTTGCAGAGGCTGGAGACTTCAATGAGCGCGTTCTTATTTTCCATGCGAGAGCTTCCTTTCCGCAAGCGCGACAAGACGCCCGCTGATAAATGTCAGAATGAAGTAGATGATCGCCGCCACGGCCAGACACTCCAGGCTCTTGTAGCTCAGGGCGATGACGTCGTTGGTGCGGAACATGAGGTCGGCGATGCCGATGACGGAGACGATGGACGACTCCTTGATGACCGTGACAAACTCGTTGCCAAGCGCGGGCAGAATGTTCTTGATGGCCTGCGGCAGAACAACAAGGCGCATGGCCTCGCCGGAGGAGAAGCCGACACTGCGCGCGGCCTCGGTCTGGCCATAGTCCACGGCCTGAATGCCGGAGCGGATGATCTCTGCAACATAAGCGCAGCTGTTCATGCTCATGGCGACAATACCGGCGGCAAAGCGCGAGAAGTTGGGAATCCAGGAGATATCGGGAATTTTGATGCCGATCATGGGAAGACCGTAGAAGATGAACATCAGCTGCACCATGAGCGGTGTGCCGCGCACAAATTCGATGTAGGCCACGGCAAGCCAGCGCAGGGGCGGAAGCTTGCTCATGCGCATGGTAGCCATCAGCGTGCCGAGCACCGTGCCGAGCAGGACGGAAAAGGCCGCAATGATGAGCGTGTTGACAACGCCCTGTGCGAAGAAGCTGGAATAGCGCTCGATGATTTTTCCAACCGTTTCAAAAAAAGTCATAAGTGCCTCCTTGTTTCAGAAATATGCCGCGCGCGGGCGGGAAAGCATGCGTCAAGGCTTCGCTGCCGAACGCGGCGAAGCCCTGAAAAGCATGTGCGGTTGAATGGTGCTTACAGACCGAGGCTTGCGGCCAGCGCAACGGCCTCGTCGTAGGCGGTCTGATAGCTGCCGTCGGCGACAACGCGGGTGATGACCTCGTTGACAACGTCCATCAGCTCCTGCGTGCCCTTGGCCAGAACAGCGGCCTTGCCGAAGGAAGCTTCCTCGGCGGTAAATTCAAAGTTCGAGACCTCCAGTGCGCCATTGCTGGTGGAGACGAGCGCCTCGCCAACGGCCTGGTCGACCACGAAGCCCGCGATGTTGCCGTTCTGCGTCTCAAGGGCAAGTGCCGGATACTTTTCAAGCTCGAAAAGCTCACTGTCGGGAAGGGCGGCAAGGATGAGCTGCGACTGGATGGTGCCCTTCTGCGCGCCGACCTTCTGGCCTGCGAGTGCGTCCTTGGTGGCGTAGGTGTCGGCGTTGCCGGTCTTGACGATCAGAAGCTGGGCGCTGGTCTCATAGAGCTCAGAGAAGTCGATCTCCTCGGCGCGCTCCGGCGTCTTGGTGAACGCGGCGATGCCAAGGTCGACCTGGCCGGACTTGACAGCCGGGATGATGCCGTCGAACGCCATGTCGACGATCTCAAGCTCAACGCCGATGGCGTCTGCGATCTGCTGGGCAAGCCACATGTCGCAGCCGGCAAAGCTTGCGTCGAGATCCTTGAACTCATAGGGCGCGTACTGCGCCTCTGTGCCGACGATGAGCTTGCCGCGTGCTTTGACCTGCGAGAGAAGGTCGGTGGCAGTCTCTTCGGGTGCGGCGGCCTCTTCGGAAGCGGCGGTCTCTTCGGGTGCGGCAGCCTCCGCCGGGGCGGCGGCTTCGGTGGATGCGGCGGCTTCAGCCGGGGCAGGCTCGGCGGTCTGGCTGGCGCAGCCGGCAAGCAGACCGAGGCACACAGCCGCGCAGACGAGCAGGCTGATGATGGAATTCTTTTTCATGATACCCTCCTGTGCAGATGCACATGTAATGAATTTATTTTCTGTTGGCGCGTATGATTATACAGGAAAAACGAATTTTGTAAAGCGATAAAAGCGCACAACAAATCTGTGAATACCGGTGAATAATTGTGAAGCTTTTTGCATAATGCTGAAAAAACAGGAAAATTTACCGGAAAAATCCGAACTTCTGCCCCGCGCGCTCAGAAGGAGAGCGCCGCCATACGGTCGTATGCCTCCTGAAGCTTTGGAAGCTCGACCGTGCAGGCAATGCGGAAATGCCCCTGCCCCGCGCGGCCAAAGACGTGGCCGGGGGAGACGAGGATGTGCGCGCGCTCCAAAAGCTCCTTGCAGAAGGCCTCAGAGGAAAGCCCCGTCTTCTCAACGCCGGGGAAGAGATAGAACGTACCCTTCGGCGCGACGAGCGAGAGATAGGGGAGCTTTGAAAGGCGCTCAGCCGAGTAGAAAATGCGCGCGCGGTAGGCCGCGATATAGCGCTCGCGGATGCGCGCGCGGTTTTCCAGCGCTGCGATGGCCGCGCGCTGGGAGATGGAGGGGGCGGAGTAGATGAGCGCGCCGTTGATGTGGTTCATGGCCGCAAGCAGCGCAGGCTCTGCCAGAATCGCGCCCACGCGCCAGCCGGTCATGAGAAAGTTTTTCGAGAAGCTGTTGAGCGTGATCGTCCGCCGCTCCATGCCCGGCAGCGTGCGAAGGGGGATATAGTCACCTTCATATAAATATGTTGTGTAAATTTCGTCTGCGGCGATGAGAAGATCATGCTCCTGCGCCACGCGCGAAAGAAGCTCCAGCGTCTCGCGGCCATAGGCCATGCCGGTGGGGTTCGTGGGGTTATTGAAGATGATGGCTTTGGTTCTGGGCGTGATGGCCGCGCGCAGGCGGTCTTCCATGATGGCGTAGTTTTCTTCTGCATAGGTTGGCACATCGACGCACACGCCGCCCGCCAGCTCGATCTGGCTTTTGTACATGCTGAAATAGGGCGAGAAGACGATGACCTCGTCGCCGGGGTCTAAGATCGCCAGCATCACCAGCGCCATGCCAAGGCAGCTTGAGGCAGTGATGAGGACATGGTCTTCGCAGAGCGTCTGGCCGAAATCCTCCTGCCAGGCGCGGCAGATGGCCGCGACCAGCTCACGGTCGCCTCTGGGGTCTCCGTAGTGGGTGAAGCCGGCTTTGGCGTCCTGAAAGGCGCGGTCGATGATGGCCTCGTCGGTGGTAAAGTCGGTGTCGCCGATGGAAAGGTCGATGATGTCGCTGTAGCGCGAGAGCGCCTCGGTGTCGAGCGACAGACCGCCCGCTGCGGCCTGCGCGCGCTTTGCAAGATAGGCTTTCATTGCACGGCCTCCTTTGTGACGTGGGGAATGACGGTTGCGCCGTTGGGAATGACGTAGATGGATTTTCCGTCAAGCTCGGCGGCCTTTAAAAGCGCATCCAGATCGGAGAACGAGCGCATGCCCATCGGGCGGACGCATTCGTCCGGGATGGAGGAATAAAGAAGGATCTTCTGCCGCTGCGCCTGCTCGCAGTTCTGGAAGAAGATATAGCCCGCGACGGTGAAGGCCTCGCGCAGACGTTTTTCGATCGTGCCGTCGAGCAGATTTTTGCACCAGCCGAAATATTCCTCCGGCCCGCCGCCCTCGGGCGCTTCAAGCATTAAGATGAGCGTGCCGCCGGGCTTTAAGCCGGACTCGACGTTATCGATCGTCTTCGTGCCCTGATAGAGCGAAATATCCTTCGGGAAGCCGCCGCAGCTGGCGACGATGACGTCGGCCTGCGCGGGGACATCGACCTGATAGATGCGGTTGACAAGCGCACAGCCTGCCTGCCAGGAGGAAAGATAGTGCCCGGCAAAAATCGCGGCCAGCTCCATCTGCGCGTTCATGACGAGGTTCACCATGAAAAGCTCCGGCAGCATCGCGGCCGCCTGGCACATATCCTCGTGCAGAGGATTGCCCTCCAGAACGCCGTTTCCGATTTTGGGATTCGAGCGCAGCGCGGCGGGGTCAAGGGAGTAGGCGTGGTTGTGGCGGATGGTCTCAAGGCCGCTCACGCCGGGAAGAATGCTCTTCCGCCCGCCGCCAAAGCCCGCCATGATATGGTGCGTACACGCGCCAAGGCAGAGCACAAAATCCGCCTCCGCGACTGTGCGGTTGAGCCAGACGGGCGTATCGAGCGTGGTCGTTCCGAGATAGACCAGATCGTCTGCCTCGCAGTCGTGGTTTTCTACGCGGACGGTTTCAAAAACGCCGTCTGTTACAAGCGTGCGAAGCTCGGTCTCGCTTCCGCCGGGGTGCGTGCCGTTGGCAACGACGATGCTAAGATGGTCACAGGCCACGCCGCAGGCCTCGTGAAGATACGAGAGCAGATGCGGGATCACAAGATCCTGCCGCATCCAGAAGCGCGACATGTCGCTCACGACCAGCGCCACGTGCGCGCCGGGCGCGATGCGCGCGCGAAGGGGCGCAGAATCGACCGGGCTTTCCAGCGCCCGGATGAGCGCGGCGCGGATGTCCGGAAGGGGCGGGTAGTCGTTTCCGCGCAGAACGCCCAGCACGGCCGACTCGTCTAAGGGAAGGGTAATGCTACCCTTTCCATATGCAAATTGATATTCCTTTGTCATGTGTTTTGCCTCAATGATAATTTGATGTGGAGGCTCTGCCGCCGCGCCGGGCGGGCAGAGACTACTTGATGAATTTGTCGATGGCCTGGCAGAGACTTTCAAGCGCCTTCTCGTCGTCCTGCTCCACGGCGTCTACGATGCAGTGCTGGATGTGATCCTGCAAGATGAGCTTGCCGGTATTGTTGATGGCCGAGCGGACGGCGGCGATCTGAATCAGAACCTCCGCGCAGTCGCGCCCCTCCTCCACCATCTTCTTGACCGACTCCAGATGGCCGATGGCGCGCGCGAGGCGGTTGACAACGGCCTTCGTGTTCGCGTGGACATGGCCGTGGGCGTGTGTGTGGTCGTGGTCGTGGTCATGGCTGTGGTCGTGGTCATGGGACTGCTCGTGGGTGTGTGTATCGTCCGGGGTATGCAGATGGGGAATATGGTGCGCATGCAGATAATCGTGGTCGTGTTCCATGGGCTGGCTCTCCTTTTTAAAAAGACACGCCTCAGTATACCACACCGCCGCAGACAAATCCATACAAAACCAGCAAAAAATTTCTGAAATCGCAAGCGATTATCCCCTGCCGGGGGATTATTTTCTGTGTTTCCTGCCCTTTACAAATGCCCGCGGCGCGAGTATAATAGAAAGCACAAAAGAACACAGGAGCCGCGCGCCGCCTTTGCCCGCGCGGCAGAAAGGGACAGTCTATGATGCATCACGACGAAACCATGCACACCCACGAGCATACCCATGCCGATGGCCACACCCATTCGCATGAGCACACCCACCCGCATGACCATACCCACGAGCACACCCACCCGCATGAGCACGGCTGCGACGAGCATGCCTGCGCCAGCTGCGCCGGCTGTGAGCCGCGCGACCCCAAGCAGGAGCTGATCGCACTGATGAAATACATGGTCGGCCACAATACCGCCCACGCCAACGAGCTTGCGCAGCTTGCAAAGCAGATGCAGACGCTCGGCGAGAACGCGGCCTGTGAGCAGATCATGCTGGCCGTGAGCGACTTTGAAAAGGGCAATCTGCGCCTTTCCACGGTTCTCGCGTCCATGAACGGCTGAGGAGGGGCGCGCAATGTGTCTGGCAGCAGTTTATACGCAGAAGGCCGAGCCGGAGAATCTGGTGCTGAGCAATGTTCAGCGCATCGACTGTAAGGACGGCATGCTCTATCTGACCGACCTGATGGACCGTCAGGTGGTCATCGAGGGCGAGCTTGTAAGCGTCGACCTGATCGCAAGCACCGTCATCATCCGCAAAGCGCAGGCGTAAGCGGCGCTTGCAGGAGGGCGGCATGCAGGAATATGAGGTTGTGCGCGAGGTTGAAAACCAGTGCGCCAACAATCAGATGCGCGACATTTTCTTTGAGGAGATCGAGACCGACGACCCCGTTTCGTGGCTGCGCGGCTTTCTCAAGGGAAAGGACGTTCAGCTGCGCTGTGAGCCCCGGCCAGACGGCAATCTGACCATCTACGCCGAGAGCGGCGGCGTGAAGCAGAAGTTCCTGTTTACGCGGCTGTGAATGTTCACAAAGGCAGATGAATTTTGATATAGCGCAAAAGAAGAACTTTTCCGCGAAAATTCGTATTTTTTTGCAATATTGGGCTTGTGTTTGCCGGAAAAATGTGTTACGATATTTTCGTATCGAATCACCGGGCGCTCTTTCTGCGTCCAAATGCACATCCGGCCGCGCAGGCGAAGGCAAGGAGCAGACAGTTTTATGGCAACACATACCATCGCAGTAGCCGGAAAGGGCGGCGTCGGCAAGACAACGACCTGCGGCATGATGATCGATTATCTGTGCAAGCAGAAAAAAGGTCCGATTCTGGTTGTAGATGCGGACGCAAACTCCAACCTCAACGAGGTTCTGGGCGTGGAGGTCGAGACCACGCTCGGCGACATCCGCGAGGAAATGGCAAGAGCCGAGCAGAAGGGCACGGTTCCGGCCAACATGACCAAGGCCGATTACGCGGAGATGAAGTTCAATTCCGCGCTGATCGAGGAAGATGACTATGACATGCTTGTCATGGGCAGAACGCAGGGCAAGGGCTGCTACTGCTTTGTCAACGGCGTTCTGAAAACGCAGGTCGACAAGTACGCCGGCAATTACCGGTATCTTGTCATCGACAACGAAGCGGGACTGGAGCATATCTCGCGCGGCACACTGCCGCATGTCGATACGATGCTGCTGGTGTCCGACTGCTCGCGCCGGGGCGTGCAGGCGGTAGGCCGGATCGCGGAGATGATCCGCGAGCTGGAGCTGAAGCCCGGCAGAATGAAGCTGATCATCAACCGCGCGCCGGGCGGCAAGCTCAATGACGGCGTGCGCGAGGAGATCGAAAAATACGGCCTCGAGCTGATCGGAGTTCTTCCGCAGGACGAGACGGTATACGAGTATGACTGCGACGGCAAGCCCAGCTCCCAGGTGCCAGACAGCACCCCGGTCAAGCAGGCGCTGCACGCGATCATGCGCGAGTTAAATTTGTGAGCCAAAAAATTATTATATAGGGGGATTCAACATTATGCCTTTTGTTCCCAAGAAGCAGGCTTTCAATGCCCACATCAATGAAGTTGTGCTGGGCGTTGGCGACAAAGCAACTGCGATTGGCGGCCAGAACGTGCTGCCGTTCCACACGTTTGACGCAGAAATCAAAAATGCTCCCAAGATCGGCGTCGAACTGACCGACTTCGGTATGGCTGAGTACACGATGCCGGGTGAGCTGGCCTTCTACGAGGGCTGCCAGACCGTCGTCGACATGGCAAAGCGTGCCGAGACCATGGAAGGTGCAGACTTCCTTTGCCTGCACTTTGAAGGCGCCGATCCCAACGGCGCGAACAAGTCCGTTGAAGAATGCGTTGAACTCGCGAAGGCAGTTGCAGACGCCGTGACGATGCCGATCGTTGTCATGGGCTGCAAGAACATCGAGAAGGACACCGAGCTCTTCAACAAGATCGCCGAGGCACTGGCCGGCAAGAACATCCTCGTTCTCTCCGCCCGTGACGAAAACTACAAGACCGTCGGCGCTTCCGCCGGCCTTGCCTACAACCAGAAGGTTGGCGCAGAGTCCGCAGTCGACATCAACCTCGCCAAGCAGCTCAATACTGTCATGACCCAGCTCGGCGTCAACGCGCAGAACATCGTCATGAACGTTGGCTCGGCTGCCGCAGGCTACGGCTACGAGTACGTCGCATCGACCCTCGACCGCATCAAGGACGCCGCCCTCAAGCAGGCCGACGGCATGCTCCAGATGCCTATCATGACGCCGGTCTCCTCTGATACCTGGGGCGTGAAGGAAGCCGTCATGGCAGAATCCGATATGCCCGAGTGGGGCAGCCAGGAAGAGCGCGGCATCGAGATGGAAATCACCACCGCGGCTGCTGTTCTGGCCGGTGGCTCCGACGCAGTCATCCTGCGCCATCCGGAAGCCGTAAAGACCATTGCCGCGATGATCCGCGCGCTGATCTAAGCAGAGGAGGAATGAGTTACTATGGCAGTTAAAGGTCTTGACATTTTCAAATTATCTCCCAAGAAGAACTGTAAAGAGTGCGGAAGCCCCACATGTATGGCGTTCTGCATGAAGGTCGCGCAGGGCGCGATCGAAATCACCAAGTGCCCGTATATGTCCGAAGAGGCGATTGCCCTTCTCTCCGAGGCCACTGCGCCTCCCATGAAGACTGTCCAGGTCGGTGAGCACAAGCTCGGCGGCGAGACCGTCATGATGCGTCATGAGAAGACCTTCGTCAACCACAACCTCTTCGCCGCCAACCTGTGCGCCTGCATGGACGATGCGACCATCGATGCCCGCCTGGCTGAGATCGCCAAGGTCGACTACGAGCGTATCGGCGAGCGCGAGCTGGTTGAGTGCGTGTTTGTCCACGACGCCGGCGACCAGGCCAAGTTCGTGGCCCTGTGCAAGAAGGCAGCCGCCCTTGCCGACCGCACCGTCATCCTCGACACCAAGGACGTCGAGACGGCCAAGGCAGCAGTCGAAGCCATCAAGGACAACAAGCCCATCCTCAACGGCGCCAACAAGGATAACTTCGAGGCCATGAGCGCCATCGCCACTGAGAACGGTCTCGTTCTTGGCGTCTGCGGCGCAGACCTTTCCGAGCTGCACGACACCGTCGCCGCTCTGGAGAAGGCCGGCAACAAGAACCTCATTCTCGACGTGACCGCCGAGACCATCAAGGATACCTATGCCAATGCTGTGCTCGTCCGCCGCACCGCCATCAAGGACGGCGACCGCACCTTCGGCTACCCCTCCATCGTGAACCTCTCCAAGCTCTGCAATGGCGATGCTCATCTGGAGACCGCGCTGGCCGCGCTGTTCGTTGTGAAGTATGGCTCGATCATTGTCATGGACAAGATCGGCTACGCAGAGGCTCTGCCGCTCTACGGCCTGCGTCAGAACATCTTCACCGACCCGCAGAAGCCCATGAAGGTCGCTCCTGGCATCTACCCGATCAACGGCGCCGGCCCGGACGATCCGTGCGCGCTGACGGTCGACTTCGCGCTGACCTACTTCCTGGTTTCCGGCGAGCTTGAGCGCT
>CAZXIW010000036.1:0-17871 GCA_964640905.1 uncultured Oscillospiraceae bacterium
ACCCCTGATGGGTTTCTTTCACACGATCTTCCTTTCCGAAATCTTTACCCCGGCGTTTTTTTCGACAGCCTGAGGGCGGGATGGCGTGTCCGCCGGAGCAAAACACTTTTTGCCTCTAAAGCGAAAAAGCGGCTTTACTTTTACGGTTTAGTATGTTACCATAAGCATAGCGCAAACGCGCAAGCATGAAGGTAAAGGAGATAATGCCTTGAATAACCGAAACAAGCGCTCTGACCCGCAGAGCGCGCTTTACAAAGCCATTTTGGAGCTGCGGGATGTGGAGGAGTGCTATAACTTTTTTGTTGACCTGTGTACAGTCTCCGAGCTCAAAGCGATGGAGCAGCGCTTTGAGGTGGCGATGCTGCTCAACGATGGGCTGATCTACAATGAGATCCTGGAAAAGACCGGCGCGTCCAGCGCGACCATCAGCCGCGTCAACCGCAGTCTCAACTACGGCACGGATTCCTACCGCGAGATCTTTGCCCGCCTGAAAAGCGAGGCCGGGGAGAAGACGGAGGAGCTGCTTTGAGCTGCTATGAGGCGCTGGCCGCCTCTTACGACGGCCTGACGCGCGACATTCCCTATGAAAAATATCTGCGCTTTTTCAAAAAGCTTCTGCGCCGCTTTGGTATCAAGGCAAGCGTCGTGGCAGACCTTGCCTGCGGAACGGGGAGCTTGTCCGTTCTGCTGGCCGAGGCCGGTTTTTCGGTGATCGGCATCGACCAGTCAGAGGATATGCTGAGCATGGCGGCGGAAAAGGCAATGGCGCTGGAAGAAAACCGGCCCTTTTTTATTGCGCAGCCCATGCAGCGGCTCAAGCTTTTTGCGCCGGTCGACGCATGCGTGTGCGCGCTCGATTCGATCAACTATGTGACAAAGCCGCAGGATGTGCAGAAAACCTTCCGCCGCGTCTGGCAGGCGCTTCGCCCGGGCGGGCTGTTTGTCTTCGACATCAATACACCCTATAAGCTCGAGGGGCTGGACGGGCAGGTGTTTTTGGATGAGACCGACGATACCTACTGCGTCTGGCGGGCGGTGTTTGACAGGCGGCATCGCCTCTGCCGCTACGGGATGGATCTTTTTCAGTTTGACGGCGCGGCATGGGAGCGCTCGTTTGAAGAGCACGTCGAGCGCGCCTACACGCCGCAGGAGCTTCATGCGTGGCTTCTGGAGGCAGGCTTTGCAGAGGTAGAGCAGTTTGGAGACCTTCGCCTGGAAGCGCCGCGCGCAGATGAAATGCGCATCTTCTTTGCGGCTAAGAAAGGAGCATGACCATGAACGACCAGATTACCCGCGCCATGACAAAAGACGGCCTTGTGAACGCCGTGGCGATCACATCGCGCGGCATCGTCGAGCGCGCGCGGCAGATTCATAAAACCCTTCCCACGGCGACGGCGGCGCTTGGGCGTCTTCTGAGTGCGGCCTCGATGATGGGAAACATGCAGAAAAATGAAAGCGGCTCTGTGACCGTTCAGATTAAGGGCGGCGGCCCGCTGGGGACGCTTCTTGCCGTTTCAGATTCAGAAGGCAATGTGCGCGGCTATGTCGACAACCCGCAGATCAGCCTTCTTGAAAAGTACCGGGGCAAGCTGGATGTCGGCGCGGCGGTCGGGACAGACGGCACGCTGACGGTCATCCGCGATCTACAGATGAAAGAGCCGTATGTGGGAAGTGTGGCGCTTGTCTCAGGCGAAATTGCCGAGGATATCACGCAGTATTTTGTCCAGAGTGAGCAGATCCCGACGGCCTGCGCGCTGGGCGTGCTGGTCGACACTGACCAGAGCGTGCGCGAGGCGGGCGGCTATCTCATCCAGCTTATGCCGGGCGCAACGGACGAGATGATCGATAAAATCGAGGCCGGCATCGAAAAGGCCGGGGCGGTCACAAAGCTTCTGGACGGCGGCATGGACGGAAAAGCCCTCCTTGAGACGGTTCTGGCCGATTTTGAGCTGGAAATTCTGGAGCAGACGCCGGTCGCGTACCGCTGCTATTGCAGCCGCGAACGCGTGACAAAGATGCTCATCAGCCTTGGCAGGAAGGAATTGCAGGAGCTTGTGGACGAGGGGAAGCCCATCGATATCGACTGCCAGTTCTGCGACGAGCTCTACCACTATACGCCGCAGGAAATTGAAGAGATCTTAAAAGAGCTTTAAACGAACCGGGCAGCGCAGAATGCGCTGCCCGTGAGACTGTCAAAAACGATGCAAAAGGCTGCTGAGACAGAGCAGCGGGGGAAGTGTGAAGGGGGCAAAAAGCCCCCTTCGCGTTCAATCAAACCAGCTTTTCAAACTTTTTTAAAGGTTTGAAAAGCTGCCTCGGCGGGGCGGAAATATTTTCGACACGCTGAGCCGGGCAGCGCAGAATGCGCTGCCCGGAAATTTTATGGGGTGGGGGCGTTGCGGTGTGATTCGCCGCGTCCGTCTTTTTCGTTTTTGACCAGCAAAAGCTCCGCCAGAATGCCGACGGCCAGCTCCTCCGGGCTTTCGCCGCCAAGGTCAAGGCCGATGGGCGTATGGACTGAGGCAAGCTGCACGGGGGAAAAGCCGCGCGCGGAAAGCTTTGAAAAAAGCGCGTCGATTTTTCTTCTGCTTGCAAGCATCCCGACATAGCGCGGGCGCAGCTGGAGTGCGGCAGCCAGCGCGTGATAATCCGCCTCGTGGTCATGCCCGCAGAGGACAAAATACGCCCCCTCCGGAATGCCGCAGGCGCACATGTCGGCCTCAATGTCAGAAAGCCGGAGCGAACGCTCTGCAAGCTGTGCGGCCTCCTGGATGGCTTCCTCCGGTCGGTCGTCCAGAAGAAGCGTGGAAAAGCCGGTCGGTGCGGCGAGGTGCAGAAGACTTTTTCCAACGTGGCCGCCGCCAAAGACGACCAGCAGCGGCTTTGGATGAAACACCTCAAAAAGAAGCAGAAGCTGCCCCGCGCAGGGTGCGCCGGGCGCATCGGAGGCGGGGAACGCGTAGGAAAGCAGGCCGCCCTGCCCGCTAGCGAGCAGACGCAGTGCATCCTGCTTTGCGCGGTGCTCCGCAGGGCCGCCGCCGATCGTTCCGAGCGAATGCCCGTCTGCATAGACCAGCATCCGGCCGCTTGTGCGCGGCACACTGCCCTGCGCCTGCGCGATCGTCACAAGCACGTGCGCCTGCCCCGCGCGCAGAGCATCCAGCTGCGCCTGTAAAAGCTTTTGCATCTGACCGCCTCCTGCCGTGTGTTTTTGTTATATTATCAGCCGCGCGGTGAAAATGCAATCCCTGCGCAAAAAACGCGGCGGATTTTGAGTTCGTGCTTGACAAATGGCAAACCTGCCGCTATAATAAATATGCTTTTGAGCGGGGCGGCCTTTGCCGCATCGAAAAGCGCAGAATATGGGCCTGTAGCTCAGCTGGGAGAGCGTTCGGTTCGCATCCGAGAGGTCGAGAGTTCGAGTCTCTTCAGGTCCACCAAAGAAAATGGCAATCCATCTGGATTGCCATTTTCTTTTTGTATCAAGAAGAGTCTCGGATTCCGGACAGGCACAGTCCGGTGGACTGTGCCTGCCGCCAGTGCGGACACTGGCGGTAACTGCATTCAGCATTCAGCTGCGCATCAGGAAAATGTGCGTGCTGCTTCTCCGATGCATTTTGATGCGGCATAACCTGTGCGCCAGCCTCCCAGGAAAAGCCGCTCCGCCCGGCTATGCCGGAAGGACGCGGGAAAGAAGCGCCTGGTAGCGCGCACTGCGCTGCAAAAAGCGCTTGCAATCCGGGAGATTTTCCAGCTGCGTTAAAAAGACCAGCAGCTCCTGCCCCGCGCCAAAGGTCGAAAAGACAAATTGCATCGCGTTTTCAAGCTTCCCGGCCAGCGTCTCCTGCGCCGAAAGGCGCGCCTGGCGGCAGCGCGCTTCCTCCTGCAAAAGAAGTGTCAGCTCGTCCTCGTGATCGAGCAGGGCATGCACGCGCTTTGCAAACTGCCGCTCGGCGGCTTCCTCTGCGCCGGAAATTGCGCCGCAGTCCTTGCGGATCTGAAGCGCGCTCTCGCGCCGGGCAAGGTTTTCTCTGGCCGTCCTGACAGGCGCATTGACGCCGGAGAGCGCTGCACAGAAGCTCGAAAGGCTCTCGGAAAAGGCGGAGACCTTCCGGTACTGCGTCAGCTCGCGCGAGAGCGCATGCAGCAGAAATTCAATGGCCGCAAGCCTTGCGTCAAAGCGCATGGCGCGAAGTGCGGGCGCGGCGTCGCCGCTCTGCCCGGAAAAAATCGCGGGGATATCAACGCTTTTTTGAAGCGCAGAAAAGAGCTGAAAATAGGCGGCAAAGGATGCGCTGATCTCATCATGCTGCAAATACTCGCCAAAGAGCGCCGGGTCAAGCGGAAAGCCGAGGCGCTCGTAGCTGAAAAGCGTCTGCGAAAGCTCCTCCCAGCCGCGCGCGGTGACAAAGCAGCGGCCATGGGCGCGCGGCTCGATGCAGTAAAAATGCTCCGGGTTCAGCTCCAGATAGGAGAGCACCGCCGGATGCACCCCGCGTGAGAGCGCATACGAGCGCCAGACGGGGAAGCTCTCCGTGATGGAAAGAAGGCGCACACGATCCATCGTGACCGTGTCAAAGAGTCTTGCCGATTCGTTATATTTGGGGGGATTGCCCGCCGCCGCGATCATCCAGCCCTCAGGAAGCGCGTGCGTACCAAAGCGCTTGCTTTGCAGAAGCTGCAAGATGGCGGGCATCAGGGTCTCAGAGACACAGTTGATCTCGTCTAAAAACAGGATACCGGTCTTAATGCCGCTTTTCTCCATCCGCTCATAGACAGTGGCCAGAATTTCGCTCATCGTATACTCTGTCGCGGAATAGCTTTTGCCGCCAAACTGCTTTTCGCGGATGAGCGGAAGCCCCAGCGCGCTCTGGCGCGTGTGGTGGGTCATGGTGTAGGCCACAAGGTTCGTGTTCAGCTCCTGCGCAAGCTGCGTCAGAACGGCCGATTTGCCAACGCCCGGCGGCCCCATCAGAAGAAGCGGCCGCTGGTGAATGGGCGCGATTGCAAGCGCGCCGTCCTCGCCGCGCTCGGTGTAGGAAAGAAATGCTCTGCGAAGCTCTTCTTTTGCCTGCTTTATATCCATCCTTCATCCCTCCCGGGTTTGTCCGCGTCTAAAATGAGCTGCATCGCCCAGCGCGGAATGTTAATGTCGTCGTATCGGTATTGGAGCATCACAAAGGCCGCCGGGTAGGCGGGTGGCTGCTCCGGAAAAACGCCGTAGCCGTCTGTAAAATAGAGTACGCCCCCCAGCCTTGCCAGCTCACCTCCCGCGACCAGCTCGTCAATGCGCCGGAAGGCCGGGCGGTAGTCTGTCCCGCCGCCGCCGTAAAGCTCCAGATGATCGAGATACCACTGAAACTCATCCAGATTGGTGATCAGCGCCTCATGCTGCACCACGCAGTCGCATTGCAGGATATACAGCCGGAAGCGTTCGAAAAACAGCCGCTCCTTTAATAAAATCGTATGCACGGCGCCAAGAAACTGCGCGCTCAGCCCCCGCGAGCAGGAGGCCGAGGTGTCGATGACAATGGCCATCTCGCGCAGCCGCCGCTCCTCAGAGTATTCCAGCGGCTCGATGAGCGGCATCGCGTTATAGTGCTCCATGCCGTAGCTGTACCACGAGTAGGCAAAGTCCGCGTCGTTGATGTGGCGGTTTTCCCGCACAACGGAAAACGCGCGCAGAAGCGAGGCAAAGCGCGTGTGATTTTCCGGGAACTGCGTCAAAGACAGCCTTGCAGCGCCTGCGCCCGCGCCGATTTTCGGCTGCTCGCGCTGCATGTGGGGCGAGAGCTTGTCTGCCTGCCGCTTCCAGAGCGCGTCTGCATCGCCGTCCTCGCCGCCGCTGGCGGCAGGCGATGCGGGCAGCGCAGCGCGTGTCCAGAGGCTGTGGCTGTCGCGGCAGAAGACTTCGCAAAGCGCCCCGGCGGAGAGGGGAAAGTCAGAGACAAGCTGGCGGTAGATGGCCTTTGCGGAAAAGACCGTGTCTGGCTTTAAGGCGTAATAGGCCTGCCCGGCAAGGCCTGTGAGTGGAAGCGCCAGCAGGCGGTGCGCGAGAAATTCTGCGCTCATGTCGCAGGCAAGCTCCCACAGCGCGGCATCCTCCTGCGCGCGCGAGGCCGGGTGGCGGAAGATGGCGTGAAGAAGGCTGTGAAGGAGCATCCGCTGCGCCTTCTCGGCGGGTGCGGCTTCAAGCCAGGCGGCGGGCGCGTAAAAAAATGCGCCGTCGGTGCCGGGGTGCGCGCCGCTCTTCCAATCGAACAGCCCCAGCCCCAGCGCCAGAACCGGCAGACGCAGATAGAGCCTGCCGCGAATTGCCTGATACTGCGCCTGCGCGTCCATCATACCGCCTCCTGCCGTTTTGGTTTCCATATTATATCATAGAAAAAAGCGCTTGGAAAGGAAAAATCCTGCCGCGCCTTCGTCTGCGCCGCGCCCCGCGCCCGGAGAAGCACGGGGCGTGGTGAAAAACCGTTTTCTGGCGCGAAAAAACTTGACAAGAACCGGCGAAGCACGTATAATGACCGACAGAAAAAACAAGGAGGAACAGCGATGCGGTATTGTCTGAAAAACGCGCAGATCGTACACGGCGGCGTGTTTCGTCCGGTGGATGTTCTGATCGAGGATGGGAAAATTGCTTCTGTAGGGAGTCGTATTTCCTGCTCTGGCGACGTGGTTTCCATCGACCTTCATCATTTTGTCTTAATGCCTGGTTTCGTTGATGTGCATGTCCATCTTCGTGAGCCGGGTTTTTCTTATAAGGAGACGATCTCCACCGGGACAATGGCCGCCGCGCGCGGTGGCTTTACGCATGTGGCCTGTATGCCAAATCTTGCCCCTGTGCCAGACTGCCCGGAAAATCTTGCTCCGCTGCTTGCGGCGATTTCCGCGCAGGCGCATGTGCAGGTCTCACCCTACGGCGCAATTACGCGCGGTGAGCTTGGGCAGGAGCTGGCCGCGCTGGAGGCGCTCGCGCCGGACGTTCTCGCGTTTTCAGACGATGGGAAGGGCGTTCAGTCAGAGGAAATGATGCACGAAGCGATGCGGCGCTGCCGCTCGCTTGGCAAGGTGCTGGCGGCGCACTGCGAGGATAACAGCCTCCTGCGCGGCGGCTACATCCACGACGGCGCATATGCAAGGCAGCACGGGCACCGGGGCATCTGCGCAGAAAGCGAATGGCGGCCCATTGAGCGCGATCTGGCGCTGGCAGAGAAAACCGGGTGCGCCTACCATGTGTGCCATGTATCCACAAAGGAAAGCGTCGCGCTCATCCGCGCGGCAAAAAAGCGCGGCGTCGATGTGACATGCGAGACCGCGCCGCACTATCTTGTCTTGTGTGAAGACGATTTGCAGGAGGACGGCCGGTTTAAAATGAACCCGCCGCTTCGCGCGAAGGAAGACCGCGCCGCGCTTATCGAGGGCATCTGCGACGGGACGATCGACATGATCGCAACCGACCACGCGCCCCACAGCCGCGAGGAAAAATCGCGCGGGCTTGAAAAGAGCGCGATGGGCGTCGTGGGGCTGGAGACGGCGTTTGCCGTCTGCTATACGCATCTGGTGAAGACCGGGGTCATTTCGCTTGCGCGGCTTCTGGAGCTGATGCATGACGCGCCGATGCGCCGCTTTGGCATTGGTGCGCCGCTGGAGGAAGGGGCGCGCGCGGATCTGACGGTCTTTGATTTGCAGCAGCGCTGGTGCGTTGACCCGGCGCAGTTTCTGAGCCTGGGGCGGGCGACGCCCTTTGCCGGAGAAACGCTCTATGGCGTGTGTAAGATGACAATGGTCGGCGGTGAGCCGGTCTGGAAGGAGGCGGAGCTTTGAAGGACGTATGCTATGAGATCACGGAAAATGCGCCGCTGGCGCAGGGCGTCTACCGTCTGCGGCTTGCGGGCGATACGAGCGCAATTACAGCGCCGGGGCAGTTTCTGGAGCTTCAGCTGCCGGGCTTTTTTCTGCGGCGGCCGCTTTCGGTCTGCGACTGGGAAGAGGGCAGTGTGACGATTTTATACAAGGTCGTCGGCCATGGGACAGACTGGCTTTCTTCCTGCGCCCCCGGCCAGACGCTTCAGGCGCTCAGCGGCCTTGGAAACGGCTTTGACGTGGCGCGCTGCGGCGCGCAGCCGCTGCTCATTGGCGGCGGCATCGGCGTGCCGCCAATGTATGGCCTTGCCAGGCGGCTTCTTGCCTGCGGGAAGACGCCGAAGGTCGTGCTCGGCTTTAACACGGCGGCGGAGATCATCTATGAAGCGCAGTTCCGCGCGCTTGGGCTGGAGACGATCGTTGCAACGGCAGACGCGAGCGCGGGTGTGCGCGGCTTTGTGACGGATGCGCTGCCGGAGGCGTTTGATGTATTTTGCGCCTGTGGGCCTCTGCCGATGCTCCGGGCGCTGTGCGCCAGAACGGAAAAGCCCGGCTTTCTCAGCCTTGAGGCGCGGATGGGCTGCGGCTTTGGCGCGTGTGTGGGCTGCACGATCGAAACGCGCAGCGGCGCAAAGCGTGTCTGCCGTGAAGGGCCGGTCTTTGCAAAGGAGGAGCTGCTATGGTAAATACTGCCGTGACGCTCTGCGGCATTGCGCTGGATAACCCGGTTATCCCGGCCAGCGGAACGTTTGGATACGGATATGAGTTTGCAGAGCTTTATGATATCAACTGCCTCGGGACATTTTCCTGCAAGGGAACAACGCGCGACGCGCGCCTTGGAAACGCGCAGCCGCGCATTGCAGAATACGCAGGGGGGCTTCTCAATGCCGTCGGGCTTCAAAATCCCGGCGTCGACGCAGTGATCTCTGAGGAGCTTGCGCGACTGCGGCCAGTGTTTCACAAGCCGATGATGGCAAACATCAGCGGCTTTTCGGTGGAGGAATATGTGGAGGTTTGCCGGAAGCTGGACGCGCAGGAGCAGGTCGGCTGGCTGGAGGTCAACATCTCCTGCCCGAATGTGCATGGCGGCGGGCTGAGCTTTGGAACAGACCCCTCAATGGCAGCAGCCGTGACGCGCGCGGTGCGCGAAGCGGTCAAAAAGCCCGTAATTGTGAAGCTTTCACCCAATGTGACGGATATCGTCTCGATCGCGAAGGCCTGCGAGGACGCAGGCGCAGATGGGCTGAGCCTCATCAACACCGTCATGGGCATGCGCATTGACCTGCGCACGAAAAAGCCCCTGCTTGCCAACCGGACGGGCGGCATGTCAGGGCCGGGAATTTTCCCGCTGGCCGTGCGCATGGTCTATCAGGTCTATGAGGCCGTGAAGATCCCCATCATCGGTATGGGCGGCGTGATGACGGCAGACGATGTGCTGGAGCTGATGCTGGCGGGCGCAACGGCGGTCGAGGTTGGCGCGGCCAATCTGGTCGACCCCTTTGCCTGCCAGAAGATCGTCGCGGCGCTGCCGCAGGCGATGCAGAAGTATGGAATAGAGAATTTAAAGGAGCTAACAGGAGGCGCACACCATGGGTAAGGACGTTATCATTGCACTGGACTTTGACGGAAAAGAGAAAACACTCGCGTTTTTGGACTGCTTCACGCAGGAAAAGCCGTTTGTCAAGATCGGCATGGAGCTTTTCTATGCCGAAGGGCCGCAGATCGTGCGCGACATCAAGGCGCGCGGCCACAGAATTTTTTTAGACCTCAAGCTGCATGACATCCCCAACACGGTCAAAAAGGCCATGGCGGTTCTGTCGGCGCTGGATGTTGACATGGTGAATCTTCACGCGGCAGGCACGCAGAGCATGATGCGCGCCGCGCTGGAGGGGCTGACGCGCGCCGACGGCACGCGGCCGCTGCTCATCGCGGTGACGCAGCTGACCTCGACAAGCCAGCAGAGCATGGAAGACGAGATCGGCATCAGCAAAAAGCTGGAGGACGTTGTGGTCAGCTACGCGAAAAACGCAAAGGCAGCGGGGCTTGACGGCGTGGTCTGCTCGCCGCTTGAGGCCGGGTGCATCCACGCGGCCTGCACGGAGCAGTTTTTGACCGTTACGCCGGGCATCCGCTTTGCAGACAGCGGCGCAGACGATCAGGTTCGCATCACGACCCCGGCGAAGGCGCGCGAGATCGGCTCGGATTACATTGTTGTGGGCAGGCCAATCACGCAGGCGGCTGACCCCGTTGCGGCTTACCGCCGGTGCGTGGAGGAGTTTTGCCGATGAGCTGGCCGGTCGTTCTCTTTGACCTGGATGGAACGCTGGTCGACACCGGCCCCGGCATTATGCGCGCGGCGCAGTATGCGCTGCAAAGCTTCGGGGTAGAGCGGCAGTGGCAGACGCTTACATTTTTTGTCGGCCCGCCGCTGGAGGAGGCCTTCGCCGCGTTTTTCCCGCCGGAGCAGGCAAGCGCGGCGGTCAAAAAATTCCGCGAATATTATAATGCCACGGGCTGGCTCGAATGCAGCCTCTACCCCGGAATCGAGGCGTGTCTGCAAGCGCTCCGGGCGGCTGGAAAGCGCCTGTGTGTGGCGACCAGCAAGCCGGAAGCGATGGCGCTGCGCGTTTTGGAGCATGTGGGGCTGCTGCCATATTTTGAGGCAGTCTGCGGTGCGCTTCCCGATGACCCGGCGGCAGGGAAAAAGGCGCAGGTCATTGGCCGGGTGCTTTTAAAGGCAGATTGCGCGCCGGAGCAGGCCGTGATGGTCGGCGACCGGCAGTATGATGTGCTGGGCGGCCACGTAGCGGGGCTGCAGACGCTTGGCGTTTTGTACGGCTATGGAAGCCGGGAGGAGCTGGAGCAGGCCGGGGCAGACGGCATCGCCGCGACGCCGCCGGAGATCGTAGAATGGATTTTACACAGGAGTTGAAAGGAGCTGTCTATGGAAACAATGGAACGCCAGATCGCAAAGGCGCTGTTATCGATCAAAGCCGTCTTTTTCAGACCCGAAGAGCCCTTCATCTGGGCAAGCGGCATCAAAAGCCCGGTGTATTGTGACAACCGACTGATTCTCACCGCGCCCGAGGTGCGCACCGCCGTTGAGACGGCTCTTTGCCAGACGGTGCGCCGCGAATACCCCGAGGCGCAGGTGCTCATGGGCACCAGCACGGCGGGCATTGCGCATGCGGCCATCACGGCGCAGATGATGGGGCTGCCGATGGGCTATGTGCGCGGCGCGGGCAAGGACCATGGCCGCAAGAACCAGATCGAAGGCCGCCTGGAGCCGGGGCAGAAGGTCGTTGTGATCGAGGATCTGATCTCCACGGGCGGAAGCGTGCTGGAGGTCGTGAATGTGCTGCGCGAGGCCGGGGCAGAGGTTCTGGGTGTGGCGAGCATCTTCACCTATGGCATGCAGAAGGGGCTTGCGCGGCTGGCCGAGGCCAACGTCAAAAACGTCAGCCTGACCAATTTTGATGTCATCGCCGAGGTTGCGGCGGAGCAGAGCTATATCAGGAAGGAAGACGTACAGCGGCTCATCCAGTTCCGGAACAATCCGTCGGATGAGGCATGGATTGGAGGTAATCAGTAATGCAGCATTTAATTGACATTTTGCAGCTCAGCACAGAGGAAATCGACCAGCTCGTGGCCACGGCAAACGACATCATCGACCATCCGGAGGCTTACGCACACAAGTGCGACGGCAAGATTCTTGCAACGCTCTTTTTTGAGCCGTCCACCCGCACACGCCTGAGCTTTGAGTCTGCGATGCTTTCGCTCGGCGGGCAGACGCTGGGCTTTTCCGAGGCCAGCAGCTCGTCGGCGGCCAAGGGCGAGAGCGTGGCCGATACCATCCGCACCGTCAGCTGCTATTCCGACATCATCGCCATGCGCCACCCGAAGGAGGGCGCGCCGCTGGTCGCGTCGGTTCACGCCGATGTTCCGATCATCAACGCCGGTGACGGCGGCCATAACCACCCCACGCAGACACTGACCGACCTTCTGACCATCCAGCGCGAAAAGGGGCGCTTTCATGATCTGACCGTTGGCTTCTGCGGCGACCTGAAATTTGGCCGCACGGTGCATTCGCTCATCAGCGCGCTGAGCCGCTACACGGGCATCAAGATCGTCCTTATCTCGCCGGAGGAGCTGAAGCTGCCGAGCTATGTCAAGAGCGAGGTGCTCAAAAAGCATGGCATTCCCTATGAGCAGACGACCGACCTGGAAGCCGTTATGCCGGAGCTTGACATTCTCTACATGACGCGCGTCCAGCGCGAGCGCTTTTTCAACGAAGAGGATTATCTGCGCCTGAAAGACAGCTACATCCTCACCCCGGACAAGCTCAAGACGGCAAAGAAGGAGCTTTGCATCCTGCATCCGCTGCCGCGTGTCAACGAGATCTCCGTCGCCGTGGACGACGACCCCAGAGCCTGCTACTTCAAGCAGGTGAAAAATGGCCGCTATATCCGCATGGCGCTGATTTTGAAGCTTCTGAACATTCAATAAGGAGGGCGCAACATGATTATTGATGCAATTGCAAACGGTATCGTTATCGACCATATCTCCGCCGGAAAGGGCATGGAGCTTTATAACATTCTGGGGCTGGATAAGCTCGACTGCTCGGTGGCGCTTTTGAAGAACGTGACGAGCGGCAAATTTGTCCGCAAGGACATCATCAAGATCGACCGCATTCTGGAGCTGGACTGGGATGTGATCGGCTACGTTGACCCCAACATCACCATCAACATCATCAAAGACGGCCAGCAGGTTGAAAAGCGCCAGCTGAAGCTGCCCGAGCGCATTACAAATGTCATCCGCTGCAAAAACCCGCGCTGCATCACCTCGGTAGAGCAGGAGCTGCCGCAGGTCTTTAAGCTGGCAGACGCTGAAAACCGGGTCTATCGCTGCCTGTACTGCGAGACCAAGGCCGAGCGCTGAAATTTTCGGAACGCTCCAAAGGGGCGGTCTGTACAAAAGTCTGTGCTTCAATATCCCGGCGGCTTTGCCGCCGGGATATTTTGCTATGCAAAAGTATCGAAAAATACGCAATGCGCCATTTTTCCGCCCCTCGAGGGGACAAGCAAAAAAGAAGCCCTGGACAGAAAATTCTGCTTGACAAATGGGGAAGCATGCGGTAGTATAATTAACAATTAGGTTAAATGTTAAAGGAAGAACGCATGGGACTACAGCAGACGCTCAAGGCGCTGGCCGACCCGATTCGCCGCGAGATCTTAAATCTTCTCAAGGGCGGGCGGCTTTCAGCCGGGCAGATTACTGAGCATTTTCCGGTCACAGCGGCGTCCATCTCGCGCCATCTGTCTGTGCTGAAGGAGGCTGATCTGGTGCGCGATACGCGCGAGGGGCAGTACATTTTTTATGAGCTGAACGCTTCCGTGCTGGAAGAGATCATGCTCTGGATTGGGGATTTGAAAGGAGGAGCAGACGATGCTCAGAAAAAATAGGGGAAAGCTGATCGTAACATCGCTTGTCATTTTGCTGCCGGGGCTGCTGGGGCTTTTGCTCTGGGAGCTGCTTCCGGAAACCATGCCGACGCACTGGAGCTTTGCGGGGGAAATCGACGGCTGGAGCAGCCGCGCGCTGGCGGTGCTTGGGCTTCCGGCTCTGATGCTGGGCTTTCACTGGCTTTGCGCATTTTTTACGCTCAGAGACCCCCGCAATCAGGCGCAGAGCGGGAAGGTGTTTGGCCTTGTGCTCTGGATCTGCCCGCTCGTGAGTCTGTTTTCAAACGCCATGATGTATGCGGCGGCGCTTGACCGGGAGTTTCACGCAGATCAGATCGCCTTCCTGCTTTTGGGGCTGATGTTTGCCGTGCTCGGCAATTATCTTCCCAAGTGCAGGCAGAACGCCACAATTGGCGTCAAGGTCAAATGGACGCTGCAAAACGAGGAAAACTGGAACGCGACCCACCGCTTTACGGGAAGATACTGGCTGGCCGGGGGTATTCTTCTGATGCTCTGCGCGTTTTTGCCGCTGGAGGCGGCAGTGTGGGGAATCGTTGTGCTGCTGACGGTGCTGTCACTTCTGCCGATTCTCTATTCCTACCTCTTTTACCGCAGGCAGAGAAAAAGCGGCACAGCACTTTTTACGCCGATGCCCGGCAGCAGGCGCTCAAAAAAGGCCACGGCCATCATGCTCTGCATTGCGGCGGTGATTGTGGTCTTCTCGCTCGCGCTCCTTTTTACAGGCGACATCCGCATTTCCTTCCAGGAGGATGTCTTTACCGTCAAGGCCAGCTACTGGAGCGGCTACACCGTCCGCTATGCGGAAATCGAGCAGGTCGAATACCGGGATGCGGACGATGTGGGAATCCGGAGCTTTGGCCTTGGGAGCATGCGCCTTCTGGCGGGTGCATTCCGCAATGACGAGTTTGGAAGCTATACCCGCTACAGCTACACCGGCTGTGATGCCTGCGTGGTGCTGACACTCACAGATGAGACGCTTGTCTTAAACGGTGCGGACGAGGCGCAGACCGAAGCGCTTTATGCGCAGCTTCTGCAAAGAGCCGCATAAGTACAAAAAATCAGAAAAACACCGGAAAACCTCTCTTTGCCGCGCGGAAATATCCTCCCGCGCGGCAAATTTTGCTTCATTTTGGGGCAGGGAAGTGCGGCCAAAAAACTTTTGGTGATATTTAATAAAAATAAATCGCAGATAAGACTAGATAATGGGAATATTTTGTGCTATACTTAGTCTGTGTTATGGAGAAATAACACGAAATGGAACTTTCGCTGCCCGCTTCGCGGTGTTTTTGTCAAAGTGCAGGGGGTCAAAAGGGCCGTTGGGGTCGCGCAGTATAAAGTTTGAAAACAATTTCGGGAAGGTGAGCAATTGGAGAACTATACCAAGTATAAGTTGAAAGCGATCGACGAACTGACTCCATTACTGGCCGATAAGGACAACCTGTTTGTCATTGCGTGCAACAAGTGTTTCAAGGAATTTGAAACCGTCGACGAGCCGGATTGCGCCGCGTTTGTCGAGATCGCTGAAGCACAGGGGAAGAAGATCACCGGTACTGCAAAGGTCGATTTCCTGTGCAACAAGACCAAAGCCGAGAAGAATCTCTGCGCCATGATCCCCGAGGGTACGGAGCACGTTGTGGTGCTGTCCTGCGGTCTGGGCATCCAGACTGTGGCCGACGTAACCAAAATGAAGGTAGTTGCTGCTACCAACTCCCTCAACTACACCGGCTATCACGGCATGGCACTGACCAAGAAGGCGTGCGACGCCTGCGCGCAGTGCTACCTGAACGTGACCGGCGGTATCTGTCCCATTGTCGACTGCTCCAAGAGCCTGGTCAACGGCCAGTGCGGCGGCGCAAAGAACGGCAAGTGCGAGGTCGACCCCAATAAGGACTGCGCATGGGAAAAGATCAACAAGAAGCTGGCGCAGCAGGGTCGTACCGCAGAGTTCAAGGCTCAGCCGGTTCAGCTGCGCGACTATTCCAAGGTTAACTTCAAGGCAGTTTCCGAGTATGTCAATGCCATCCGTGCCGAGCGCTTTGCCGGCTACTACGGCGGTGTACATCCCTGCGAGAACAAGGAACTGAGCGAGCATGCCGGTCTCGTCCGTTTCCCCGCTCCCGACACCGTTGTCATTCCCACCTCCATGCACCTGGGCGCTCCTGCCAACGTCGTGGTGCAGGTTGGTGACGAGGTCAAGATGGGTCAGGTTCTGGCTGAGGCCGCAGGCTTCATCAGCGCGCCCGTCCATTCCTCCGTCAGTGGTACTGTCGTCGCCATTGAAGACCGCCCGCATGCCACCCGTGGCACCTGCCAGGCGATCGTCATCAAGAACGACCATAAGGATACGCTCGACCCCTCCATCCAGCCCAACAAGCCGCTTGAAGAGCTGACCCCTGACGAGATCATCGAGATCGTCAAGAAGGCCGGTATCGTCGGCATGGGCGGCGCCGGCTTCCCGACCTATGTCAAGATCAAGCCCGGCAAGCCCATCGACGCAGTGCTTCTCAATGGCTGCGAATGTGAGCCGTATCTGACAGCTGACCATCAGCTGCTTCTCAACTTTGCCGATGAGATCGTCTTCGGTCTGCGCGCCATCATGAAGGCTGTTGCTTCCCCGAAGGGCATCATCGTCATCGAGGACAACAAGCCCGATGCTGTTGCGCTGCTTCAGTCCAAGGTCGAGGGCATTGAAGGGCTCGAGGTCGTGGTCGCCAAGACCAAGTACCCGCAGGGCGCTGAAAAAATGCTCATCAAGCGCGTCATGGGCCGTCAGGTTCCCAGCGGCGGTCTGCCCGCCGATGTGGGCGCGGTCGTGGCCAACGTCAGCACCACCAAGGCTGTTGCCGACGCCATCAAGACCGGTATGCCGCTCATCGAGCGCGTGACCTCTGTCACCGGCGAGCACATTGCAAAGCCTGCGAACTTCATCGTCCGTCTTGGCACGAAGGCGCAGGAGCTGGTCGACGCCTGCGGCGGCATCACCGAGGGCGACGTTACCATCAAGGCCGGCGGCCCGATGATGGGCTTTGTCCAGAAGGATCTGGAAGCTCCCATTATGAAGGGCTCGAACGGCATCATCGCCATCGACACCGTCTACAGCCAGGAGGTCTCCTGCATCAAGTGCGGCCGCTGTGTGGACGTTTGCCCGATGGAGCTCAAGCCGCTCTACTTCGCCAAGTATGCGGATGAAGAGAACTGGGAAGGCATGAAGGCGCAGAGCGTTATGGACTGCGTCGAGTGCAGATGCTGCGAATACATCTGCTCCTCCAAGATTCCGCTGGTCACCAAGATCAAGGCCGGTAAAGCCGCAGTAAGGGGGATGAAGTAATATGTTAATTACCCAACTGAAAGCAAAAGAAACCATCAAGTCTCTTGTCAACGGCAAGGTATTTATCATCAACTGCCACGGCTGCAAGGAAGTTCATTTCCCCGAAGCGGAAGCAAAGGCGCTGGAGAAGGAGCTGAAGGACGAGGGCGTCGTGACAGGCATCTTCACCACCGACTATATCTGCAACCCGGAGAATCTGAAGCTTCGTCTGGAAAAGCATCAGGCTGAGATCGATGCAGCAGACATGGTTCTGGTTCTGTCCTGCGGCGTTGGCGTGCAGACCGTTGCCGAATACCTCGGCGACAAGAAGGTCTACGCCGGCTGCGACACGTTCCCGCTGCCCGGATTCCAGGGCGTCACGCCGCTGGAATACGACTGCAAGCAGTGCGGCGAGTGCTATCTGAACATCACCGGCGGCATTTGCCCCATCACCGCCTGCTCCAAGAGCCTGGTCAACGGCCAGTGCGGCGGCTCGAAGGATGGCAAGTGCGAGGTCGATCCGAACATGGAATGCGGCTGGGAGCGTATCTACAGACGTCTGGCGCAGCTTGGCCGTCTGGATGCTCTCAAGTGCCCGGTTCAGGTGCGCAACTACGCAACGGACGACGAAGTGACCAAGTAAAATACTGTTAAAATCTACATGGATTAGGAGCGAATTTATAATGAAGATTACTGAGTTATTTGAGCGCGGTGAGTTTGCCGTTTCCGCCGAAGTCGGCCCTCCCAAAGGTATTCACGTTGATCATCTGGTGGAAGAGGCCAAGGAATACCTGACCAAGGTCCATGCTGTCAACGTTACCGACAACCAGTCCTCTGTCATGCGCATGGGCAGCCTTCCGTTCTGCATCGCGCTGAAGAACGCTGGCCTCAACCCCATTTTGCAGCTGACCTGCCGCGACCGCAACCGCATTGCGCTTCAGTCTGAGCTGCTGGGCGCTGCAATGCTCGGCATTGAAAACATCCTCTGCCTGACGGGCGACCACACCAAGATGGGCGACCACGCCGGTGCAAAGCCCGTGTTCGATCTGGACTCTGTGTCCCTGCTCTATGCTGCTTCTCAGCTGGAAAAGGGCGTAGACCTGGGCGGCAATGAGCTGGTAGGCGAAGCTCCCAAGTTTGCAAAGGGCGCGGTTGTCTCTCCGTGCAGCGATTCCATCGACGCACAGCTCGCCAAGATGGAGCGCAAGGTCATGGCCG
>CAZXIW010000037.1:0-17753 GCA_964640905.1 uncultured Oscillospiraceae bacterium
GCCCCAGCGCAAAGACGCGTCCAGAGGAAAGCGTTCTTTGCGCCGGTCAGAAAGTCGCAAATTTTGAATAAAATCGACGTGCTGAGGCATGAAAAGGCACGTAAAAATGGCCGCGCGGAACGTAGACACGAACCGGGCGGCCTTTGGGGTCTCAAAGGGGTCGCAACCCCTTTGTAAAGGAAAGGGTCGTAGGGAAAACCTTTGGTTTTCCCTATATGATTTTCTTTCTTTTTGCCCTTTTCTTTCTTTATCCAGAAAGAAAGAAAAGGGCAGCTTCCCCGCTGGCCTCCCAAGGCCAGCGGTTAAAACGCTCTCCGGCTTGCGCCGGAGTATAGCGGCCATACCTGGCCGCGGCAGGCACTTCTGCCTTGCGGCAGAGTATAACGGCGCTCTGCGCCGCCGCAGAGCCTACTGCCGCTTATTGCGGAAGCAGAAGGTCACGGCGAAGCAGATTGTCAGGTACAGCGCGATCGTTGCGCCGGCGGAGCAGCCGAGCGCGTAGGCCGTGATCAGCCCGGCAAGGCCGCACAAAAGCGCGCCAAGCACCGACATGGCGTGATACTGCCGGAGATTTCGCGCGACGTTCCGCGCCGTTGCCGCCGGGAGAACGAGCAGCGAATTGATGACCATCAGCCCCACCCAGCTCATGGCCAGCGTGACCACGACGGCAATGCAGAGCGTAAAAAGCGTCTGCGTCTTTTCCGTGGGGATGCCGCGCGAGGCGGCAAGCTGTGGATGCACTGCCGTCAAAAACAGCCGGTTGGAGGCAAGCAGCCACAAAAGAAGAACGGCCAGCAGCACCAGCGCCAGAAGACCGATCTCTGTCGGCGTGACGGAGAGAATGTCTCCGATGAGATATTTATTAAACTTTGTAAAGCTGCTGCCGCCAAGCGTGGCGATGAAAATGCCAAGGGCAACAGCAGTGGAGGAAAAAACGCCGATGATCGTATCAGCCGACTGCCGCGAGCGGCTGCGGACGTACGAAAACAACAGCGCAAAGCCTGCGCTTAAGCCAACTGCCCAGCCGATCGGCTGCACCGTGCCGCACAGAACGCCGATGGCGATGCCCGTAAAGCCGGAGTGGCCGAGCGCGTCTGAGAAAAAGCTCATGCGCCCGGTGACGATCATTGTGGAAAGAAGGCCGAACAGCGGCGCTAAAATCAAAATGGCAAGCAGCGCGTTCTTCATGAACGTCATTTGCAGAAATTCCAGGTGCGACGCGTCGCACAGCGCGTACCAGATGCTCATGCCCGGCCTCCTAAATGAAACGCCTGCGCAAACGCTTCGGAGTTCAAAACCTCCAGCGGCGCGCCCTCGCACAGAATTTTTTCGCGCAGGAGCACAACACGGTCTGCATAGCGCGCCAGCATCGAAAAATCGTGTGTGGTCATCAGAATGGAAAGGTCGCAGGTTTTGCGGATCTCATCAAGCATGGCCATCAGAAGCTCCATGCCCTCTACATCCACGCCCGAAAGCGGCTCGTCGAGAATCAGCATATTGGGCATTGGCTCGAGCGCGAGCGCAAGCAGAACGCGCTGCAATTCGCCGCCGGAGAGTGTGCCGACGCGCTTGTCGATCAGCCCCTCGCCATGGACGCGCGAAAGACATTGCAGAACCTTCTCGCGAAAGCCCTTCCCCGCGCGCAGGAAGGCCGGGCGCCGCTCACAGCAGGCAAACAGATCCAGAACGCTGATCGGGTCTGCCGGGTCAAAGGCCGGGCTCTGGGGCACGTAGCCGATGCGAAGCTTTGTCTGCTTGCCGTCGGCGGAGTGGAAGGTGATTTTTCCGCTGAATTCCCGCTGGCCTAAAATCGCGCGGATGAGCGTGGATTTTCCCGCGCCGTTTGGGCCGATGAGCGCGACGATCTGCCCGCAGTGCATGTGCAGGTTGATGTCGTCAAGAATCACATCTGCGCCAAATTTGACCGACAGATGTTCAATTTTCAGGCAGCAGGCATCTTCGCAGCCGCCGGAATGCAGGTGCTTGTGGATCATGCGAGCGCTTCCTTTACAATGTCGATGTTTTCGCGCATGGCGGAAAAATAGTCCTCTGCGCTGATGGCCATGTCGAGGGTGCAGGTTTTGCAGCCGGTCTCTCCGGCGATGACCGCCGCCGTGCCGCTCTCACCGTTGGTCTCGGTAAAGACGGCGGGGATGGCCTGCGCGCGGACGAGCGAGACGATGGCCTCCAGCTCTTTGGCAGACGGCTCACTGCCGGACTCGATCTCCATCGCTGCGGCAATGGTCAGATCAAAGGCGTCTGCAAAATAGGAAAAGCCGTCGTGGAACGTAACAAGCTCCCGGCAGGAAAGGCCGCTTAAGGCCTCATCGCCGTAGGCTTGCAGCTGGGAGAGCTTTTCCTCAAACGCCGCGCAGTTTGTGCGGAAGGTGTCTTCCTGCGCGGGATAGCGCGCGGAAAGTGCGTCGCAGGCCGCCTTTAAGGCAAGCTGCATCCGCGCGGGGTCAAGCCACCAGTGGGGGTCTTCCCCCTCTTCGCCCGTGAGCGGCAAAAGCCCGCTTGAAAGCTCGACCGCTTCTTTGCCGGAGAGCACGCTGTCCATGAAATCCTCCAGCCCCAGGCCGCTTTTCAGAATCAGCGAGGCCTTTTCAATGCGCTGCATCTGCGAAACGCTCAGCGTGTAATCGTGCAGACACGACACAGGCTCTGAGATCAAAAGCTCCACGCCAAGGCCGGTGCCGGCTGTCAGCGCGCAGGTGATCTGATAAACGGGCTGTGTTGTGGCCAGAAGCGAAGGGGCAGCTTCTTCGGCTGTGCCCTTCTTTTGGCATCCGGCGGCGGCCAGGCAGACAAGCGCCGCAAGCAGCAGTGCGATGATTTTTTTCTTCATGTGTTCCCTCTTCCTGCAAGGTGTGTGCGGCATTGGTTTTCGGGGGAAAATCCCCCTATTCTTTATTATACAAAACCTGTCAAGACCTGCGCAGAATATTTTTCAGTGGATTTGCAGAAACTGTTTCCATCACATGGAAGGAGCAAGATATGATGGATTTCATGCAAACGCAGACGTGCCGGAATCTGGCGCGCGCCTTTGCGGGCGAGTCACAGGCGCGCCAGCGCTACACGATGTACGCCGCGCAGGCCAGAAAAGAGGGCTTTGAGTATCTGGCGCGCATTTTTGAAGAAGCGGCCGGAAATGAGCAGTCGCACGCGCAGGAGTTTCTGGAGAAGCTGCAAAAATACGGCAGCCAGCCAATTGAGAACATTGACATCACGGCGGGGTATCCGTACACGCTGGGCGTGACGATGGAAAATCTTCTGGAGGCCTCGCGGGGCGAAAACGAGGAGGCGACCAGCGCCTACCCGGCCTTTGCCAGAACGGCGCGCGAGGAGGGCTATGCGGATGTGGCGGCGCTCTGGGAGAATATCGCGCGCATTGAGGCCATGCACCGCGATGTTTTTCTTGAGGCCTATAACCAGATGCAGACCGAGAGGCTCTATCAAAAAGAGCAGCCGATCGTCTGGCGATGCCTCAACTGCGGGTTTGTGATGCTGGCAAAGCAGGCCTTCCGCGTCTGCCCGGTCTGCGGAAAAGACCGTGGCTGGGCAGAGGGCGACATTGCAACGCGCCGCATGGGAGAAGAAACCTAGGCGTCAGCCTTCAGATAGCGGCTTTCGGCAAAGCCGTAGAGGCCGTTATAAAAGACCGAAGACCAGTCGTTGAAGACTGCAAGAATCTGAACCTGCGCGCCGTTTTCCATCTGCGCCAGAGCTGGCCCGTCGGTCGAGGGAAGGCCGCGCAGGTTCAAAGCGCCGCGCTCCAATGTGACGGTGGCCGGGATGAGCGCCTGCGGGACTAAAAACGGCAGGCCAAAATACTCCGTCACGCCGAGGCTCAACGCCTGCGCGATGGGCTCTAAATTCCCGGTCAGCCACGCCTCATCATCCGGGTTATCGTGATAGCCAAGCTCGGCCAGAACGGCCGGCGCACGCGTGCGGCGAACCTCTCCGATGGCGGTGGTGGGTCTTGCCTGCACGCGCGTGGGAAGCGGGTAGATGGGCTTCAGATTATCCACCAGAATATTTGCCATGCGCAGAGAGTTGGCGCCCGACGGGTAATAATAAAAATCTACGCCGCGCATCTGCCCGACGCGGTCAGCTGGGGAGGCGTTGGAGTGGAGCGCGAGATGAAAATCATAATCGCCCTGATTGGACTGCCGGATCGCGCCCGCCGCGCCAAGCGCGGGGTCATTTCGCGTGGTGTTGACGCCGCTGGCATGCAGATAGGGCTCCATGCGGTCGGCAAGCTGATTCATCCAGTATTCTTCGTTCCCCTCGGTCAGATAGGGGTTGAACTCCTGCGTGGAGGGGCTCAGAAATAAAAAGGGCATAGGGATACCGCCTTTCCGGAAGTTGATACCGATATCCTATGCAGCGCGGCGCGCCAGCGTGACAAAACGGAAAAATGTTTACAGCCGGAGGAATCTGTGGTATGATGACACGCAGAGAAGGAGTAGACATATGCAGTTTATCGTTTTGGATCTGGAGTGGAATCAGCCATGGCCGGGCTCTCCCAGCGCAAAAAAGGTTTTGCCAAGCCCGATTCGCGGCGAGATCATTCAGATTGGCGCGGTGCGCCTGTCAGAGCAAGGCGAGATCTCCGATGAGTACCAGACGCTGATCCGCCCGGCATATTATCAGAAAATGAACCGGAAAATCGCAAGCCTTACGGGCATCAAGGACTCGCTGCTCCGGGAAAAGGGGAAGCCGTTTGTCGAGGCCGTGCAGGAATTTCGCCGCTGGTGCGGCGAGGATTTCGCGTTTTTGACATGGGGCTTTGACGATGTAACGATTCTCCGGGAGAATCTTGCGCTCTGGAAGCTGGATGCGGCGTGGTGCGAGCGGTGGTATAACGCGCAGCTGATCTTCAACACGCAGACCGACGGCTCGAGCGGGCAGAAGTCTTTGAAGGCCGCGATGGAGATGATGGACATTGCGCCGAGCCGCCCCGCGCACGATGCGCTGGGCGATGCGTATCACACGGCGCTGATTTGCAGCCGCTTGCAGCTGCTTGCGGGAATCGAGGCTTATGAGAAAACCGCGAAGGCACATGAAAACGGCTTTCACGGCCTGGAGCTTCCGGGCTGCCTGCGGCGCAGTGTCAGCCATGGGTATGAGAATAAGCAGCAGGCGCTGAAGGCAATGGGCGGGGCAGAGAATCTCTGCCCGGTCTGCGGCGGGCCGATGTCCTGCGGCGTGTGGTATGCGCAGCCGGGCAAGCGCTTTATGGCCATGGCCGCGTGTGAAGCGGACGGAGAATTTTTGCTGCGGGTGCGGCTGGTGGAGGATGCAGACGGAACGCTCCGGGTCAACCGTCTGGTCTACAGCCCAGACAGCCCCGCCGCTGAGACCTATCAGAAGCTGTGTGCGCAGCCGCCAAGACGCCGGTATCACAAGCCGGCAAAGGCGCGCCCGAAGAAAAAGAGCCAGATGCAGAAAAAAAGCGTCTGAGCGCGTTTCCGCGCAGACAGAGAAGTATCAGGAAAAAGGACGCAGGCAAAGCCTGCGTCCTTTTACAATGTGCCAAAAAGCCTCGAGCTGTTCGCGCCTGTAGGCGCGAATCAAATAGAAATCCATTTTATCCGGCGGCTTTGCCGACCGGAAAAATACTTATCAGCCTGCAAACGTGAATTTTGGCAGCTTTGCTGCCGAAACTTTGCGATGCAGCAGGCGGCAAACCTTTGTCAAAAAACTCTGAAAGAGTTTTTTGACAGTTTCGGTTAATAACCAAGCGCTTCTTCGATCAGAATGACGTGCGTGATCTGGTTGCCGACCATGGGGTGGGTGAAGATGGTCATGCCGCGGCAGATGCGCTCAGGACTGCTACAGTCATGGCAGCGCATTGGTTCAGAAAGCGCGCAGGGCGTGTTGCGCTTCAAGCGGCGGGCATTGAGCGGCGCGGCAATGTTGCGCGCACGGTCGATGGCCGAGGGCAGATCGGGCGTGAGCTTGTTGACGCCCGCGACAATGTAGAGCGCCTCGTGGCCATAGCAGCTTGCACCGATGCGGTTTCCGCTGCCGTCGATGTTGACGATCTCGCCAGTCTCGCTGATGGCGTTGGCCGAGGTGAAATAGACCTGCGCCGTGGCAGACAGGCTGTGGGCGTTGGGTGTGCTTTTCCAGTGCCAGAGGGTGTTGTTGCCTTCCGAGAGCTTTTCATAAAGCCCCATGTGCTCAAGCGTCATGCTGCCGCCAAAGCCGATGGTCTTGCCGCGCAGCTCCTGACAGATGGCCTCTGCGGCCTGGCTGGCGGTCTGGAAGGTGCGCACGGCAAAGCCGCGCTGGGTGAGGTTTTGAACAGCGGTTTCCAGATTCATATGTCTTCCTCCTGTAAGTTAAGATAGCTGCTGATCTGCAAGCGCAGAAAAAACTTCAATGGCTGCTGCGTGCGTGATGGGGGCGGTCAGCGCCGGTGCATCCGCGCCAAAGCGCGCGCGGCAGAGGGCAGAAAAATCTGCCGGGGAGATGGGCGCGTCCGGCTTTGCAAGCCCGCCTTCTAAAGAAAATGCACCGCGCGAGTGCGCAAGCTCAATGGCAGCCGCGTAAGGATGGCGCGGGGAAACATCGCGGCAGACGCGCGTTTTGCTTTTGACAAGCGCGATGCGCCGCCCGGAGGCTTCGCCGCCAAAGGCCATCATGCAGGCCTCGCCGCGCGTAAGAGGCTGCGCCTGCCGGATGGTGTTATCCCGGAAGCAGATGCAAAAGCCCTTGTCCAGAAGCTTTTTGGCAGGAGCAAAGAGCGGGCTTTCGGGCGAAACATCCTGAAACGGGCAGAGGGAAAGAAGCTCTGAGACGGTTATCACGCGGTAGCCGTATTTTTTTAAAAGCGCCAGCTGCTTTCCAAGCGCGTCTGCAACCGGCGAGCGCCGCGCCATATTATAGCCGTCCTTCTGGAAGATGATCTGCCCGCAGAGGCAGTCCGGGTCTTCTGCCAGCGCCTTTTCCATGGGCGAAAGCATCGCCGCGACCTCGGCTTCATAGCTTGCCAGCGGCAGCCAGCCCGCGCCGTCAAAGCTTGCGGCCAGATACTGATAGCCCATGCGCGCGTAAGCGTCGTAGCTTGTAAAGCCGTCTTTTGTCCTGTCGACATAGTGAGGCGGGCGCGAGAGGCGAATTTCATAGCCGTATTCTTCGCGCAAAAGCGTGTGCAGACGCTTGAGATCTTCTGTTACCTCATCCAGAGACGCATACGGCTGCCGCCCGGCATAGACCAGCGGCTTTGGCCCAAAGAGCACATGGCGGTAGGTGTGGCTCGTAATTTCGTGGCCGCCCTCTAAAATGCGGCGGACAAGCGCGGGGCAGTTTACAGCGCCGCCGTCCGCGTCCTTTCCAAAGTCCGGGTAGTGGTCAAATTTGACCCCGCCCCAGGACGCAGAGCCTTCCTTTCCGGTCTTGTCCGGGTAATTTTCCGAGGTATCGCCGACAATGTCAAATGTGCCGCGCGCGCCGTAGGCCTCCAGCGTTTCAAGAAGGTGCAAAGTCAGCGGCCGGTCGTTGGTTGCGGGGTTGGGCGGCAGACGGCATGGGCCGTCGTCAAACGTCATCGCGCACACACGCGCGCCCAGCGCGACGCGCTCAATGCGGCGCACGGGGCTTAAATAGACCGGTGTGCGGGCGCGAAGCTCGTCCTGAAAATGGTGCTTGAGCTTTTTGGCAAGGCCGATGGCCTTTGTAACAGCAGACATGGAGCGCCTCCCTCAAATCTTAAATACATCGCGGCAGATGCAGCCGCAGAAATAGAAAAATGCTCTGACGCGCGAGCGGGGCGTGCCGCAGCTTTTTTCGCGGCGAAGCTTGGAAAGCCCCTTCTGCCGCCAGCGGCAGGCGCGAATCTCCCTTGCCCGGCATTCACCATTTTGAAGCGCCGCTTTGAGCGCGGGAAGGAAGGCTTCACAGGAAAACTCCGTCACGCAGCCGCCAAGCTCTGCGGCATGGTGCGCATCTGAGCCGCCCGTTGCGGGAAGACCTGCCTGCGCGCACAGCGCGGCCGCCTTTTCGTTTGCGCCGGGCTTGAGCATGGCGCGCGCATTGGCGGCTTCCAGCGCGTCAAAGCGCAGGCGCAGAACCTCCTCCGGCGGGAGCTTTTGCGGCGCGAACGGGTGCGCCAGCACGGCAAGGCCGCCGGCTTCATGGATGGCTGCAATGGCGCGCGCGGGCGGCGGATATTTTCCGAGCGCAGAAAAGTCGATGGGCTTCTCTAAAAAAAGCCCCAGAATGTGGCCGTTGGCCGTTGTGATCTCAACGCCCGGGATGAGAAGCAGATCTTCGCAGGCGGGAAGGGGCGTACACTGGTCGTGGTCGCAGACGGCGATGGCCGAAAGGCCACGCGATTTTGCCGTCTGGATAAGGGCGGGAAGCGTGCTTCTTCCGTCTGGCGAGGCGCAGGAATGGACATGGAGGTCGGCGCGGATGGTCATGAATGTCTCCTTCTGTGAAACAGGTTCTGAACGTAAACAAAGGATGGCTTCGGGTCTTTGGCGCAGAAGAGGCCGCTTTTGACGCGGGGGTCAAAGAAATTGCGCAGGGCGGCAAAAAACGCGCCGGGCTTCCCGGCTCTCAGATAGCCGAGCGCGGCGGCAAAGTCCGCCGGATAATAGGCCATTTTGACAGGGCGCGCCTTTTCTTCGGCGGGAAGCGGCAGACCGCCCGCCAGACAGTACCACGCATGGGAAAAATCAGAGCCGGACGCGCGTGTGAGGGGAAACGTGCCCCAGACGCGGGGGTTAATTTCAAGCAGGCGCGGCGCGCCGTCTGCGCCGCATTTAAATTCCAGCATCGCAGGGCCTGTAAAGCCTGCCGCGCGGATGATCGTTTCAGCGTAAGAACGAAGCGCCGGGAAATCCACACATTCACAGCAGCTCGATGGGCCGCCCGTGACCGGGTATTCGCGCACACGCCGGTGGCAGAGCGCGCGCACGACGCGCCCATCTTCTGCCAGAACCGAGCAGCCGTAGGCCGCGCCGGGGAGATATTCCTGCACAATGGGCGCTTGCTGCGTCAGAGAAAGAAAATGCTTGTAAGCATCCTGAAGCTCTTTTTTTGTGCGCGCGATGCAGTAGCGCGCGGCGGCGGGAAGGCCAAAGGCCTCGCCGCAGTGCGGCTTGACGGCGCACGGGAGCGGGACGCGGGAGAAAAATGCGGCAAGGTCTTCTTCCGGCTGAGGCTCAAAATTCGCCGGGACAGGCACACCGAGCTTTCCGGCAAGCGCGGCAACGGCGGCCTTGTCGTTCAGAAGCGTCAGCTTTTCAGGGCTTGCCGCGCAGAGGCCGCAGACGGCGGAAAAGCGCTCTTTGTTTTCGGCCAGCGCCGCAAGCGTCTTTGCCCCGACCGGCAAAAGCGCGGGCTTTTCGCCCTCCTGCTCAAAAATTTCCTGGCAGAGCGCAAAAAGCGCATCCAGACTTTCTTCCTCCGGCAGACGCACACACCGGGAAACAAAGCGGCTTGCAAAGCCGACCGGTCTTGCAAAGCCTTCTTTTTCGCATGCGACCACGCGCACGCCGCGCGCGCCAAGGTCGCGGATGAGCGAAACGGACATTCTGTAGTGTGCGTCGGTTACAATGGCAGTCATGATACGCTTCTCCGTCGGTTAAGATATCTCTATTATACCGAAAATTGCGCAAAATGCAACGCGCGGAAGCGGGCTGCAAGCTCTTTGTCAAAAAACTCTGAAAGAGTTTTTTGACAGCAGCAGGCGCGCGGCTTTGCCGCGCGCCTGCTTGTGTTAAAGCCCTGCGATATGGATCACGCCCTTGCAGACCAGCGCAACGATGCAGCACGCCGTTGCAACGCCTGCGCCGATGGAGACCATGGCGTGAGACAGACGCCTGCCAAGCAGCGCCGCGACCAGCGCGCCCGTCCATGCGCCCGTCCCCGGCAGCGGGATGGCTACAAACAGATACAGCCCCAGAAGCTCAGAGCGCTTGATGCGCGCGGATTTTGCCTGCCCGCGGCGCTCAAGCCAGCAGGCAGCCCTTTGCAGCGCGCCGCCCCGGCGCTGCATCCACAGAAGAATGCGCCGCAAAAACAAAATAACAAACGGCACGGGAAGCAGATTTGCAAGCACGCACGCCGGGTAAAGCAGCAGCTCCGGAATGCCCTGCGCCAGCCCGAAGGGAATCGCGCCGCGCAGCTCACTGACGGGTGCAATGGCAAGCAGCATGGTAAACAGAAAATCCTTGAGAGTCATTGATGCATCCTTTTTTGAAATGATACCCGCCCGGCGGAAAAGCGCCCTTTGCGGCAGACGCTACTATCATACACATTTTTTCTGTGCGGCTCAAGAAAAAGACTGTAAATTTTTCTTAAGAATTTCTGAAGCGGCTGCGAAATAACATATAAACCTATTGACTTAATAGGGAAAATGTGCTATCCTGAACCTACACAACAAAGCCTTACGATCACAAAGGAGACTGCTTATGAAAATATACGCGGATAATGCGGCAACCACAAAAATGAGCCGCGCGGCATTTGAGGCCATGCTTCCGTATCTGACGGAGCAGTTTGGAAACCCGTCGAGCCTTTATTCCTGCGGCCAGCGGGCAAAAGAAGCGCTCGAGCGCGCGCGGGAAGATGTTGCGGCCTGTCTTGGCGCGCAGGCGCGCGAGATCTATTTTACCTCCGGCGGCAGCGAGGCCGACAATCAGGCCATCCGCTCGGCGGCGATGCTTGGGGCAAAGAAGGGTAAGCGCCATATCATCTCCACAAAATTTGAGCACCACGCCGTTTTACACACGCTGGAGAGCCTTCAAAAAGAGGGCTTCGAGGTGACGCTTCTGGACGTGCATGAATCAGGACTTGTTTCGGCGCAGGAGGTCAAGGCGGCCATCCGCGAGGATACCTGCCTGGTTACGGTCATGTTCGCCAACAACGAAATTGGCACGATTCAGCCCATTGCGGAAATTGGC
Organism: uncultured Oscillospiraceae bacterium; assembly: GCA_964640905.1. GTDB lineage: Bacteria > Bacillota > Clostridia > Oscillospirales > Oscillospiraceae > CAG-170. Next base: position 10,920 of record CAZXIW010000037.1, read on the forward strand.
GCTGTCTGCCGGGAAGCAGGCGTTCTGTTCCACACCGATGCGGTGCAGGCGGCGGGGCATGTGGCAATCGATGTAGAGAAGATGAACATCGACCTTCTGTCGCTTTCGGGCCATAAGTTCCACGGACCCAAGGGCGTGGGCGCGCTCTATGCCCGGCGCGGGATCATTCTGACAAACATCATCTATGGCGGCGCGCAGGAGCGCGGCAAGCGGGCAGGAACAGAAAATGTGGCGGGCATTGCCGCGATGGCGGCGGCTCTGAAAGAAGCGTGCGGGAAGCTTTCAGAAAATGCGCAGAAGCTCACACAGCTGCGGGACCGGCTGATCGAGGGCTTAAGCCAGATTCCCCACTGCGCGCTCAATGGCGCGCACGAGCCGCGCCTGCCGGGAAACGTCAATTTCTGCTTCGAGGGCATTGAAGGCGAGAGTCTTCTGCTGCTTCTGGATGCGAAGGGCATCAGCGCGTCCTCCGGCTCTGCCTGCACATCGGGGTCTTTAGAGCCGAGCCACGTGCTGCTCTCGATCGGGCGGCCGCACGAGGTTGCGCACGGGTCACTGCGGCTGACGCTGTGCGAGGAAAATACGCAGGAAGAGGTCGATTATATGCTGGAGGAAATCCCGAAGGTTGTTTCCTGCCTTCGCGGGATGTCTCCGGTGTGGAAGGCGCTTGCGCGGGGCGAAAAGCCCTTTATGCTGTAAAAGGAGGAAGTATCATGGCACTTTACACAGACATTGTGATGGATCACTTTATGAACCCCAGAAATGTGGGAAGCATCGAAAATGCCGATGGTGTCGGCGAGGTCGGAAACGCGAAATGCGGCGACATTATGAAGATCTACCTGCGGGTCAAAGACGGCGTGGTGGAGGATGTGAAGTTTGAGACCTTCGGCTGCGGCAGCGCGATTGCTTCCAGCTCGATGGCAACGGAAATGATCCGGGGCAAGACGATCGAAGCGGCGCTGGCCGTCACAAACAAAGATGTGGTCGATGCGCTGGGCGGCCTTCCTGCGCACAAGCTCCACTGCTCGGTGCTGGCCGAGGAAGCTGTCAAGGCCGCCGTCAAGGACTATTACGATAAAAACGGCATTGCCTATGATAAGAGGCAGTTTCCGGACTGCGGGGGCTGCGGGGGCTGCCACATGGTATGAATCTGTCCAAAAACTCCGGTTTTTCGGAAAAGCCTCGCAGAGTTCGCGCCCGCAGGCGCGAAGGGAATCAAATTTATTTTTGGCCGCGGCATGTACGTGGACAAAAATACTTATCAGCCCGCAAACGTGAATTTTGGCGGCTTTAGCCGCCAAAACTTTGCGAGGCCTTACGGGCTGCAATCTTGTTGTCTTAAAACTCTGAAGGAGTTTTAAGACATGTAAAATGCTCCGTATGGCTTTGCCATACGGAGCATTTTATGTTACATGGAGATGGTCGTGCCGGTTTTGCCGGCAATGCCGTCGCGCGCCTTTTCAAGAAGCGTGATGAGCGCGACGCGCCCGGGCTTGGACTCGGCAAATTTTACGGCGGCCTCGACCTTGGGAAGCATCGAGCCGGGCGCAAACTGCTTGTCCGCTATGTAGGCGCGCGCCTGCGCGGGCGTCAGCGCGTCAAGCCCCTTCTGGTCAGGCTTTCCAAAGTTGATGGCGACCTTTTCAACAGCTGTCAGGATGATGAGCATGTCGGCATCCAGCTGCTCGGCCATGCACTCGGAGGCAAAGTCCTTGTCGATGACAGCGGGGACCCCCTTGAGATGTGTGCCGTTCTCCCAGATGACCGGGATTCCGCCGCCGCCTGCGGCGATGACCGCGTGCTTTGTATGCATCAGGGCGCGAACCGTTTCAATTTCCACGATCTGCACCGGCTTCGGGCTTGCAACGACCTGCCGCCAGCCGCGTCCGGCGTCCTCAGCGACGTCAATGCCCTTCTCAGCGGCGAGGCGCTTGGCCTCCTCTTCGCTCATGAACGCGCCAATGGGCTTGGTCGGATGCTGGAAGGCGGGGTCGGCAGGGTCAACGGCGACCTGCGTCAGAACCGTTGCGCAGTGCATGCCAAGCTTGCGGCGGTCAAGCTCCTCGCCGATCATGTTCTGAAGGTCATAGCCAATGTAGCCCTGGCTCATGGCCACGCACATGGAAAGCGGCATGATGTCGCTCTTGGCCTCCTGCTTGTGGTAGGCCGCGAAGGCATTTTGAATCATGCCGACCTGCGGGCCGTTGCCGTGGGCGATGACGACCTCATGGCCGTCTTCGATCAGATCTGCGATGGCGCTTGCGGTTACCTTGACAGCGTCCATCTGCTCATGAAGGTTTTTGCCGAGCGCGTTGCCCCCCAACGCGATGACAATTCGTTTACCCATGTTTGAAATCTCCCATCTGTGTTGTGAAAAATGGCGGGAGCATTGCTCCCGCCATATTATGCATGAAATTTTTGCGCATCATTTTCGGATGCCCCGAAGGGGCGGGAAAATGGTACTGCGCGATCAGAACATCTTGCGCTTGTTGTCCGATGCGTCCAGATCCATCAGCGCCTTGACCGGGTCTTTGACCTGCGCCAGGAAGATCATGGCCGCGATGATGTACGGCTTGTAGGAGGCCTGCTTGTAAAGCGGCACGAGATAGCGGTCGAAGACGGAGTTGTCAACCTCGCCCTCGGGGCAGGACAGGCCGGAGATGTCGGCAGGCAGGCAGTGCAGATAAAGCGCCTTGCCGTCCTTTGTGAGCTTCATCATTTTCTCCGAGCAGGTCCAGTCCTTGTGCTCGGCGTTCTGCGCGAGAAGCTCCTTTTCCAGCTCGTCGATGCCCTTCTGGTCGCCCCTGGTGTAGAGCTCAGAGCGCTTTTCCATTGCCTTGAACGGCGCCCAGGACTTCGGGTAGACGATATCGGCGTCCTTGAAGGCCTCTTCCATGGAATTGGTCTTGTGGAACTTCGAACCGTACTTTTCGCAGTTCTGGCGGGCAATTTCCTCAACCTCCGGGAATACGTCGTATCCCTCTGGATGTGCCAGCGTCACGTCCATGCCGAAGCGGGTGAAAAGACCGATGACGCCCTGCGGGACGGACAGCGGCTTGCCGTAGCTCGGCGAGTACGCCCAGGTCATGGCGACCTTCTTGCCCTTGAGGTTTTCCACGCCGCCGAAGTAGTGGATGACATGCAGCATGTCGGCCATGCACTGCGTCGGATGGTCAACGTCGCACTGCAGGTTCACGAGCGTCGGTCTCTGCTCGAGAATGCCGTCGCGGTAGCCCTCTTCCAGCGCGTCCATGAAGGTCTTCTGGTACTCATGACCCTGATGGATGTACATGTCGTCGCGGATGCCGATGACGTCTGCCATGAAGGAGACCATGTTGGCCGTCTCGCGGACAGTCTCGCCGTGTGCGATCTGGCTCTTCTTCTCATCGAGCACCTGCTCCTCAAGACCCAGCAGATTGCAGGCCGAGGCGAACGAGAAGCGGGTACGGGTGGAGTTGTCGCGGAAGAGGGAGATGCCAAGGCCGGAGTTGAAGACCTTCGTGGACTTGTTGCGCTCGCGCAGATCGCGCAGCGCGTCGGCGACAGTGAAGACAGCGTCCAGCTCGTCGTCGGTCTTGTCCCATGTCCAGAAGAAGTCGGTCTTATACATGTTGTTGATGTGCAGCTTTTCCAGATGCTTTGCAAGCTCAACAGTTTTGCTCATAATCTTTTCTCCTTATTTTATTTCAGAATCACAGTCGAATTTTTTATCAGGCACGCAGAAAACGCCATCGCCAGAAGCCGCAAGCTGCCACAGGCGCATGGATTTTCTGCTTGCATTATTTACTTGATGTCGTTACCGGTCAGCTCCTGACGGAAGGAGGTGGCAGAGCCGTCCTTGTTTTCCGGCTTGTAGAGCATGGGAACGGCGGCGTACAGCGCGGCGCAGGTCACAAGATCCTGCTTCCAGGTGATCTCGTTGGGTGCATGTGCCTGGCTTTCTGCGCCGGGGCCAAAGCCGACGCACGGGATGCCGTAGCGGCCCTGGATGGAAACGCCGTTGGTGGAGAAGGTCCACTTGTCGGTCAGCGGTCTTCCCTCGCGCTTGGCTCTGGCGGTCTCGTCTGCCCAGAGTCTCGTCTCGCCCCAGAGTGCGTGATGTGCGTCGATGAGCGCCTGAACGTGCGGCGCGGATTCCTTGTTGATCCAGGTCGGGAAGAAGCACTCGGTCTCATAGACGTGGCCGTTCCAGGAGGGACGGTCATACATGTACATGGAGACCTTGACGTCCTTGGCATACTTCTTGCAGGCGGGAAGATCTTCGATTTCCTTCAGGCAGGACTTGTAGGTCTCGCCGGCCGTCATGCGGCGGTCGATGGAAATCGAGCACGAGTCTGCCACCGCGCAGCGCGAGGGGCTGGTGTAGAAGATCTGGCTCGTGGTGCAGCTGCCCTGGCCAAGGAAGCGGGCGTCTTCGTAGTGCTCGGGGTTGTATTTCGGGTCTAACATCTTGACAAGACCCTTGATCTCGACGGAGTCGTCGGCGGGGTTCTGATAGAGGTCGCGGACATTTTCCAGAACCTCTGCCATCTTGTGGATGGCGTTGTCGCCGCGCTCCGGCGCAGAGCCGTGGCAGGAGACGCCGTGCATGTCGACGCGGATCTCCATCCGGCCTCTGTGGCCGCGATAGATGCCGCCGTCGGTGGGCTCGGTGGAGATGACGAACTCGATCTTCTCGCGCGCGTCCTCGAGGCCATTAAAGTATTCGTTGACGATGGACTGCCAGCACATGCCGTCGCAGTCTTCCTCCTGCACCGAGCCGACGATCATGATTTTGTATCCCTCGGGGATGAGGCCAAGCTCCTTCATAATCTTTGCGCCGTAGGCGGCTGCGGCCATGCCGCCCTCCTGGTCTGAGCCGCCGCGGCCATAGATGATCTCATCGGTCTCATAGCCTTCATAGGGGTCAGCTTCCCAGTTTTCACGGTTGCCGATGCCGACGGTGTCAATGTGAGAGTCGATGGCGATGATCTTGTCGCCTTTGCCCATCCAGCCGATGACGTTGCCGAGCTTGTCGAACTCAACCTTGTCGTAGCCGAGCTTTTCCATTTCTGTCGCGATGCGCTTGACAACGCCCTCTTCCTCGCAGGACTCAGACGGAATGGCGATCATATCGCGCAGGAATCTGGCCATGTCGGCCTTGTAGCCCTCGGCGGCCTGCTTGATTGCTTCGTAATTCATAAAACCGGAACCCCCTAAGTTTTTATAAATAATGTATCTCTGTATCTCTGTGCCGGAACATCCGGCAGGGTGCTTTTACCCTCTCCATCATACCACAAGAACAGACGATGTCAAACAAAATTTTTGATAACCTAAAAGTTTTTTCAAGGCCACGCCGCTGCCGCCCGCTTTCTTCGGTGGAGGAGCGAAAAAATTTTTTGTAAACCTAAAAAAATTTCAGAATAGCCATTGCATTCTCCAAAAATTACTGCTATGATAAGGCTGTGGCCTTGCAAGATGCACAGTTTTGCAGGCTATTTGGCAGACGAGCCTTATTTGGGGGTGATAAGCCATTGGACGCGAAGCTTCAGGAGCTGCTGAGCCAGATCGCGAAGGGAGTCGCCGCGCAGTTCGGGCCGAATTGTGAGGTGGTCGTCCATGAGATTTCGGATAAAAGCGCATACAGCTCGATCGTAGCCATTGAAAACGGGCATGTTTCCGGCCGGAAGATCGGCGACGGGCCGTCGCATGTGGTGCTGGAGCAGATTGGCCATGAGAACGACGCGGCAGAAGATCAGCTCTGCTATCTGACGCGCACAAAAGACGGAAAGACGCTCAAGTCCTCCTCGGTCTATATCCACGATGAGAAGGGGAAGGTCACGGCGATCTTTGGTATCAACTATGACATCTCCATGATGCAGATGTTTGAAAACACGCTGCACGAGTTCAACTGCGTCGACGCGCAGGTGGCAAAAGAGCCGGAGCGGATCACGCTGAATGTGGCAGATCTTCTGGAGGATCTTATCCGCCAGGCCGACGAGCTGGTCGGCAAGCCTGTGGCGCTGATGACGAAGGACGACAAGGTCAAGGCCATCCGCTATCTCAGTAAATCCGGCGCGCTGATGATTACCAAATCCGGCGATAAAATCGCAAAACACTTTGGGATATCCAAGTATACATTATATTCCTATCTTGACAACAGTAAAACAGGAGGAGAAACAACATGAACAAGACCATTGACCTTTCCATCAACCGCGAGGGCCTGCTGCATAACCTTCAGAAGGCAAAGGAGAACAATATCATCATCCCGACCATCGCGCAGATGCAAAATCCCGATCTCATCCCGGAGAAGATCAAGGATAAGCTCTCGCACACCGGCCTGTGGGATGTTGACCCTGTGAACCTGTTCCGCATCAACTGGCACAACGAGGCCAAAGAGTCCGGCGGCCTGTATCAGAAGACGCCCAACTATGTTGAAATTCCGTCCTCCATTTCCGGCGTTCCCTGCCGCATCCTCGCGATGAGCGGCAAGTGGTTCCCCACCGGCTGCCACAAGGTCGGCGCAAGCTTCGGCTGCCTCGCCCCGAGACTTGTCACCGGTCAGTTTGACGCAACGTATCATCACGCCGTGTGGCCGTCCACCGGCAACTACTGCCGCGGCGGCGCGTTCAACTCCAAGCTGCTGGCCTGCGACTCCGTCGCAATTCTGCCGCAGGATATGTCCAAAGAGCGCTTTGACTGGCTCAAGACCATTGCCGGGCAGATTATCGCGACCCCGGGCTGCGAGTCCAACGTCAAGGAGATCTTTGATAAGACCTGGGAGCTCAAGCAGGATCCTTCCATGATGATCTTCAACCAGTTCGCCGAGATGGGCAACCCCCTGTGGCACTACAA
>CAZXIW010000038.1:0-17165 GCA_964640905.1 uncultured Oscillospiraceae bacterium
TTTCACACGATCTTCCTTTCCGAAATCTTTACCCCGGTGGGTTTTTCGACAGCCTGTTAAAAATACATATAGACGTTGCACTGAAGCCTGCCATTGTAGAGCTTGCGCTTTTTGGCCGCCTGCTTTCCAAAGTAGTGCTCAAACTCCGGCTCGGAGGAAATGATGTATTTTTTCCAGCCGTCTGCAAACTTCACATGCCGGCCAAAGGCTCTGTAAAGCTGCTGGGCGCTGCGCTGCTCGAGCATGCGCTCGCCATAGGGCGGGTTGCAGACCATCAGGCCGCGGTCTGTCGGAAGGCTCATTTTGGTCGCATCTGCCTCGCGGAAGTCGATCAGCTTGCCAACGCCTGCTTTTCTGGCGTTGTCGCGCGCGATGTCAAGCGCGGCGGGGTCAATGTCTGTGCCAAGGATGCGGTAGTCGCCGCGGTACTCATGGTCGAGCGCCTCCGTTCTTGCCGCGCGCCAAAGCTCCTGCGGCACACACGCCCACTTCTGCGCGGCAAACAAGCGGTTCATGCCCGGCGCGCGGTTCAGGGCGATCATGGCCGCTTCGATGCAGATCGTGCCCGAGCCGCAGAAGGGGTCCCAGAAGAAGTCGCGCCCGCGATAGCGCGCGAGGTTGACCATCGCGGCGGCCATCGTCTCATGCAGCGGCGCAAGGTTCGCGTTTTCGCGGTAGCCGCGCTTGTGAAGGCTGACGCCCGAGGTATCGAGGAAAATTTCGCACTTGTCCTTCATGATCGAAAAACGGATCTGGTGCGTCGCGCCCGTCTCCGGAAGCCAGCTCAAGCCGTATTTTGCGCCCAGGCGGTCAACGGCGGCCTTCTTAACGATCGCCTGGCAGTCCGGCACGGAATGAAGCTGGCTGTCCAGACTGTAGCCCTTGACGGGGAACGCGCCGTCCTTGGCGATGAAATCCTCCAGCGGGATGCGCTTTACGCCCTGATAGAGGTCTTCAAAGCTCTTTGCTTCAAACTGCGCAAGCAGAATCATCACGCGCTCGCCCATCCGGCAGCACAGATTCGCCTTTGCCATCGCGGCAAAATCGCCGTCAAAGAAAACGCGCCGGTCTTCCACGCGGACATTCGTAAGACCCAGCCGCCGAAGCTCATCGCCGACCAGACCCTCAAGCCCAAACAGACACGGCACGCAGAACGTCATGGTTTGCATGTTGTAAGCTCTCCTGTCATTTCTAAGATTGATGTTTCATGCGTATCAATGTTAGTATAGACATAAACGGCGCAAATAGCAAATGCTTTCTTTCAAATCCCGCGCTTTTTGCGGGAAAACGGCTGCTTTGAAAAAATATCCGATTTTAAAAAACTGAAAAAGGAGGTTGAACGATCATGGTCTATTGTTGGCTGGCGCTGACGATCGCCTTTGTTATCATTGAGGCGGTGACGGTCGGGCTGGTGTCGATCTGGTTTGTCGGCGGGGCGCTGGCGGCGCTGGTGTGCGCGCTGCTGCATGCGAAGGTGCTGGTGCAGGTTGCGGTGTTTATTCTCGTTTCGGCGCTTTTGCTGGCGCTGCTGCGTCCGGTGCTGAAAAAGCTGCTGCATGTCAAGCCGGTCTGCACGAATGCAGACCGCCTGCTGGGGCAGGAGGCGCTTGTCATTGAGCGAATCGACAACCTGCGGGCAACGGGCGCAATCCGCATCGGCGGCGTTTTGTGGACAGCCAAGAGCTTGCAGGATGCACCGGTCGAGCCTGGCGCGCGCGTTGTCATAGAGCGCATCGAGGGTGCAAAGGTCTGTGTCCGGCCCGCCGGGGCGGAAGAAAACGTGCAGTAGAAATTCAAAACAGAGAAAATATCAGGAGGAAAAATTATGGAATGGATTCCCGTATTCGTCATTGCAATTCTAGCGCTGGTCGTCATTGTGCGCAACATTTATGTTGTCCAGCAGTCCAGAGCCTACGTCATTGAGCGCCTCGGCGCGTTCAGCAAGATCTGGCAGGTCGGCATTCACTTCAAAGTGCCCTTTATTGAGCGCGTGGTCAAAAAGGTCAGCCTCAAGGAGCAGGTGCTCGACTATCCGCCCCAGCCCGTGATCACAAAGGATAACGTCACGATGCAGATCGACACCGTTGTCTACTTCCAGATCACAGACCCCAAGCTCTACGCCTACGGTGTTGAGCACCCGATGATGGCCATGGAGACCCTGACGGCCACGACGCTTCGCAACATCATCGGCGATCTGGAGCTTGACCAGACGCTCACCTCCCGCGACGTCATCAACACCCGCATGCGCGCGATTTTGGATGAAGCGACCGACCCCTGGGGCATCAAGGTCAACCGCGTGGAGCTGAAAAACATTCTCCCGCCGCAGGATATCCAGAGCTCGATGGAAAAGCAGATGAAGGCCGAGCGCGACCGCCGGCAGGCCATCTTGCAGGCCGAGGGCGCAAAGCACAGCCAGATTCTGGTTGCTGAGGGCGAAAAGGAAGCGGCAATTTTGAAGGCCGACGCAGAAAAGCAGGCGGCGATCCTGCGCGCCGAGGCCGAGAAGGAATCGGCCATCCTGAAGGCCGACGGCGAGGCGCAGGCCATCCGCGCCGTGCAGCAGGCGCTGGCAGACTCGCTTGCGATGCTGAATGAAAAAGCGCCGAACGATCAGGTCTTGAAGCTCAAGGCGCTTGAGGCCATGCAGAAAATTGCCGATGGCCAGGCAACGAAGATCATCATTCCCTCCGAGCTTCAGGGTCTGGCGGGGCTTGCCTCCGGCATCACCGAGAGCGTGAAGGACGCAAAGTAACATGGCAAAAAAGGAAAAACGCTTTGTGCGCATTTATGAAGAAAAGGCGATGTTCGCGGAGTCCTGCCTGCTTGTTGACAGGCAGACCGGCGTGACCTATCTCTGGCACACGGAAGGCTACGGTGGCGGGCTGACCGTTTTGCTCGATGCAAACGGCAGGCCGGTGATCTCCCGCATTCCCGATGAAGAGATCGATTGACGATCGTCCACAAAAAGATCTGCCCCGGCAGCCACGCAGGCTGCCGGGGCGGCTTTTTCAGCCGGAGAAGCCGATGGCGCTCTGGCAGATGAAGTAGATGCGCCGGTTGGTGTCGTTGGCAAGCACGAGCACATCGCCCAAAGAGCCAAGCACCGCCGCGTTGGCGACCAGAAGCGGCCCTGCTGTGATGGAGGCGGTGCGCCGCCCGGAGAGGGAGCTTGACGCGCAGTCGCAGGGCGTGGCCTTTACGGCGGGAGCAGAGCCGGGAAGCGGCGGCCGCCCCGGATGAAGCGCCTGCCAGATCAGCCGCTTGAGCTCGTTATAGGTCGTGTCTGCGTCTGCTGTCCCGGCGGGGATGGTGAAGGCAACAGCCCGCAGCGCGCAAAGCGACACGCTTCCGGCTGTGAAGGCCGGGCCGGAAGTACAGCAGGTCGTATCGGAGCAGACGGGCAGCGGATAGTACACCTGCCCGCTGACCTCCAGATCATCGCATGTACAGGGCTTGATGCTGACAAGCTCCCCTGCAAGTGGGCCGGTCAGATTGTCATACGCGGTTGACAGAGTGTCCGGGCAGCTGAGCGAGGAGCCAAGGACAAAGCTGTCTGTAAAAAATGCGAACTGGTTGTAGTCGACAAGCGGCGCCAGACGCGGGTCACACAGAAGCTCCAGCGCGCCGAGCATTCCCGCCGCGCAGCTGCATCCGCAGTCGACCTCCGCCTCCGCGGCGCTTGGCGGCGCGGGCATCGGCGGGCGCGGCGGCATGGGCGGATACGGCGGCACAGGCGCACAGCCCGGCGGGCAGGGCGGCGGACAGGGCGGGGCAGGCGGACACGGCGCGGGCGGATTTGGCTGGGTACAGCCGCAGCCGCCGGTGGTTGTATAATTACAGTTTGGACTCATGCGATCACTCCTCAAAAACGGATTGGTTTGACCTGACTACAACTACGATATGCGCGCGCGGGGCAAATGGTGCGCTTGCATTTTTTCGCTGACTGGGGTATCATGATGTCAAATCAGAACGGAAATCGGAAGTGGATATTATGCCAAAAAAGTTTTTATGCGCCCTTCTGGCGCTGGCGCTGAGTCTTGCCATGGCCGGTGCGGCGCTGGCGGAGGATACGCAGATCATTGAAATGCCGAGTGTTATCACGCCGCTGGAAGCGGGCGGGGCCGCGCCGGATGCGCCCGCGCAGGAGGAAGACCTCGCGGCGCTTTTTGAAGCGTTCCGCGCAGAGCACAGTCTCACGGAGGATAACTTTGCCGTCAGCTATTATGACACCGTGACAGGCGAAAGCTACGACTGGAACGAGACGCAGATGCTGGTTGCGGCGAGCACCTATAAGCTACCTTTGAACCTCTATTATTATGAGCTTGAAAACGCGGGCGAAATTACGCCCGATACGATGATTACCGAGGGCGGCGCGACGCTTGACCGCTGCCACTACTTGAGCATCGTCGAGTCCAACAACGAAATTTCCCATGCGCTTTTATACCGCATCGGGACATTCCCCGTCTATAAAGAAGCCATGCGCAAATATTTCACAATGACGGACGAGGAAATTGACCCCAAGTACTACCGGAACAATTTCTACTGCACGCGCATGATGATGGATACCCTGAAATACGTCTATGAACGTGCGGAGGAATTTCCGGAGCTGCTTGAGTACATGAAGCAGTCTCACCCGCAAAATGACTACTTTAAAAAATATGTGACGGATGTGGAGATTGCGCACAAGTATGGAAGCTTTGAGGGCGCAGAAAATGACGTCGGCATTTTCTACACCGAGCGCCCCTTCCTGCTTGCGGTCTATACGCAGTCGGCCGGGGTGGAGATCGTCTCGCAGGCGGCAAAGCTGGCTTACGACTATAATATAGAGCAGACCGAGCTTGCCAAAAAGGCCGCGCGCGAGGAAGAGCTGGCGCAGGCGCTGGCAAGCTTTGAAGAGGAAAAGCAAGCGCGCATGGAGCGCGCAGCCGCCCTTGCCGAAAGGGTGCAGCAGGAGAAGCAGGCCCTGCGCGAGCAGGAGCAGGCGCTTGCCCGCGAGGAAGCCCTGAAGGCCGCGCAGGAGGCGGCGGCGCAGGAGGCCGCACGGGCGGTGCAGACGGCGCAGGAGACTGCGGCAGAAGAAGCACCCTCGCCCTTTACCTTCCAGCGGGAGAATTTTGAGTGGTGGATGCTGGCCGTGGCCGCAGGCGTGGCGCTTTTGGGCGGCGGCAGCGGGCTTCTCATCTGGCGCGCCAGCCGCGTGAAGCTTTCGCCGGAGGAAGAGGAAGAGCCCGCACAGCAAGCGCCCGCACAGCCCGGCGCAGAGGAAGCGGCAGAGGAAACGGCAGAGGAAACAGCGCGCCTTGCACGTTGAGGCGACGCGTAAAGCGGCTTCGGTTTAAAATGCAAAATGCACTCCAAAAGTCAGACGCTTTTGGAGTGCATAATATTTTTGGCTTTTTATTTTGATATGGGGCGGGAGTAGAACATGATGCTTGCTGCAGCTGGCAGATGGCGTAGCTACGCTTTGCCATAGGACTCTTCAAGCTCTGACCAGCGCGGAATCTGAAGCTTTACCCCATAATGGCGCTCGTAGCTTGCGAGAAAGCGCTTTTTCCAGCTTCCTGCGGCGTCGTGCGTTTTTGGATTCTGATACACGGTCTCTTCAATCGCGGAAATGAAATCCTCCATGCAGCGGAACATGGGGTAATTTCCCTTTTGATTACTGTACCAGACGCCGGGGCGGATTTTGTGTACGACATTCTGCTTTACCTGAAGATTGAGCGGCCAGTCCTTCATTCTGCGGGTGATCTCCCAAACCTTTTTCAGCCACAGATCCCTGATCGTTACAATGCCGTTTTCGTCCATGTCATACCCAAAAATGAGATAGTCCACATGAAGCATGTAGGGCTTATCAATGATCTCCTCCTCGTACATTCTGAAATCAGCGATATCAAAGCCCGGGGAGGCATTCCGGTTAAAGGCCTTGACCTCCAGAAGATTTTGAGTCCGATCGTCCGGATTGAGGAAAAAATCCGGCGGCATCTGCGTGTTTTCACTTGGCGCGTAGGCAACGCCGCGCTGGTCGAGCCAGCCTTGCAGCCACTCCTGTATGATGTTTCCGACAACGTCCTTCTGACGGACGATGATATCAACATCGCCAAGGTAAAAGCGGATCTGCCCCTGCAATTGCAGCAGTCTGTCTTCGTGAATCAGCCTGTCATAGACCTCCTGACCGGTTAATCTCATGCCTTTTCAGCCTCCTTGCAGTAAATATCAAGTACGCGCCCTGCGACCTCGGCAATTACCGGAACTACAACGGTGTTGCCAAGAAGATCATAGCCCAGACTTTTTTCCACATCGAATCGATAGTCGTCCGGATAACCAAACAGACGCAGCCCCTCCAGCAGTGACAGCGTCCGGACGCCGTCGCCGTCAGTCACATACAGATGCTGCATATCCATTGCAACGAGCGTCGGGGCAATATCCCGGCGGCCCATTACCCGGCTGATCTCAAAGGACATTTTTCCCGCGACGATATTATAGCCCCTTGGAAGAGTGGTGTCATACTCTCTGTGGGAGCCGACCTTTTTCTTGGGGTGCTCGTAGCGGAGATATTTTTTCTGAACAAGATCAGCCAGCATGTCTTCCAGCTCTGGATGGTCAAAAAATGTGCGAATCTGGGCGGTTGTCAATGGCATGCCATCCATCCAGTCGATTCCATATTCCTCGGCCCATTTCTTTTTTCTCCGCTCCTTCAGCATGGCGTTAAGAAGGCTTCTCTGCGCCGGGCTGACAGAGCCCTTCAGCTCAATATCCCAGCTGTGAATGTTGTTGTCCCCGCCGCGCTTATCCTTGATCGATTTCCCCTCCAGCTCCTTGAGGGAATAATGGGCAAGCAGAGTGTCGATAAACCGGCTGTGCTCCGTTGGCAGGCCGGTTTGCAGGATATCGCCAAGCGTTTTCGTTGTGGAAGGAAAAACGGAAAGATCTGGATAATCCCGGATGGTTCCAACGATATAGATCCGTTTGCGCTCCTGCGGGATTCCAAAATTTTTTGCATTGAGAACCCTCCAGTTTACCTTATAGCCCAGGGCGTTGAGGTGCGCAAGAATAATTGTCAGTGTCCGGCCAACCTCGTCTCCGGGGTTTTCCTTGTCGTGGTTTACAAGACCCTCGACATTTTCAAGCACAAAGCCATAGGGCTTTTTTTCTTTTAAAATCCGCTCAACATCAAAAAACAGAGTCCCTCTGGTATCGGAAAAGCCCAGCCGCTTTCCGGCGGAGGAGAAGGCCTGGCAGGGAAAGCCGGCAAGCAGAAAATCAAAATCCGGGATATCCTTGGCGTCGATTTGTGTAATGTCTCCGTAAACGGCTTCCAGCGGATGGTTTTGCTTTAAGACTGCGATGGCATGGGGCTTGATCTCAGAGGTGAAGACGCACTGCGAAGAAAAGCCCTTCTTTTCACAGGCCAGCTCAAAGCCTTTTCGGATGCCGCCAATGCCTGCGAAAAGGTCAATGAATTTGATGCACTGGTTCATTGCAAAACCTCCTTGGGATCATGCTGCGCTTTCGGGGTTCGGGACGAAGCCCTGTGTGCCGTAGCTCCGCCGCGCAGCTGCATACAGCGTAATTATAGTATAATCCGACCGGAATCTCAACGAAAATCTGAAAGGGCGGCGCGCTTTGCTTTTTGACTTTGCGAAAAGCCGGAGCGGGCAGAGGCCATCGCGGGAGCAGGCGCAGAGAAAAGCTCCCGAACCACAGAGTGGTTCGGGAGCGTTGGTGCAGGATAAATGCGCAGGTAAAAACTCAGCGCTTGGAGAACTGCGGCGCACGACGGGCGGCCTTCAAGCCGTACTTCTTTCTTTCCTTCATTCTCGGGTCGCGGGTCAGGAAGCCTGCGGCCTTGAGCGTGGCGCGGAGCTCGGGGTTGACGCCCAGGAGCGCTCTGGCAACGCCATGACGGATTGCGCCGGCCTGGCCGGTGACGCCGCCGCCTTCGACGGTGCAGACCAGATCGACCTTGCCCAGAAGGTCGGTGGCAGCCAGGGGCTGACGGACGACCATCTTCAGGGTGTCGAGACCGAAGTAGTCGTCGATGTCACGGCCGTTGATGGTGATAGCGCCAGTGCCGCCCTGATACAGGCGAACGCGGGCGACGGAAGACTTGCGACGGCCGGTGCCGTACTGATACTGTCTCTTGCTCTCGTACATAGTCTGTTACCTCCTGATTAGTCCAAAGTCCATGCTTCGGGCTTCTGTGCGGCGTTGTTGTGCTCGGCGCCCTTGTAAAGCTTCAGGCGGGTAGCAGCGGCGCGGCCGATGGTGTTCTTGGGGAGCATGCCCTTGACAGCCAGCTCCATGGCAAACTCGGGGCGCTCGTTCATGAGCGTGCGGTACTTGACGTCCTTGAGGTTGCCGATCCAGCCGGTGTGATGATAGTAATGCTTCTGGTCGAGCTTCTTGCCGGTCAGAATAGCCTTGTCGACGTTGACAATGATGACGAAATCGCCGCAGTCAACGTTCGGGGTGAAGTCAACCTTGTGCTTGCCGCGCAGAAGCTTGGCAGCAGTGACAGCCGTGCGGCCCAGGGGCTTGCCGGCGGCGTCGAGAACGTACCATTTTCTCTGGACGGTCTCTTTCTTAGCCATAGTGGTCATGTTCGTTTCCTCCGTTGGAAAGCTGATGCTTTCTATGATAAAAATTTTTGACAAAACATCGGGGCGCGAATACAATAGATACGAAATCACGCCTACCCTTTATACCACACACGAAAAATTCTGTCAACTTCTTTTTTTGAAAAATAAACGGGGCGCGGGAAGAACTCGAAAATGCTCCTGTTTTCTCTTGAATGCTCCCGAATGCTCGAAACGAAGATTATACTTGGAAAGGTGAAGAATATGCAGAAAATGATGGGTCTGATGCGCCGGTGCATCGATGATTACAATATGATCTCCGCAGGGGACAAGATCGCCGTGGGCGTATCGGGCGGAAAGGACTCACTGACGCTGCTGGCGGTTCTGGCGGCGCTTCAGAAATATTACCCCAGGCCCTTCGAGCTGACGGCCATTACGATCGACATGGGGCTTGGCGGGATGGATTTTTCGCCGGTCGAGGAATACTGTAAGAGCCTTGGCGTGGGTTATTATTGTAAGCACACGCAAATCGGGCCGATCATCTTTGACTACCGCAAGGAGAAAAATCCGTGCTCGATGTGCGCGAAGATGCGCCGGGGCGCACTCAACGATGTGATTCTGGAGCTTGGCTTTCAGAAGGTTGCGCTGGGGCATCACTATGACGACGCGGTGGAGACATTTTTAATGAGTCTGTTCTATGAAGGGCGCATCAGCTGCTTTGAGCCTGTGACCTATCTGAGCCGGACGGGGGTCACGCAGATTCGCCCGATGCTCTATGTTGGGGAGCGGGCAGTGGCGCATTTTGCGGAAAAATATGAATTGCCGGTCGTCCACAATGTCTGCCCGGCAGACAAGCACACCAAGCGCCAGGAAGTCAAAGAACTCATCGCGCAGATGCAGACGCAGTATCCGGATCTCAAGACAAAGATTTTTGGCGCGATGCAGCGCATGCCGCTTCCGAAGTGGGGCGTGGCTGAAAAAGAAGAAAAATAAGTGCGCGGGGGGATTGAACCGGCGGCGAAATATGGTATACTGTGGGAGATACACTACAAAAGAAAAGAAAGAGATGGAGAGACGGGAAGATGAAAAAAGGAATTGTGATCGCGCTTTGCGTGCTGCTGGTGCTGGCGCTGCTGGCGGGCGGAGGCTATTATCTGCTCTGCACAAAGGCGGGCGAGGCGGTCAACACGCAAAGAGCGCTCTATGAGCAGTATCAGGCGCTGCTGCAAAACGCGCAGAAGGCCCGGCTGACCGTTACGGAGAACGGCGAAACGGTCGGCGAATACACGCTGGAGGAGCTTGGGCTGCTCGATGAGCTGACCGGGCGCATTACCGCCAGCTTCACCCAGAGCGAGAGAACCTCGCCGGACGAATTTGAGCAGCTTGGCCTCGGCGACAAGCTTGAGTGGCGGACGCTGACGCATACGCAGGCGGGGACGTTTGCGCCGGATCTGGCGGGATATACAGACGCGGCGCTCGTGGCCGACCTTGGCGCGCGCACCCGCGCGGCCTCGCAGGACGCTTATATGGACTATGACGGCGAGCGGTTTTTCGTTGTGGAGGCGGTCGCGGGCGATGAGCTTGCGATGGACGAGCTGAGAAGGGCTGCGGCGGAGGCGGTTTCCGCGTTTACCATCGGGACGGACAACGCGCCGCAGGCGGAAATTGAGGCGTCGGAGTATTATCTGCCGCCGCAGATCACGACGGAAAACACGGCCTTTGATCTCAACGCGCTGCTGGAAGAAAAAATGCAGGGCGTGACGCTGACGATCGATCTCAACCTCGAGGGCGCGGCAGACGCGCAGAAGGTCGTGACGCTCCGGCCAAAGGAGCTGATGCCCTATGTCTCGCTCGGCGCAGACGGCGCGCTGGAAATTGACGGGGACGGCCTGACGGCGCTTGCGCAGGGCTGGGCAGAGCTTGCGGGGGAGGAGAATGTTTCGTTCATTCTCAACACCTATGTGGACGGGCCGAAGCCGATGGACTTTTTAAAGGTTGACTATGTGCTCAACGCCGGTGAGCTGGCGCAGATGATCGGGCAGGCCATCCGCCAGATGACGGCGGCGGAGCTGAAAGCGCCGCTGGAATGCTGGAAGAACGGCGAGCCGTATGCGCCGCTGACGGAGACCTATGTCGAGGTCGACATCGACAACCAGCGTCTGACGGTCTACCGGGCGGGCGAGGTCGTTACGTCCACCGACGTGGTGACCGGCAACCTCAACGGCTTTCAGACGATCACGGGGCTTTACTACGCCTATAATAAGGATGAGGATCAGTGGATGCAGGGCGAGGACTATCTGGTCTTCTCCGACTACTGGATCGGCATCTCCGGCGCGTATGGCATGCACGATGCGTCGTGGCGGACGCATTTCGGCAAGGATTTCTATGTCAACGGCGGCAGCCACGGCTGCGTCAACATCCCGGTCGAGGCCATGCCGAAGATCTATGAGACGGTCGAGGTCGGCGACGCGGTCATTTTGTTCGGCGCAAACAAGTGGTTTGAGCCGGACCCGGAGACCACAAGAATTTTGCAGTCGTAAGATTATCCAAAAACGCTCCAACAACACCTGCTGCCCGGCGAAGCGAGGCTTCGCCGGGCGGTTTTTGCGAAAATAAAGATTTGTTGAAAATTACCAAAAAAATCGGAATAAAAATTTAACAACTGCCGAGGATGGAAGCGGCTGGAAAATTCAGGGGGGGGGGGGAGGAAATACTGAAAACAGGCAGTATGCCGAAAAGATGGCAAAAAGGCGCGAAAAAATGTATTTTTGGAAACGTTTCAGACGGAAGGGGCAAAATGAAAAAAATCGCGGCGACAGGATGTTGCTTCCAGAAAATGACTTGCTTTTGCGCCCGGTCTTGCGTATAATAAGAAAGCATGAAAATCGCAAATCCGGCGGAAAAATTACCGGATTTAACATAATTTGAGTGGCAAAAATTTATGTAAACTTTTTGCCGGGTGCGTGGAAAAATGTCCACGGCAGGCGGCGAAAAACGGAGAAAAAGCTATGACCGACAGACAGTTACGCGGCCTGAGCCGGGTGCAGCTGATGCAGCTGCTTCTGGAGCAGGAGAAGGAAATACAGACGCTGCGCGCCCAGCTGGAAAAGGCCGAGAGCGCGCTGGAAAGCCGCGAGATCCTGCTTTTAAAGGCGGGGTCGATCGCAGAGGCGTCTTTGCAGCTCAACGGCGTCTTTGAGGCGGCGCAGGCTGCGGCAAATCAGTATCTGGAAAATATCGAGCGGCTCAGCCGCCAGCTCGGGCAGCATGGAGTGAAGCGGGATGAAGGGCAAACGGCAGCGCAGAAGACCGACAGTTGAGCAGATCGAGGCCGAGCTGAATCGGCTCAAATACCGCTCGCGCTTTCGCGGCGCGCTCCGGAGCACGGTCTATACGCTGGTCGTTGTGGCGGCGCTGGCGGTGCTGGTGGCGACGATCTGGATGCCCGTGCTTCAAATCTACGGCACATCCATGACCCCAACGCTTTCGGAGGGGAATATCGTCGCGGCGGTGCGCGGGTCTGAGTTTGAAGAGGGCGATCTGATCGCGTTTTATCTTGGCAACAAAATTCTCGTCAAGCGCTGCATCGCAGGGCCGGGCGAGTGGGTCGACATCGACGAGGCGGGTAACGTCTATGTAGACGGGGCGCTGCTCGACGAGCCGTATGTCAGCGAAAAATCCTTTGGCGACAGTAACATTACGTATCCCTATCAAGTGCCGGAGAGCCGGTATTTCTGCATGGGAGACCATCGCGCAACGTCGGCAGACTCGCGGCACACCGAGGTCGGCTGTGTGGCCGAGGAGCAGGTCGTGGGGAAGATCGTCTTCCGCCTTTGGCCGCTCAGCGCGTTCGGGAAAATCGGATAGGACACAGGATTTTGTGTTTTGGGTATGTACTTTTTCATATATTTGTGATAAAATAGCCCGAAACACTTCAACGAGAACAGGCCGGGGCGCTTTGCCCCGTGGCATAGATCATCAGGCAGCAAAGAGGAAGGTGAGTGGCATGCGAAAAAATGCAGCAAGCCCCGCGCGCGGGCGCGGGAAGGATAAAGAACAGGGAAGGGTGCTGGTTGCGGCGCTGGCGGCGCTGGTCATCCTTGGGACGTCGTGCGCGCTGATCCGCCCGGCGGTCACGATCTCGCGCGGCTGCGAGAAGAAGGAGCACACGCATACGGATGCATGCTATGAGCAGGTGACGGTGGCAAAGCGCGTTGCGGCGCACTGCACGGCGGGCGAGGCCACGGTGCTGCATCAGCATGATACGTCCTGCTACGACGAGGCGGGGAAGCTCTGGTGTCCGCTGGCGGAGCTTTCGGAGCACCAGCACACAGGTACGTGCTACGAGGTCACAAACCATCTGCACAACCCCAGCTGCTACGCGGCGCAGCGCGGCGCGCTGCTCTGCAAAGTGCCGGAGGAAGAAGCGGAGCATACGCATGTGGCAACGTGCTTTGACGCAGAGGGACAGCCCATCTGCGGCATAGAGGGAACGAGCGGCCACGAGCACGATGACGGCTGCTATCAGATGACCGAGGTCTGCATCTGCGGCCACAACGAGGGCGAGACGCGCGTTTTGAGCTGCACACTGCCGGAGGCTTCGGCGCACACGCACACGGTTGAGGGCGGCTGCTTTGACGAGGCGGGCGCGCTGGTCTGCGAAAAGCCGGAGCTTGCGCGGCATGCGCACACGCAGGACTGCTTCACGGTGGCAGAAGAGCCGGTCGACACGCAGAGCTGCACCTGCGGCCTTGAAGAAGATGAAAGCCACACGCACGGCGCGCGCTGCTACGGCACATGGCGGCTGGTCTGCGGGCTGGAAGAGCATCAGCACGGCGCGGAATGCCAGCCTGACTATATCTGCGGTCTGGAAGAACACACCCACACGGACGCATGCCTTGACGAAGAAGGCGTACAGGTCTGCGGTAAAGAGGCGCACACGCACGCAGAAGACTGCCTGCCAGCCGTTACGCCGGAGTATATCTGCGGCCTTGCCGAGCACACGCACGGCGAGACCTGCGTTGACGAAGAAGGAAACCTTGTCTGCGGGCTTTCTGAGCACACGCACGGAGATGAATGTCTGGCCGCCAAAGCGCCGGAATATGTCTGCGGGCTGGAGGAACACACGCATGACGAGACCTGCGCAGACGAAGACGGAAACCTCATCTGCGGGCTTACGGCGCACACGCATGGCGCGGAATGCCTGAAAATTGAGTACATCTGCGGACTGGAGGAGCATACCCACGTCGGCACGTGCTTTGACGCGGAGGGCGCGCTCATCTGCGGCCTTGCCGAGCACACGCACACGGAAAGCTGCGTCAAGCCGCCGGAGGAGATCGTCTGCGGCAAGGCCGAGCATCTGCACGAGGAAGGCACGTGCTTTGACGAGGCGGGTAACCTCATCTGCGCGCTGGAGGACCATCTGCACACGGCAGAGTGTGTGGTGCTGAGCGAGGCGGCGCGGGCAAAGGTCGAGGCGGTGATCGCGGCGATCGACGGGCTGCAAAGCGCAGAGGAGCTGACGGTCTACTTTGCCGGGCTGGAGGACGCGGGCGACGAGGACGCGCTGGTGCTTGCGATGCTGGAGGAGCAGGAGGCGTTCAGCGCCGTCTGCGAGCAGTATTACGGGCTGAGCGAGGGGCAGAAGCTCTGCGTCACGAACAAAGAGAAGCTCGAACAGCTCTCTGAGCTTTGGAACGGCACGGCAACGCTGGCTGACCCGAAGTATATGGCGCAGACTGTAAATTCGGATATCCGGCTGAATCTTTTTGACTACGGCTCATACATCAACACACGGAATGATGACGGAACAAGACTTCTTCCGAAGAGCTTTTACTTCTATCATCTGGATGGTCCTGATCCCAACACCACAATGGACGCTACAGTATCTGCGCTGGATGGCTTTTATTTGACGGCAGATTCAAAACTAACGGACAAAAAGTATATTCATGACTATGGAATTAACGAGGGGACAGGAAAGTATTCTCCGGGAACAGTTCCGAGTATTAAGAAGACGCTGGGGACGGATGGATATCCGGTTCTTACGGAAGACAATACAGATTATTCACTGAGTGTGCTGTTTCAGACGGAAAATACGAGCACATACTGGGGTCACGGTAATCCAAATACCTCATGGGGCATGGACAATGGTACCTACTACACCAGTCAGGCGACACTGCGCGCAAATACAAAGTACATCGGGAACGAGATTGCAAAGGATGAATATGGTAACGTTTATACCTATAGCGGGTATCAGACTGGCTATGCAAGCAAGTATTTTCCGGTCGACGGCAATGGAGACGGAAAAAACGATGACGGCGGCCTGTTCTGGAAGGATGCCGACGGATACTATGTTTATGACAGCGCGCAGAAGTCTGCGTACTTTGATGATTCCATGAAGCGCTTTTCTGTAAGTGATATGCTGATTGCGCCCGGCCATGTTTTGGAGAAATATCAGAGTGAAACTAATCCTAACAAATATCATAACGGAAACTTCCTGCCGTTCAATAAGATCGGGACAAATTTCACCACAAGAACACTAACCTGGGAGGACGGCGAACATACCACCGCCTATACGCCATATACGGGAACGGCCAACCAGAGCGAGGTTGCGAACCTTGGCTTTGGTATGTCGATGGAGATCGATTTTTACATGCCAGCGGGCGGCAAGGTCAACGGCAAAGACATGGTCTTCGAGTTCAAGGGCGACGACGATGTGTGGGTCTTCATCGATGATGTTCTGGTGCTCAACATCGGCGGAACACACGGCGCGGAGTATGGTGCAATTAACTTTGCAACCGGCGCAGTTACCAATCCAAACGGAAAGACAACGGGCACTCATTTGCGGGACTGCTTTACAAATGCCGGGAAGAATGTAACGAGTTTTAACGGAAACACCTTTAGTGACTGGTCAAACCATACGCTGAAATTCTTCTATCTGGAACGCGGCGGCAATATTTCCTACTGCTCGTTAAAGTTTAATCTGCAAACGCTTCCGCCGGAGTCGCTGACTGTCCGCAAGGAGCTGACGGCGGATGGAACAGACGTGGACAAGGCAACAGTCGCGCATCTGAAAGATACCGTTTCCTATCAGTACCGTGTTTTGACAGCAGACGGTAAGAGCGCCCTGATTAATGAGGGCGAGAGCTACACCCTTTATGCAAGCGACACGGACACGACTGGCACAACGAAGACGGTTGGCAAGGGCGGAATCTTTGAGCTGAAATCCGGCCAGCGCGCGGTGTTTGAGGACATGAGCCAGTATTTTGCAGGAGGCACAAGCGGCGATGCCTGCAAATATATCGTGCAGGAGATCATGCCGAGTGGTCTGACCGGGCAGTATGGGTCGGTAAGCTATGCGATCAGTGGCGCAGGCGGAAGCCAGAAGGTCGACGGAATTGCTGCTCAGACAGGCTTTACAGGCTATAATTCCGGGGTATGCTCTGCGCTGCAAAGCACAACGGTAAACTACACGAACTGTGTAGCGACTGAAAAGCTTGCGACGCTGAACATCACCAAGGCGACGGCAGGCACGGTTTCGGCGGGCGACACGAACGCGGCCTACACGTTCTGTGTAGAACTGGGCGGCGTGAAGCTCCCGGTCGGCACGGCCTACACCGTCACAAGCACGAACGCAGACGGCACAACGACAACCGCAAACAGAACCGTCGCCGAGGGCAAAGCGGGTGAAATCCAGCTCAAGGCAGGCGAGACGGCGCAGATCAGGCTTCTGGCCGGAACGGCCTACAAGGTCACAGAGGTTATTCCGACTGGCGCGGAGTACACGGCAACCTACAGCCCCGAAAACAAGACCAAGGACGCGGCGGAGGGAAGCGTAACAACGCCGGGCGAGAAGGTCACGGTCACCGTTACGAACACCTACAGCATGGGTGCGCTCACGCTCACAAAGCTTGTGAACAACACCGCAGAACCGAGCAATACGAGCGGCACGTTCACCTTCCAGCTCACAACAACGAGCGCGGACGTGGACGACAAGAGCTTCCCGGTCGCAGTCACCGACAAGGACGGCAAGACCGTTACCACCGCACCGACAAGCTTGAGCTTTACGAAGTCGGGCGAGGACACAAACGTCAAATACACCGCAGAGATAACGCTCCTGCACAGCCAGACGGCCACGCTCAGTGACCTCCCGGCGGGCGTAAGCTTCACCGTTACGGAAACGACCACCGACGGCTACTCCGTCAGCTGGACGAAGAGCGTCGAGGGCGACGAAGACGGCTCTGAAACGAAAACGGAAACGGGCGCAAATGCCCCGGCCGTTACCATCGCATCTGGTGAGAAGATCTGCCTCACATGCACCAACACGCGCGGTGTTGCGCTGCCGCAGACGGGCGGGGCAGGTACATTCCGCTTTACAGCCGGAGGGCTGCTGCTGATTCTGGCGGCAGTGTGGCTGTTTGGACGATATAACTTTCCGCGCAGGGCGCGAAACAAACAGAATTGAAACAGGAAGGGGAAAAACAAAATGAAACACCTCAGAAGAATCGCAAGCCTGCTGCTGGCCGTCGTGCTGGTGCTGGCTCTGAGCGTCGGCGCGTTTGCCGACGATGACCCGGCGCCGACTCCGAC
>CAZXIW010000039.1:0-17093 GCA_964640905.1 uncultured Oscillospiraceae bacterium
CTCATAGGCCAGCTGCTTCAAAGATGGACTTGCCACAAAATTAAACTGACGCATAACCTACCTCCATCCGCCTCTCATTATCAAGTTTCCCATATTTTTTCATTTTCTATATCATATCTTTATTTTCCTGATTCGTCAACTTATCACTTGCATTCGCATATGATTTTATCAAGAAGCGCAGGGGGCAGAGGTTCTTCACCCCTGTCCCCTCAAGCGCTGCGCAACCCCCAGATATAACGTATTACAGTACCTCGCCATCCCGGCAGATATATCTGCCGTCGACACAGGCCGTCGCGTTTTTCATAATGAGATCAATGTGAACCGGTGTATTGCACGTGCCGCCATAAGAGAGGTTGTTTCCAATGCCAATATGCATTGTCCCATACGTGCCCTCATCTTCAAGCATACGCCCGCTAAGCGCCGACGCCGGATTCATGCCAACACCGATCTCCGCAGCAAGGAACACGCGCTCATCCTGATAAGAGTGAAGTGTGTCCTCCAAAATCTTTGCCTGCTCCCCGCCCTCGATGGAAACGATCCGGCCTTTCTCAAAACGAATGCGGATGGGTTCTTTCACCACACCCACGCCGGGCAAAGGAACGCTGCCATCTACTACAAGGATACCTTCCATGGAGTTATCAGCCGGCCCTACCGCACACTCCACATTAGGAGGCGACGAAGACTCGCCGGGCTGTGTTGATCTTCCATAGCCGATGTCTGCATGGCGTCCTTCAATGGACGAGTGCAGCGAAGTACCGGCTGGCGTTGTAATCGTCATTTCTTTGCCAACGATATTTTCCGCCAGTCTGTCGAGCTTGGGCTTAAGCCCGGCAAAGTCCACAAACAGGCAGCCCTGCTCAAGCATACGCATTGAGTAGTCAGACATGTTCACAAAGCGCGCGCCCTTTTCACAGGCCGAAATACGCGCCGCAGTATTATAGACAGAGAAGGTCGTTGCACCAAAGATAACATCCGCTGCCTGCATGGCCTCTTCGATGCAGGCTGTTGCAGCGTCGCCATGCGTCAGACGCGGCTTCATGCAAACCAGCGTCGCGTCATAAAACTGCTTGGCATACTGATACATTGTCATGCCAATTTCCAGACTCTGATCATCTGTCAGAACCAGGATCTTTTCGCCCGGCTTAGCTTCTGCGCAAACCTCAAGCAAAACTTTACAACCTTTATATGCTTCAATCATTTTGTACTTACCTCGGACTTCTTAATTTCTCTGGCACGCTGCTTTCTTTGAGACTTTCCGGACAGCTCATGCGTCCGGTTTATAATCATCGTTTTAATTTCCTTCCAGGACTTTCCGAACAACGAAATCAGGCCATCCGGCAGGAATGCCAGCGTCAGAATAATCACAACACCATAGAGGATCATTCGCAGCTGATCCGTTGCACGCAGAAGCTCCGGCAATACTGTCAGCAGAACAGCGCCAAGAATGCCGCCTTCAACGCTGCCAAAGCCACCAACAATCGCCATACCAACAAGCTGAAGCGATGCAGACCAGCGGAACTGCTCCGGGCTCAGATAGCCAATATACGGGCCATACAAAACGCCCGCCACACCGGCCACTGCTGTTGCCAGCACGAAAGCGATCATTTTATATGCACGCGTGTTCACACCAACAGACTGTGCAGCTTCTTCTGCCTCTTTAACGGCAAGGAAGAATCTTCCGTATTTCGAAGCCAGCACCCGTTTTACCACAAAATATACCACTGCCAAAAATGCGAGGCAAAGGAACAGATACGGCCGCAGCGCAACGAAGGAAATCGGCCCTATGCTTGGCGCCGGAATACCCAGAATACCAAACGCACCATTTGTGATCGGCTCCAGATTCAGCAGTAAAATATAAATGATCTCACCAAAGCACTGTGTCACAAGCGCCAGATAGGAGCCACCCTTGAGCTGGAGCGTTGGAATGGAGAGCAGCCATCCGATCAAGCCCGCAATGACAACTGCGCACGGGATTGTCAGCCAGAAGTTGACACCGCACTTTGTCATCAGGATCGCCGAAACATATGCTCCAATGCCAATAAAGGCAGATTGTCCAAGATGCAGCTGCGAGGCATAGCCGGAAATCACAACAATACCAATTACAGCAATTGCATTGATAATGGCGCGGATACCAACGAACGCAAAATATGAGTTGGACGAAAGAAGCACCAGCAGCACCAGACCCACAAGCATTGCGATCAGCTTCAGGTGTTTTTTGATATAATTCATAACGTCCTCCTCTCAGAACTTCTTCTTGACCCGACGGAACAGGCCATACGGGAAAAATACAAGCACGACAATGCCGACGACATAGACGATCAGATCCTTATACGCCGAAGCGATGTAGACCGAGCTGAGCGTTTCAATCAGGCCAACGAGAATGCCACCTGCAACCGCGCCAACAAAATTGCCAAGGCCTCCTATAACTGCCGAGACAAAGGTTTTCATGGCAAGCGATGAGCCAAGCTCAATTGTAACTGAGTAAAGCGGCGCAAAGAGCATTCCGGCGATAGAGCCAAGCATAGCCGAAATCGCAAATGTTGCCATTCGTGTAAAGGACACACGAATACCCATCAGAGAAGATGTTTTCGGGTCTTCCGAGGCAAGTCTCAGCGCCAGACCAAACTTGGTCTTTGTAAACACCAGCTGCAAAATAACAAGCGCGATCACTGCAATCAGGAAAATGCAGAGGCTGTTGAACGGAAGGTTCACACCACCAACTGAAAGCTTAATCGCCGGAAAAACATTCGTCAAGGCGCGCGGCTTCGGCCCAAACACGAGAAGACACGTATTGGTGATAACCGTAGACAGCGAGATCGACACCAGCATAAATACCAGTGAGGTTGTATTCGCAAAGCGCTTGAACAGCAGCTTTTCCAGCACGATTCCATAAAGCAGCATAATGGCTGCAACAATCAAAAACGCAACCGGATACGGGGCATTCGTCGTATTGATAACTGTATAGACCAGAAGCGCACCGAGCGTGATGGTATTTGAATGGGAGAAGTTCAGATATCCCAGCGCTTTGTAGACCATCGTAAAGCCCAGCGCAGCAGCCGCATAAATCATTCCAAGGGTCACGCCGTTGACAAGTTGAAGGACTAATAATTCCATGCTTTCTCTCCTTCGAGTAACAGATTCAAAAGTGCAATTACAGCGGCTTGACCAGCTCACCGTACAGATCCGGACGGCGGTCACGGAAAATCGGCATCTGCGCGCGCTCGCGAAGAATCATGGAACGATCAAGCTCTGCATATAAAATCTCTTCCTGATCCGTTGCCGTTGCGACCAGCTCGCCAAGCGGGTCTGCGACGCAGCTGTAGCCAAAGAAGCCCATGCCGTTGTTTTCACCGATGCGATTGCAGGACACGGCGTAGAAGCGATTTTCAAAAGCACGTGTTGCAGTTAAATGGTACAGGATTTCCGGCGAATTCGAGAAGTTTGGCATATTCCAGAGCATAACAAGGATCTCCGCGCCCTTAACCGCCAGGGATCTTGTATATTCACAAAACTGGTTATCATAGCAAATGCCAATACCAATCTTTCCAAGCTCTGTCTCAAAAACATCACAGGAGTTGGCCGGAATAAACCAGTGCTTCTCATAACCCGGGATCTGCGCCTTGCGATGTACGCCAACAATCTCCCCCTTGCGGTCAATCAGAACCGCAGAATTGTAAAGCGTTCCGGGAATGTCCGGATGAAGCTCCGTCATGCCGCAAATAATATGTACATCATACTTCTTTGCCAGCTCACATAACGCATCTGTAAAAACGCCAGGGATCGTATCGGCAGACTTGATGTACTTTTCTCCAAAGTATTTGTCGCGGTCTGAAATGTAGCCAATGCTTGCAAGCTCCGGAAATACGATAAGATCCGCTTTTTTGCTTTCCTTCGCTTCTTTGATTTTCGCCTCAATCACGTTCAGATTACTCTCTGCGTCAAATAGCTGCAAATCAATCTGCGCCGCAGCAACAATAACGTTGTTTTTCAACATTCTACCTCCTAAGCCGCCCTGCCGGAAGCCAGATGGCTTCCGGCCTGCGTGTCAGCGTTCTACTTTAGTTCTCGGAAGAAGCCGAACCGATCTTCTCCCATGTGCCGCCTTCAATTGCGCGCACGATCATGACCTCGCCGTTGTATTCGCCGTTGCTGGGCTCAATGGTGATCTTGCCCTGTACGCCCTCAAAGTCAACTGTGTTGCGGATTGCTTCCTGAAGCTTGGCGGCGTCTTCATAGCCAACCTTGTCAATCGCTGCCAGAAGAAGATTGGTTGCGTCGTATGCACGGCCAGAGTTCTGGGAGGGCTCTGTTCCGTAGGCTTCTTTATACTTTTTAACAAATTCCACGCAAATCGGATCTTCGCTGATCGGGAGGAACGGGACTGTATTGACACAGCCAATATAGGTGTTGTCAGACAGCTCAAAGGTATCCTGGTGAATCGTTCCGGTGTAGCTGTAGAACTGCACATCCCAATCCATTGCACGTGCCTGCTTCATGATCATCGCGCCCGGGGTATACTCACACCAGATAAAGAGCGCTTCTGCGCCGTCTGCCTTCAGGGAGCTGATCTGCGCGGTCATATCCGTGTCTTCCAGGCCAAACGACTGAGAGAACACTTCCATACCAAGCGCCTCTGCGGAGTTTCTCAAAACGCTTTCGCCGCTGATACCAACCTCGTCGTTGACATGAATAATGCCGATCTTGGAATAGTTTTCGTTTTCATTGATGTAGCTGATGAGTGCTTTCGCCTGCAATGCATCCATCGGACAGGCTCTGGTAATCCAGGCATTGCCGGAATTCGTAATGGAAACAGCCGTCGAGCCCGGCGTAACCATGGGAACATTGTACTTCGCAATTACTTCCATATCCGCCAGTGTGCAGGAGCTGTTGTGCGCACCGACAATGGCTGCAACCTTGTCCTGCGTGATGAGCTTCATCGTAGCTGTTGCAGACTGAGAAGGCTCTGACGCATCATCCTCGGAAATAAGCTCAACTTCCTGTCCGTTATAGCCGCCCTTTGCGTTGTATTCCTGAATGGCCAGCTTCGTTGCATTCAGTTCGTCGTTGCCGCCGTTGGAGCTGCCGCCGGTCAGGGGATAAACTGCGCCAATTTTAATGGTATCCTTTTTGGATGCGCCGCATCCGGTGAACATAGTAGCGAGAAGCAAAACTGCCGCGATCAATGCAAGGGTTCTTTTTGTTGTCTTTTTCATAAATAATCCTCCATTTTTCTCGTAGATCTGTGCTCTGATAATTTTTTCTGATTCCGTATCGCTAAGCTATGCGCCAAGGTAACGCTTGCGAACCTCGTCACTTTGGAGAAGTTCATCACCGTTGCCCTCCAGCGTCAGCTTACCAACCTCCAGCACATACGCATAATCTGCTATGCTCAATGCCATTTCTGAGTTCTGCTCAACCACAATGGATGGCAGATGCTTTTCTTTATAGATGCGCTCAATGGTTTCAAAGACAAAATCGATCAGGTTCGGCGCCAGACCCATGGACGGCTCATCCAGAAGCAGCAGCTTTGGATCAGACATCAGCGCCCTTCCAACTGCCAGCATCTGCTGCTCGCCGCCCGAAAGCGTTCCAGCTACCTGCTTGCGCCGCTCAGCAAGACGCGGAAACATATCAAAGACCATCTCAACATTTTCCTGAACATGCGCCTTGTCCTTCATGATATACGCGCCGGCCATTAAATTCTCATAGACTGAAACCGTCTTGAAAATTCGGCGGCCTTCCGGCGATACAGAAATGCCCAGCTTCTTGATCTCATGCGGATCAAGATGGGTAATATCCGTACCATAGAAGCTTACGCTTCCGCTGGCAATCGGCACAAGTCCACATAATGCGTTGATCAGCGTAGACTTGCCCGCACCGTTCGCACCGATAATCGCATAAATGCCCGGCTTATCAATGTGAAGCGAAACGGAGTCCAGGGCGCGAATGACGCCATACTGGCAACTGACATTCTCAATTTTCAGCATACTGCTTCGCCCCTCTCTTTCCAAGATAACTCTCGATCACTTCTTCGTTGCGCTGAATTTCTGCCGGACATCCCTCTGCAATGACCTTGCCGGAGTTCAGAACGGTCAGCCGGTCACAAAGATTCATAACAAACTGCATATGGTGCTCAATCAGCAAAATGTTTTTGCCTGCCTTGCGCAGCCGCTGGATCAGCTCTGCGGCCTCCCAGCTTTCCTGCTCGTTCATACCGGCAACCGGCTCATCCAGAAGCAGAAGCTTCGGATCAGTTGCCAGCGCCCGCGCAATTTCAAGCAAACGCTGCTGGCCATACGGAAGATTCGTCGCCTTCATGTCGGCTTTTTTCTCCAGCCCCACAAATTCCAGAAGCTTTTTTGCTTTTTCATAGCAGGCCTCTTCCTGCTCTTTAAAGGCTTTGGTGTGAAAAATTGCAGAGCCAATACCAATTGTCTGATGGGAGTTTGCCGCTGTGACCACATTTTCCAACACACTCATTCCAGAGAACAGGTTGATATTCTGAAAGGTTCTGCAAAGCCCCTGCTCTGCGACCTTGTTTGGCGGCAGTCCGGCAATTTCCTTGCCGTCAATTTGAACTGAGCCATCCGTTGGTGCATAAAATCCGGTAATTACGTTAATCAACGTCGTCTTGCCGGAGCCATTCGGGCCAATGAGCCCGAAGATCTCGCCGTCTGCCACTGTCAGATTGACGTGATCGAGTGCCACCAGTCCCCCGAAACGCATGGTGACATCTTTTACAACCAGCATATCATTCCTCCTTATTCTTTACAGACATCTGCCAGGCAGCGTGTCTGCTTTTGCAATGGAAAACGCAAGCTGTCTCACAGAGTTCTCTGCGCGCTGTACGCATAAATCATTCTCTGCGCCAGCTCACCAGCTCGTTCCAGATCAGCGATCGTTACCGCCTCATCCAGCGCATGCGCATGGCTGTTGCCCATGCCAACACTGATACACTCAATCCCGTGCGCTTTGTAGATATTTCCGTCGCAGCCCTCCATTGTCAGACTCAGCTTCGGCTCAACGCCCATTTCTTTCAGCGCGCCCATTGCCAGCTGCACAATGGGATCTTTTTCTGTGTAGCAGTAGTTCGCATGCTGAATTTCATAAGAGAATGTCATCGTTGCATTTGTCTTTGCAATCCCCTGCTTGCAGTAATCCTCAAAATACTTCAAATACGCCATCAGCTTGTCATGGCTGACGCTTCGTGCCTCACACTTGATTTCCACATCATCACAAACCGTACCCGGCTCGAAGCCGCCGCCATGAATTACACCAAGGTTGGAGGTGCTTTCTTCATCCAGCCGACCCTCGCGGATACCGTCAAGCATCGTGCAGGCAGCCGTTACGGCATTGATCCCCTTTTCCGGTGTGCCGCCATGGGAGCGGAGGCCGTGAACATGAACCGTGATCATCGCCTTATAGGGTCTTTTCACGTCCAGCTGGCCAAGCGGGCCTGTGCTGTCCATAATAAACGCCATATCCGACTTCAGCTTGTCCACATCCATCACGCGGGCGCCAAGAATTCCTGTCTCCTCGCAGATGGACAAGACAATTTCCACCGTTGCATGCGGTCTTCCGTCTGCCTTCAGCCGGCGTACCGCATCCAGAATCGACGCAAGGCCTGATACATTGTCTGCGCCAAGAATTGTTGTCCCATCAGAAGTAATCTGCCCATCATGAAATTGCGGCTTGACGTTATAGCCATTACTCACACGATCCATGTGAGACGAGAGCATCACACAGCCCTCAAGCTCTCCGGGAAGGTATGCTATGACATTTCCCGCATTGCCGCCAACTTTCTCTGCCGCATCATCCTCGGTAACGATACAACCGAGTTCTTCGAGGTGCGACTTCATATAGTCTGCAATTCCCCGCTCGTCACGTGAGGCACAGCCAATCTGAACCATTTCCAAAAAGTCTTGTATAATCTGCTGCATCGTTCTCTGCTTCCTTTCCGCCGATATATCTGTACACATGATAGCTTTTATCAATAGTCAGGTGTCGTTTTGCAGATGCCGACTGTACATGTTCTGCGGTCACCACAGCGCTCTGCAATATGGACTTTCGCGTTGTATTTCGCTAATTTAAAACGGTTGATTGTCTACAATCTACTATACACCGCCTTCTTTCATTTGACAAGTTGCTATTTTTTACATAATTCTTTTGATTTTTTTGTCTAAAATAGATATTTTCCAGAAAGCTATTGACAAATTCCTTCCGGAGTTATATAAAAGAACCACGAATGTTGATTGTCGACAATATGGTATTTCTTCGGCTTTCATGCCCATACCACTATATCAGAATATTTTAAAGAAAGGAACATCAACATGGCGATCATTCACGCAAACGAACTGCCCGCATGGGAAAAGCGCGTAGATACAGGTGTTCATTTTATGCTTGGCAACTATGCGCTGGTAGAAGGCGCGCTCAGTGCCGGCTGCAATTTCTTTGGCGGCTACCCCATCACACCGGCAAATGAAATTTCCGAGCGCATGAGCCAGCGTCTTCCGCAGGTCGGCGGAAAGTTCATGCAGGGCGAAGACGAGCTTTGCTCCATCTACGCCTGCGCGGGCGCGTCTCTGGCCGGAGGCAAGGTCATGACAGCCACCGCCAGCGCCGGCTTTAACTACATGCAGGAGGGTCTTGGCTACTGCTACACGGTCGAAGCGCCCGTTGTTGTCGCCGATGTGCAGCGCTGCCGCGGCGAAAACTACGCCTCGCAGGCCGATGTTTACCAGATGCGCTACGGCGCGAGCGGCGACTATGAGGCAATCGTCGTCTGCCCGTCGTCTGTGCAGGAGCTCTACGATTATACCATCTGGGCCTTTAATCTGGCTGAAAAATATCGTAACCCCGTCATCATTATGTCGGAGACAACGATCGCGCTCATGCGTGAGCGGCTCGATATCCCCAAGGCCGAGCAGATCGAGCTCTATAACCGCCGCTTTACCACCCTCAGCCCGGCGGACTATAAGCCGTTCGCCGCGCCGGAGTTCGGCTGCCCGGATATGGCCCCGCTGGCAAAGGGCTACCACACCATCTATTCTCTGAACCCGCACAACGAGGTGGGCAGCATCGACTGGGATCCCGATGAGTTTGACCGGCTCTACCGCCGCGTCTGCGGCAAGATCCGCGAAAACGCAGATGAGATCTGCCGCACCGAAAAGTTCTTCATGGACGATGCCGACTGCGCCATCGTTGCCTACGGCAGCGAGGTTCGCCCGGCCATCGAGGCCGCGCAGATGGCGCGCGAAAACGGCGTCAAGCTCGGCGTTCTCAAGCTCTGCAACGTCTGGCCCGTTCCGGAAAAGGCGCTGGGCGAGCTGGCCGGCAATGTCGGAAAGATCTTCGCCGTTGAGATGAACAACGGCAAATACATCAACGAAATCACCCGCTGCGCCGCCGGCCGCTGCCCGGTCATCCCGGTTACCAAGAACCGCGGTCTGGCGCACACCTCGCGTGAGATTTTTGAAGCTGTCATGGAAGGAGTCAAGGCAAAATGAGTGAGCATCAGGAATTGAAGCTGAATCCCAACCGCAGATTTCTCCGCCCGGAAAAGCTGCCGCACTTCTTCTGCTCCGGCTGCGGCTGCGGTCAGGTTCTGAACTACTACACCCAGGCGCTTGACGAGCTTGGCATGGACCCGGAGCACATGGTCCATATCGCAGGCGTCGGCTGCACCGCGCGTATCCCCGTCTATCTGAAAACCGACATGTTCCACGGCGTCCACGGCAGAACGCTTGCCTGGGCAACCGGCGTTAAGCTCATGCAGCCGGACACACCCGTCGTGATCTTCGCCGGTGACGGCGACGTGGCCTCCATCGGCGGCAACCATCTCATCCATGCCGCGCGCCGGAATCTGGATGTCACGCTTGTCATGGTCAACAACCTGAACTTCGCAATGACCGGCGGCCAGGTCGCCCCGACCACGCCGGAGGAGGTTCGCACCATGACCACACCCTATGGCAACGAAGAGCCGCGCTTTGATGTCTGCGAGCTTGCAAAGGCCGCCGGTGCGTCGCATGTAGAGCGCTGCTCCACGGCAAAGCCCGTGCAGTGCAAGCAGGCGCTCAAGCGCGCGCTGCAGCACAAGGGCTTCTCCCTGATTGAGATCGTTTCCCAGTGTCCGACGCATTTTGGCCGCTATGCGCTCAAGACCGGAGACCCCAACGCCGTGATCGAATGGATTCGGGAAAACACCTATACCGACGCTGAGGCAAAGGGCAAGACCCCGGAGGAGCTGGAAGGAAAGCTTCGCCTCGGCCAGTACATCTGCGTCGACAGGCCGGTTTACAGCGGCACGTCTGAGCTTTAGGTCAGGAGGTAGAAAGCATGCTTAATTATCCGCAGCGAATCTCTCTGTGTGGCTTCGGCGGCCAGGGTATCATTCTCTCCGCCGTCATTCTCGGCACAGCCGCCGTCACACGCGGCAATCTCTTCGCCGTGCAGACGCAGTCCTATGGCTCGGAGGCCCGTGGCGGCCAGTGCCAGGCTGAGCTGATCATCGACAAAGACCCCATCAACTCCCCCATCGCCGAAAAGAAGAATCTGCTCGTTGCGCTCTTCCAGACGGCTTATGAAAAATACATTTCCGACCTGGAAGAGGGCGGCGTTCTCATCATCGACCCGCAGCTCGTCACAAATCTTACCAGACCCGTCAAAAATACCTTTGAGGTCCCGGCCACGCAGATCGCCGTTGACCTTGGAAACCGCATGTGCGCAAACATGGTCACGCTGGGCTTCCTCAGCGAATGCGTCGGCTCTGTGAGCCGGGAGGATCTGATCGAGACGGTTCGCGAAAACGTGAACCCCAGATTCATCGACCTGAACATCAAGGCGGTTGACGCGGGTATCGCTTACGCGAAGGAACACGGTCTCTATTATAACGGCTGAGGAGGCTTCTGATGAATCTGTTTGAATATGAAGGCAAGCAGCAGCTTCGCCGCTTTGAGATCCCGACGCCGGATTCCGTTCTTCTGACGAGTGACCTTGCCCCCGCTCCCATGCCGTTCCCCTTCGTCCTCAAGGCGCAGGTCATGACCGGCGGGCGCGGAAAGGCTGGCGGCGTAAAGGTCTGCGCCGATGAGGCGCAGTACCGCGCCTATGCAAAGGACATTCTGCACATGCAGATCAAGGGACATCCTGTCCACGGGCTGCTTGCCGAGCAGATGGTCGCGCCCGAAAAGGAATACTATATCTGCATCACGCAGCAGGGCGTGGAGCTGCCGACGCTGATCTTCAGCCGCATGGGCGGCATGGACATCGAGCGCGTCGCCGCTGAAACGCCGGAGCAGATCCATAAGTTCCCCATCGACCCCTTCACCCGTCTCAAGGGCTATCAGAAAAAGCAGCTGGCTGCGCTGATGGCAGTTGACGCAGCAGAGGCCGACCTTTTCCTCGACCGGCTTCAAAACGCCTTCTTTGGCGCAGGCGCTGTGCTGGTGGAGATCAACCCCCTCGGCGTTGTCGACGGAAAGCTTCTGGCCATGGACTCCAAGTTCGTCCTCGATGACCACGCCCGCGCCGCGCGCGCGCAGATTGCCGAGCTGGAGCAGGCAAGAGCCGGTCTCTACGCCTACCAGACGCCCCAAAAGGAGCGCACCACCGTTACCTACGTGCCGCTGAGCGGCGACGTCGGCATGATCTCCGACGGCGCAGGCACGGGCATGCTGACGCTTGATCTTCTGACTGACCTCGGTCTGGATGTTGCCTGCTTCACCGAGCTTGGCGGCATGACCTCCGAGGAGGTCATGTACCGCGCCATGCAGCTGACGCTGGAGGGTCACCCGGAGATCAGGGCGCTGATGATCGTGCTCATCGGCGGCTTTAACCGGATGGACAACATGGCGCGCGGCATCACGAGCTATATCCGCGAGCATGATGTCACGATTCCCGTGTTTACCCGCATGTGCGGCACAATGGAGGAGGAAGGACTCGCCATCATGCGCGAGGCCGGTCTTCCGACCTATTATGATCTGACGCAGACCGCGCAGGAGCTTCGCAAGGCAGTAAAGGGGGAATAAGGCATGGCGATTCTGATTGGAAAAGACACAAGAGTTCTTGTGCAGGGTATCACCGGAAACTCCGGCCGTCTGCAAACAAAAGCCATGCTGGAGGCCGGAACGAACATCGTTGCCGGCGTCACACCCGGCAAGGGCGGCCAGGAGGTTTTCGGCATCCCGGTCTACAATTACGTAAGCGAGGCAAAGCAGGCGCACGATTTTAACGCCGTCATCGCCTTTGTCCCGCCCGCAGGCGCAAAGGATTCCTGCTTCGAGGCCATCGACGCCGGGATCGACCTGCTCGTGCTCACAACAGAGGAAATTGCGCTGGCCGATGTCGTTGAGATCATCGCCTACGCAAAGGCGCACAACACAACGCTCATCGGCCCCGGCTGCGCGGGCGTGATCGCCCCGGGTCTTTGCAAGGTCGGCGCGCATCCCGTTCGCTTCTTCAAGCCCGGAAGCATTGGCGTTGTCTCAAAATCCGGCGCGCTCTCCTATGAGATCGGCAAAACGCTTTCCGACGCCGGTCTTGGCCAGTCCTCCATCGTCGCCATCGGCGGCGGCCCGCTCTGGGGCTTTACGCAGAAGGACGCTGTTGCATGCTATGAGCGCGACCCCAACACAAAGCTGATCGTTCTGCTGGGCGAAATCGGCGGCGGGTCTGAGGAGGCTGCTGCGGCCTACATCAAGGCGCACGTCACCAAGCCGGTCATCGCGCTGATCGTTGGCCGGAACGCGCCGGCCGGCAAGAGCCTTGGCCATGCCGGTGCGATCGTCAGCGGCAATGTCGGCACGGCTGAAACCAAGATCCGCGCTCTGACGGATGCCGGTGTGCATGTTGTCCGGAGTCCCCTGGAGCTGGTTGAAACCGCGCGGAAGCTGCTTCATGAAATATCGTGTTAGGAGGCCAGGTTATGGCAGTTTATATTGATAAGGAGCTCTGCAAGAGCTGTAAGATCTGCATCAGCATCTGCCCGAAGGATGTTTTTGAGATCACCCATCATGTCAACAAAAAGGGCTACAACTACGTTGCCGCGGTGCGGGAGGAAGACTGCGTTGCCTGCGGCCAGTGTGAAAACAGCTGCCCGGACTTTGTCATTCATGTAGAAAAGGAACAGGAAGGATAATCAGAATGCTCAGTGAAATTGTGAGAAACATCACCCCTTCTGCAACCTGTGAATTAGAGGGAACGGTTGCCGATCTGAAGGCGGCCGGTGTAGACATCATCGGCCTGAACGCCGGTGAGCCCGATTTTATCACCCCGGAAAAGATTCGTAAAGCCGCATTCGAGGCCATCGAGGCCGGAAAAACAAAATATGTCAATATCCCCGGCATTGTAGAGCTCAGACGTGAGATCTGCAAAAAGCTGGAGAAGGACAATGGCGTGGTCTATGCGCCCGAGCAGATCTGCGTCTCCACCGGCGCAAAGCAGGCGCTCAACAACGCGGTTCTGGCTGTCATGAACCCCGGCGACGAGGTCATCATCCCGATGCCCGGCTGGGTCAGCTATATTGAGATCGTAAAGCTCTATGGCGGCGTCCCCGTCTGCGTAGACACAAAGGACGATTATCAGCTGGACGTTGACGCCATCGCTGCCGCCGTAACGGAAAAGACCGCAGCCGTCCTCATCAACACCCCCAACAACCCCACCGGCGCGGTGTATTCCAGAGAAAGCCTTGAAAAGCTGGCCGCGCTTGCCGTGCAGCACAACTTCTACATCATCTCCGATGAGGTCTATGAAAAGCTGATCTACGGCGAGACAAAGCATGAATGCGTCGCCTCGTTCTCCAAAGAGGCCTATGCGCACACGATCGTGATCAACGGCATGTCCAAGGCCTTTGCCATGACCGGCTGGAGAATCGGCTACAGCGCCGCACCCAGGGAGATCGCCGCCGGCATCAACGCCATCCAGGGTCACACGACCTCCAACAGCGCCACGTTTACCCAGTGGGCCTCCATCGTTGCGCTCAATTCCTGCGAAGACGACGTCCGGAGCATGGTCGCCGAATTCCGCGCGCGCAAGGACTACGCCTACAGCCGCCTGACAGCCATGGCGGGTATCAGCTGCAAGAATGTTGACGGTGCGTTCTATCTTCTGCCCGATGTCAGCGCATACTTTGGAAAGGCATTCAAGGGCAGCGTGATCAAGGACTCGTTCGACTTCTGCAATTTCATTCTCAACGAGGCGCACGTGGCCATCGTGCCCGGCGCGGCATTCAACTCGCCCAATACCGTTCGCATCGCATATACCAATTCCATGGATAAGATCGTTGAAGGCATGGATCGCATCGAAGCAGCGCTGGCGCAGTTGCACTGACGCCTCCAGCTTCACAGGCACATGTTAAACGCAATTTCCTTTTCATTCATATAGTATACAAAGCTCTCCCTTTTCAACTCCAAAGCCGCCCGGCAATCGCAATGGATTGTCGGGCGGCTTCGTGTGGCAAGGGAAGCTTTTCTCTACACGGCGAAGGTTTTGCCAAAGGCAAAGCCTTCGCTAAAATCAAAACAGAGTGATTTATAAATCAGGAACGCAAAACCGCGCCCCAACGAAGTGGGCGCGGTTTTGAAGAAAGAAAGACCTTTGCTGTCGAGGCGGGCGCGCTCTGAGCGGCTGCCTGACATTCAAAGGTCATTTCTGCGTGGAGCAGGATACGGGAGTCGAACCCGCCTCAGCGGCTTGGGAAGCCGCTGTACTACCGATGTACGAATCCTGCATATTTTCTCTGTACCTTTATCATACCATCTCCCGGGGAAAAATGCAACCGTTTTTTGTCGCCCGGCGGCAGGAAAAGCGGGAAGCGGCAAAGCGCCTCCCGCTCCGGCTCTTTTATCCAAGGCGGCGATCCTTTTCAATTACGGCGTTTACGGCCTCGATGACGGACGACTCAAAGGCGCGGCTTTTGAGTACATGCACGCCCTCGATCGTTGTGCCGCCGGGAGAGGTCACTTTATCTACCAGCGCCATCGGGTGCTCGCCCGTCTCCTGGCAGAGCTTTGCCGCGCCAAGTGTTGCCTGGCAGGCAACCTCCTGCGCAAGCCTGCGCGGCAGACCCGCCTTTACGCCCGCAGAGGCCAGTGCGTCTATATACATCTGCACAAACGCGCCCGACGCGCCGCCAAGCGCTGAGAAGGCAGAAAACTGTCCCTCCGGCACATCATAGACTTCTCCGACCGGGCGGAACATCGCCCGGACAAGCTCCGCCTGATCTTCACTGCACGCGCCGTTCGGGCAGAGCGCGCTGGCAGAGCACAGAACCTGCGCGCAGATATTCGGCATCACGCGCACAAGAGGCACTACGGCGCCAAGATATTTTTCATAAAAAGCAAAGCCCTTGCCCGCCGCGATCGTCACAACGAGCTTGTCCTTTGTAACCGCCGGGGCGATCTGCGGCAGGACGCTGTCGAGCATCTGCGGCTTGACGCCCAGCACCAGCACGTCTGCCTTTTCTGCCGTCTCGCGCGCGTCGCGGCAGGGCAGAAGCCCGGTCTCTTCGGCCAGCTTTCTGGTCTTTTCTTCCGAGCGGTTAAAGCCGCAAAATGTGTCGGAAGCAAAGCTTCCGCTCCCGGCCATGCCGCGGATGATCGCGCCAGCCATATTCCCAAGACCAATGAATCCGTAAACCATACTCCCGCTCCTTTTTTCGTTTCAAAAGCTGCCCGCAAGGCAAAGCCGCTCCTTTTCAGAATCCCGCCTTCCAGCCTCGCAGCGTTCGCGGCGCGCTCGCCGCGAACTTATGAAAATCATTTTTCGCCGCGACATGTGCGTGGCGAAAAATTCTCTACGCCCCGCAAACGTGAATTTTGGCGGCAAAGCCGCCAAAACTTTGCGCTGCGGCGGGGCGCAATTTTATCAATGAGCGGAAAGGACTTGGCCTTTCCGCTCATTGGTTTTTTAGCAGAGCTTCGCGCCCGCCGGAATCGCGTCGTCAACCATCAGAAGATGCAGCTTCTCCTCGCCCTTTTCCTTGTGGACAGCGGAAATGAGCATACCGCAGGACTGAAGACCCATCATCTTTCTCGGCGGCAGATTCAAAATCGCGACCAGCGTCTTGCCGACCAGCTCCTCCGGCTCATAGAACTTGTGGATGCCGGAGAGGATCTGGCGGTCGGTGCCGGAGCCGTCATCCAGCGTGAAGCGAAGAAGCTTCTCAGACTTCTTGACCGCCTCGCAGGCCTTGACCTTGACGGCGCGGAAGTCCGACTTGCAGAAGGTATCAAAATCAACGTTCTCTTCGGTATACGGCTCGACCTCGATGGCAGGAAGCAGCGCCTTGAGCTGCTCCTGATGGAGCTCCTCGAGCTTTGCCAGTGCCTTCTCTGCGTCCACGCGCGGGAAGACCGCCTCACCCTTGTGAACCGTCACGTTCTGGCTGAGCTTGCCCCAGACGTTCGCAGCGTCCCAGGTCTTTCCTTCGTCTTCTGCGCCGATCTGCGCAAAGATCTTCTCGCAGGATTCCGGAATAAACGGCAGCAGCAGCGTCGTGCAGATGCGGATGGACTCAAGAAGGTTATACATGACAGACGCCAGACGGGCTTTGTTGGCCTCGTCCTTGGCAAGCGCCCAGGGCATGGTCTCGTCGATGTATTTGTTGGCTCTCTGGATGCACTTGAAAACTTCCTCGAGCGCATTCTGGAACTGGAACTTTTCCATCTGCGTCTCGTAGCGGTCTCTGAGACCGGAGAGCATCGTAATCAGGCTCTCGTCGACCTCGCCGGCCTCGCGCTCTGCCGGGAGCGTGCCGCCAAAGTATTTTTCCACCATCGCCGTCGTGCGCGAGACGAGGTTTCCAAGGTCATTTGCAAGGTCAATGTTGATGGTGTTGATGAGAAGCTCATTGGAGAAGTTGCCGTCTGAGCCGAACGGGAACGTGCGCAGCAGGAAAAAGCGCAGTGCATCTACGCCAAACATCTCTGCCAGCACATAGGGGTCAACGACGTTGCCCTTGGATTTGGACATCTTGCCGCCGTCCATCACGAGCCAGCCGTGGCCATAGACCTTCTTCGGGAGCGGCAGGTCAAGGCTCATAAGCATCGCCGGCCAGATGATCGAATGGAAGCGGACGATCTCCTTGCCGACAAAGT
>CAZXIW010000040.1:0-17066 GCA_964640905.1 uncultured Oscillospiraceae bacterium
CTTGTCTGCGGACTTCGTCTTTCGCGTTCAATCAACCAGTTTTTCAAACTTTTTTAAAGTTTGAAAAACTGCTTCAGCGGGGCGAAAATACTTTTTCGACACGCTGTTTAACTGCCTTTATCATTCAGACGAAACCAAAAGGAGAAAGTTCCCGTCATGAAGCATATTTTTATCCTCAACCCCGCCGCCGGAAAATCTGACCGCACGGTGCAGTTTT
Organism: uncultured Oscillospiraceae bacterium; assembly: GCA_964640905.1. Lineage (GTDB taxonomy): Bacteria > Bacillota > Clostridia > Oscillospirales > Oscillospiraceae > CAG-170. The sequence goes on from CAZXIW010000040.1 coordinate 218, forward strand.
CCGAAACGATCAAACGTGTCTGCGAGGCGCGGAAGCTTGACTATGAGATCTGCGTTTCCAAAGCGCCCGGCGACTGCAGGCGTCTGGCGCGGCAGGCAGCAGAGCAGGGGGACGAGGTGCGGCTCTACGCCTGCGGCGGCGACGGCACGCTCAACGAGGTCGTCTGCGGCATGGCGGGCTTTTCCAACGCCGCCGTGACGCATTACCCGGCAGGCTCCGGCAACGACTCCATTAAAATTTTTTCAGACACTGCGCCGTTTTTTGATCTCGAGCGGCTGCTTGATGCAGACGAAACGCGCTTTGATCTCATCCGCTGCAACGACACTTACTGCTCAAACATCCTCTCCGTCGGTCTGGACGCGAAGATCGGCGTGGATGTGGCACGCTTCAAGCGCCTGCCGCTCGTCTCGGGCAAGGGCGCGTACATTCTCTCGATTCTTGCAAATATTTTTTCCGGCCGCCACGCGCATTACATCGTGGAGCTGAACGGCGCGCGCGTAGACGCCGAGCACACGCTCATCTGCGTCTGCAATGGCCGCTGGTATGGCGGCGGCTTTAACCCCGTGCCGGACGCCGAGCCGGACGATGGGTTACTTGACGTGCTGCTCGTCACAAAGGTAAGTCTGCTGCAAATCGCGGCGGTCATCGGGACATATCAGAGTGGCGGCTACCGCAAGCTGCCGCACCTTATCCGCCACGAGCAGTGCAGCGCGCTTCGCATCGTCTGCGACGAGCCCTCGGTCATAAACATTGACGGCGAGGCGGTCTATGCCCAGACGCTTGACATTTCCCTTGCGCCGAAGGCGCTGCGCTTTTTCTACCCTCGGGGACTTCAATACCGCGCGCAGAAAGTTTGAGCTTATTTTCTGCTTCCCCGCCCCTGCCAGGCACCTTGAACTGCCCGGCAGGGGCTTTTTCTGCGCGCGGGCGCTTTTTCGCAGCGGGAAAAAGGGCGAAAAGCGCCTTCCGGCGCAGGCTTTTTGTAAAATGAAAGCCTGCCGGCGGGGCTTTTCCAGAATGTCACAAAGAATTCACAAAATAGACACAGCTTTCCCGAAAAAAAGCCTTGACTTTTTTCGCAATCCGGGTATTATATACAGTGTTAGCACTCAGGTGCTTTGAGTGCTAAACCGAGTAAATCAGGCCGCCTGGCGGCCAAGGCATATATTGCAAGGAGGTAACTATTATGAAACTGACTCCGCTTGCTGACAATGTTCTGCTCAAGAGCTTCGAGGCTGAGGAAAAAACCGCATCGGGCATCATCCTGTCCACCGCGACGAAGGAAAAGTCCGTCATCTCTGAGGTCGTGGCCGCAGGCCCCGGCACAGAGGACGTCAAGATGACCGTCAAGAAGGGTGATAAGGTCATCACCGGGAAATTTGCAGGCCAGGAGCTCAAGCTCGACGGCGAAGACTACGTCATCTGCAAGCTCGCTGACATTCTGGCAATCGTTGACTAACGGAACGCTTCATAGAAAGGAAGATTTTTGATTATGGCAAAACAGATCGTTTACGGCGAAGACGCGCGCAAGGCGCTGCTGTCCGGCATTGACCAGCTCGCCAATACTGTTAAGGTTACCCTTGGCCCGAAGGGCCGCAACGTCGTGCTCGGCAAGAAGTACGGCGCGCCGCTGGTCACCAACGACGGCGTGACCATCGCAAAGGACGTTGAGCTTGAGGACGCTTTTGAGAACATGGGCGCACAGCTCGTCCGCGAGGTCGCAACCAAGACCAATGATGTGGCTGGCGACGGCACCACGACCGCTACGCTGCTTGCGCAGGCCATTGTCCATGAGGGTCTGAAGAACGTTTCCGCCGGTGCAAATCCCATGATTATGCGCAAGGGCATGGAAAAGGCTGTTGAGACTGCCGTTGAGACCATCAAGGCAAACTCCGAGGCCGTCAAGGGCAGCGACGACATCGCACGTGTCGGCGCAGTCTCCTCCGGCGACGAGACCATCGGCAAGCTGATCGCTGAGGCCATGGAAAAGGTCACGACCTCCGGCGTTATCACCATCGAAGAGTCCAAGACCGCTGAGACGGGTCTTGAGGTTGTCGAGGGTATGCAGTTTGACCGCGGCTATATCTCCCCCTACATGGTTACCGACACCGAGAAGATGGAAGCCGTTGTCGACGATCCGTATATCCTCATCACCGACAAGAAGATCTCTTCCATCCAGGAAATTCTGCCCATCCTTGAGCAGATCGTCAAGGGCGGCCAGAAGCTGTTCATCATCGCAGAGGACGTCGAAGGCGACGCACTGTCCACCCTGCTCGTCAACCGTCTGCGCGGCAGCTTCAACTGCGTCTGCGTCAAGGCGCCCGGCTTCGGCGACCGCCGCAAGGAAATGCTCAAGGACATCGCCGTTCTCACCGGCGGCACGTATGTTTCGAGCGAGCTGAATATGAACCTGCCTGATGTGCAGCTGGCTGATCTTGGCCGCGCCCGTCAGATCAAGGTCACCAAGGACAACACCGTTATCGTCGATGGCGCTGGCGACGCTGGCGAGATCAAGGCCCGCGTTGCTGAGATCAAGAACACGCTTGCCATCACCACCTCCGAGTACGACAAGGAAAAGCTTCAGGAGCGTCTGGCAAAGCTCTCCGGCGGCGTAGCCGTCATCAAGGTCGGCGCACAGACCGAGGTTGCCATGAAGGAGCAGAAGCTCCGCGTGGAAGACGCACTGAACGCAACGCGCGCGGCTGTGGAAGAGGGTATCGTTGCCGGCGGCGGCACGGCCTATGTCAACGCCATCCCGGCGGTTGAGAAGCTGGTTGCCAAGCTCTCCGGCGATGAGAAGACCGGCGCGCAAATCATTGCCAAGGCTCTGCAGGCTCCGATCCGCCAGATCGCTGAGAACGCTGGTGTAGACGGCTCGATCGTCTACGAGAAGATCCGCTCGAGCCGCAAGGTCGGCTACGGCTACAACGCCTACACCGAGACCTACTGCGACATGATCCCGACCGGCATCGTCGACCCGACCAAGGTCACGAGAACCGCTCTGGAAAACGCCGCGTCCATCGCATCGTGCGTGCTGACGACCGAGTCCCTCGTCGCCGACAAGCCCGATCCTCAGGCTGACGCTGCTGCCGCTGCTGCGGCTGCACAGGCCGGCGGCATGGGCGGCATGTACTAAGCCAAATCCATCCTGTTCGATTTCCATTGATCCTCTTAAAAGGCCGATGCTTTTGCATCGGCCTTTTAAAATTGTCAAAAAGCTCTCTCCGCGTTTCTTGACAAAAGGAACAGAAAGTTTACAAATTCCCGTCAGAAAAATTGCAAACCTACTTTCCTCTTTCCCCTGTTTGTGATACAATGTACAGTACTATCGCTATGCCCTGTCTGCCCTCCGGCAGACGGCATGCAGGATCAAAGAGGGAACGATATGCTCGAATTGCTTTCTCCCGCAGGCTCGATGGAGGCGCTGCGCGCCGCCGTGCAGAATGGAGCCGACGCGGTTTATCTTGGATATGATATGTTCAATGCCCGCATGGGCGCGCAGAATTTCTCCGCCGACGAATTGCAGCAGGCCATCGTCTACTGCCATGTGCGGGGCGTAAAGGTTCACCTGACGCTCAACACCCTCGTCTCCGACCGCGAGATGGCGCGCGCGGCAGAGGTCATCCGCACGGCGGCTGTGTTCGGCGTGGACGCTTTTATCGTGCAGGATCTTGGCATGGTGCAGCTGTGCAAGGAAATTGCGCCCTCCGTGCAGCTTCACGCCTCGACGCAGATGTCCATCCACTCGCTCGAGGGCGTGGTGGCCGCAGCTGAGCTTGGATGCAGCCGGGTCGTTCTTGCGCGTGAGCTTCCGATGGAGCAGCTCCGTCATATCTGCCGCCGCAGCCCGGTGGAAATTGAGGTTTTTGTCCACGGGGCACTTTGCATGTGCTACTCCGGGCAGTGCTATCTCTCGTCTGTCATCGGCAGACGCTCCGGAAACCGCGGCCAGTGCGCCCAGCCCTGCCGCCTTCCCTATGGCTATGGCCGGTTTGAGGCAAGCCGGTATCCGCTGAGTCTGAAGGACAACTGTCTGGTCGAGCATCTGCGTGAGCTGGAGCAGATGGGCGTGGCCTCCATCAAAATTGAAGGCCGCATGAAAAGGCCGGAGTATGTCGCAGTCGTGACCAAGGCCTACCGCGCCGCGCTGGGCGGCAAGCGCGTAACAGAGGCAGACATGAAGCAGCTTGAGGCCGTCTTCTCCCGCCAGGGCTTTACCAAGGGCTATTACGAGGGGAAGATCGGCCAGGACATGTTTGGCACACGGCAGGAGACCGAGCCAAATAAAGAGCTTTTTGCCGCCGCGCGCGCAAGCTATGAGTCGGGCGAGGCGCCCCGCGTGCCGGTCAAATTCTACGCGATGGTGCGCGCAGGCGAGCCTGCGCAGCTGGCCGCGCAGGATGAAGACGGCCACGTTTGCAAGGCCGTCGGCCCTGTCCCGGAGTCGGCGCTTGTCCACTCGCTGACCGCAGAGGATCTGGAGGCCAGACTGAAAAAAACAGGCGGCACACCGTATTTCTGCGCCATGGTGCGCTCGGTGGTCGACCCCGGGCTGATGCTGCCCGCGTCTGCCATCAACGCCATGCGCCGCGAGGTCATCGCGGAGCTTACCGCGCGGCGCGGAAGGTCGGCGCTGGCCAAAACAAACGCCTACAACAAGCCCGCGCTTTATGACGGCATGTCCGGTGAGCCGCAGCTGACCGTCGCGGTGCGTTCAGCCGCGCAGATCACACAGCGGCTGATCGCGGAAAAGCCGGCGGTTTTATATGTGCCGCTGTCGGAGCTTTATGAGCACCCGGAGCTGACAAAGGCCATCGGCGTGGAGACGCAGCTGGCGGCCATTTTGCCGCGCGTGGTGTGGTCGGGCGAAAACCCCGGCCTTGCCGAGCAGCTCAAAAGCGTCTACGCGATGGGCGTGCGGCAGCTTCTGGTTGGAAACCTCGGGCAGATCAAAATTGCCAGGGCAGCGGGCTTTGCCGTGCGCGGCGATTTTGGGCTGAATATCTATAATTCGCGCGCCATGCACTATTTAAGAACCATTGGCGTTGACTCGCAGCTTTTATCGTTTGAGATGACCCTGCCGCAGATTCGGGACGTTTCCAAGGCTGTCCCGGCAGAGGTCATGATCTACGGAAGGCTTCCTTTGATGCTGATGGAAAACTGCGTGATGAAAAACCGAACCGGCGCGTGCTCGTGCCAGACGACGCAGACCAAGCTCATCGACCGCATGGGCGAGGAATTTCCCATCGTCAAAGACCCCGGCACCTGCCGCAATGTGCTGCTCAACGGCAAGAAGCTCTATCTGCTTGACAAGAAGGAATCCTTCCGGGGCATGGGGCTCTGGGCGCTGCGGCTGCAATTTACAACGGAAAACGCGGGCGAGGTCGACCGGATTCTCTCCGAGTATCACGCCGGTGCGCGCTTTGAGCCGGGCAGCTCGACGCGGGGACTTTATAACAGAGGCGTAGAATAATTCAAGCAGGAAGGCAGCGTATATGATTATTTTAGCATCCAAATCCCCCCGGCGCAGACAGCTTCTTTCGATGATGGGGCTGGACTTTACCGTCCGGACGGCGGATATCGACGAGACGATGGATTCTGCCCAGACGCCCGCGCACGAGACGGCGGCAGTCTGCCGCCGCAAGGCAGAAAAAATCGCGCAGGACACAGCGCCCGGCGACGTCGTCATTGCGGCCGATACCATCGTGGTCATTGGCGGCAAAATTCTCGGAAAGCCGCAGGACGAGGAAGACGCCGCGCGCATGCTGCGGCTTCTTTCCGGGCACACGCACACGGTCTACACCGGCCTTTGCGTCATTTGCGGCGCGCAGGCTCAGACGCAGGTCGTTGCCTCGGAGGTTACCTTCCGGCCTCTTTCAAGTGAAGAGATCCGGGCGTATATCAAGACCGGCGAGCCGATGGACAAGGCCGGTGCATACGGCATTCAGGGCTACGGGGCGATGTTCGTCTCGCATCTGGAGGGCGACTATTTTTCTGTCATGGGGCTTCCGGTCTGCACGCTCAGCGGCATGCTCCGCGCAGCAGGCGTCCCGGTTCTGGGGCAGCTTTAAATTTCCGCGCCAGCGGCGCAAGGATGTGATCGATTGAAAAAGAATTTCTGGACCGGGCGCATGAAGACGATTCTCATCGTCGCAGTCGTTCTGGCCGTGGTGGTGGCCGTCATTCTCGCCATCACCTCCGGCGCAAGCTTTGCCGAAAACGTCGTGGGGACAATTCTCTCCCCCTTCCGCACAGGCGTCGCCGCCATCGACCGGCAGGCCGAGCGGTACTATAACTATCTCTTTGGCTATGAAGCGCTGAAGGCGGAAAACGCCGCGCTTGAAAAACGGATTCTGGAGATGGAGGAGGACGTGCGCACCGCCGAGCAGTATCAGCGCGAAAACGAGCGCTATCAGCTGCTGCTGGGGCTGAGCGAGGAGCACGAGGACTACAGCTTCGTCTCGGCCTATATCATCTCCTGGGATTCCTCTGACTATAAAAGCGCCTTTACCATCGGCAAGGGCACAAACTCAGGGCTGGAAGAAGGCATGTGCGCCGTAACGGAGAACGGGCAGGTCGTGGGGCTTATCACAAAGGTCGGGCTCAACTGGGCAACGATCACAACGATCATGGACTCGTCTCTTGAGATCAGCGCCTCCATCGCCTCGTCCGGCTACACTGGCGTGGTGCAGGGCACCTATCTTCCCGACGGCAGCAGCATCCTTCGCATGAACTATCTGCTCACCGACGCGATCATCAAAAATGACGACCAGGTCGTCACGACCGGCTCGACGCTTTATCCGCGCGGGCTTCTGCTCGGCTACATCACAAACGCCAGCCAGGACGAGACGGGCGTTGCCAAATACGCAACGCTCAATCCCTCGTGCGATCTGGACAACCTTGAGCAGATCTTTATCATTACCGAATATGCAAACCAGTAGCAAGGGAGGCGGCAGGCTTGCAGAAATTTTATAAAAACGCGCTGATGTGGGCTTTGTATGCGGCGCTGCTGCTGCTTGTGGCCATTGTGCAGACGGTGAGCTTCGGCAGGCCGCAGTTTCTGGGCAGCAAGCTCTGCATGATGCCCGTTCTCATTGCATGCGTGGCCATGCACACCGGAAGCGAGGGCGGCGCGGTATTCGGCATGGCAGCCGGGCTTTTCTGGACGCTCTCCGGCGCAGACGGCGGCGCGCTGCATATCGTGCTTTTAAGCGTCTGCGGCGCGGCAGCCGGGTATCTGTGTGACCGGTATCTGGTGCGCTCGCTCGTCTCGGCGCTGATGATGAGCATGCTGGCGCTCATGATCTGCCAGCTGAGTCTTTTCCTCTTCAAATGCTTCCTGAGTACCATCGGCATTCAGGCCATCGGCCAGGTTCTGCTTCAGGTCGGGCTTTCGCTTCTTGTGTGCCCGCCCGTTTACCTGGCTGCATGGGCAATCAGAAAGGCAGGTGCTTAAAGCTTGGCAAGACGTACAAAATTCCGCATGGTGAGTCTGATCGTCATCATCGTTGCCATCATGTGCGCGTTTCTTCTGCGCATGTACTCGCTCGCGGCGGTCAGCCCTGACGAGCGCGCCGTGGCTGACGCCGACTCCATGACCTATCGGACAACGGTGGACGGCACAAGAGGCTGCATTCTCGACCGTAACGGCAATGTCATGGTTGCAAACCGCGCAACGTATAACATCGTCATTGTCAACTTCGTGCTCTTTAACTCCAGCGAGCCAAATGAAAATATCCGCAGGCTCATTCAGATGTGCCAGAGCCTTGGCATCGAGTGCCAGAGCCATTTCCCGGTCACCAGCACAAAGCCGTATGAATACGACCTGCAAAGTCTGGACTCGACCTGGCAGAACTATTTCCGCATGTTTCTCAACAGCCGCGACTATGACCTTGACATTTCCGCCTCCACGCTGATGCGAAATCTCCGCGAATCATATAAAATTCCAAACGACTGGGACCAGGAGGATGTCTACAAGGTCATTTCCGTCCGCTATGAGCTTGAGCTCCGAAGCGTAGACGACGCCGGCCTTGAAAACTACATGCTGGCCGAGGACGTGGACGCAGAGTCGCTGTCTGCCATCGTCGAGCTTGGCATTCCGGGCGTTATCGTCCAGTCCGGCACGGTGCGCGAATACAAGACCGCCTATGCTGCCCATCTTCTCGGTACGCTCGGCAAAATGGACGCGGAGGACTGGCTCGTCTATCAGGACAAGGGCTACGCCATGAACGCCATAATCGGAAAATCCGGCATTGAAAAGGCGTTTGAAGAATATCTCCACGGCACATCCGGCATAAAATCCACGACCGTCTCCTCTGACGGCGATGTGCTCAGCGAATACTATCTGAGTCTTCCGCAGCCGGGCAACAACGTCGAGCTGACGATCGATCTCTCCCTGCAGGCCACCGCCGAGCAGGCGCTGGAGAAGCTCATTCTGGATCTTCGTGAAAACGGCGTCGGCACAAAAAAAGAGGGCAAGGACGCCGAGGGCGGCGCAGTCGTTGTCCAGCAGGTCAAAACCGGCGATGTGCTTGCCTGCGCAAGCTACCCGACCTTTAATCTCACAACCTATTCTCAGGATATCCAGGAGCTTCTGGAGGATGAATACAAGCCGCTTTATAACCGCGCGCTGCTTGCGACCTATCCGCCCGGCTCGATCTATAAAATGGTCACGGCCATCGCCGCCGTGGAGTATGGGCATTTCAGCCCCTACTATGAGGTGGAGGACGAGGGTCTTTATACCTTCTACTCCTCCTTCCAGCCCAAGTGCTACGTCTGGTCGCGCGCGACCGGCGCGACCCACGGCAAAATCGATCTGCGCGAGGCGCTGGCGCACTCGTGTAACTACTATTTCTACGAGGTCGGCAGACTGACCTACGACACGGCGCAAAAGGAGATCGACGCCAACCCCTTTGACATCGTGGCCAAGGCGCTGGGTCTTGGCGAGCCGACGGGCGTGGAGCTGGACGAAGAGGTCGGCATGCGTGCAAACGCAGAGAACAAGGCCAAGCTCTACACCGTGCGCGACGATACCGGCTGGTACGGCGCAGACGTTTTGCAGGCCGTCATCGGCCAGAGCCTGAACCGCTTTACGCCCATGCAGATGTGCTCGTTCGTGCAGGCGCTTGCCAATCAGGGTACGCGCTATGAGGCAAGCTTCCTCTCGCGCGTCATCTCCTGGGACTATCAGGAGCTGATTCTGGAGCATGAGCCGACCATTGCAAGCCAGCTTGCGCTCTCTGACGATTCCAAGCTTGCCATCTCCGAGGGCATGTATCTGACCACGCAGGAGGGCACAGCCGAGGAATATCTCAAATCCTATCCCGTCAAAATCGCCTGTAAAACCGGCACGGCGCAGTGGCAGAGCGACACCTCCACCGGCGCCTTCGGCGGCTCTGACCACGCCTCATTCGTGCTCTATGCCCCGGCAGACGAGCCTGAGATCGCCATCGCCGTCTATGTGGAAAAGGGCTCGAAGGGCGGCAATCTGGCAAATGTCTGTATCCCCATTCTGGACGCCTATTTCTCCTCCACCACGCATTATGAGACCGTTATGACGGAAAACATGGCAGACTGAACCCATTTTATTTCTTCCCCAGCCATTTTACTTGAAAGAGGACGCGCTTATGACCGATCTTTCCAAAATCAGAAATTTTTCCATCGTTGCCCACATCGACCACGGCAAATCGACGCTGGCCGACCGCCTGCTTGAGCAGTGCAACACCGTTGACAAGCGCGAAATGGAGGATCAGATCCTCGACTCCATGGACCTTGAGCGCGAGCGCGGCATTACCATCAAGGCGCGCGCCGTGCGCCTTGATTACCGGGCAGATAACGGCGAGGACTATGTTCTGAACCTCATCGACACCCCGGGTCACGTCGACTTTAACTACGAGGTCTCGCGCAGCCTTTCCGCCTGCGAGGGCGCGGTGCTGGTGGTCGACGCATCGCAGGGCATTGAAGCGCAGACGCTTGCAAATACCTATCTTGCCATCGACAACGGGCTGGAGGTTTTGCCGGTCGTCAACAAAATTGACCTCCCCGCCGCAAGACCTGAGGAGGTCAAGCATGAGATCGAAGACGTCATCGGCCTTCCGGCGATGGACGCGCCGGAGATCTCGGCCAAAAACGGCATCAACATCCACGAGGTTCTTGAGATGATCGTGCGCGATGTACCCGCTCCCGCGGGAGAGCGCGAAGCGCCGCTTCAGTGCCTGATCTTCGACAGCCAGTATGACTCCTATCGCGGCGCGATCGTCTATATGCGCGTGGTAAACGGCGTGGTAAAGCCCGGCATGGACGTGAAGATGATGTCCACCGGCGCGGTCTATAAGGTCGTGGAGGTCGGATACCTGCATCCGCTTGGCATGCGCCCGGCCGATGCGCTCGGCGCGGGCGAGGTCGGCTATCTCACAGCCTCAATTAAAACCGTCTCCGATACCCGCGTGGGCGACACGATCACCGGCGTTGAAAACCCCGCGCCGGAGGCGCTGCCCGGCTATAAGCAGGCGCAGCCGATGGTCTTCTCCGGCGTCTATCCGGCAGACGGCTCAAAATATCAGGATCTTCGAGATGCGCTGGAAAAGCTCAAGCTCAATGACGCGTCCATGTCCTACGCGCAGGAAAACTCCATCGCGCTGGGCTTTGGCTTCCGCTGCGGCTTTTTGGGGCTTCTTCACATGGAGATCATCCTCGAGCGGCTGGAGCGCGAGTATAATCTTGACCTCATTACGACCGCGCCGAACGTCGTCTATCAGATCACAAAGACCGACGGCACGGAGCTTGAGGTCTACACCCCGCTCAACTACCCCGACCCGGCGGAAATTGCCGAGTCGCGCGAGCCGTATGCCAGGGTCAATCTCATCGCGCCGCCGGAGTATGTGGGCGCAATTATGGATCTTTGCACAAACCGCCGCGGCGAATTCAAGGACATGAAGTATCTGGATACCTCGCGCGTAGAGCTGCACTACTCGATGCCGCTCAACGAGATCATCTATGATTTCTTTGACGCACTCAAATCCAGAACGCGCGGCTATGGCTCACTGGACTATGAGATCGAAGGCTACCGTCCGTCGAAGCTCGTCAAGCTCGACATTCTGCTCAACGGCGAAATTGTCGACGCGCTCAGCTTCATCCTCTTCTCCGACAGCGCCTATGCCCGCGCGCGCAGAATCTGTGAAAAGCTGAAGGAAAACATCCCCCGCCAGATGTTTGAGATTCCCGTGCAGGCCGCCGTCGGCGGCAAGATCATCGCCCGCGAGACCATTAAGGCCCTGCGCAAGGACGTGCTGGCCAAGTGCTACGGCGGCGATATCACCCGAAAGAAGAAGCTGCTGGAAAAGCAGAAGGAAGGCAAAAAGCGCATGCGCACGTTCGGCACGGTCTCGGTGCCGTCGGAGGCCTTCATGGCGGTTCTCAAACTCGACGAAGAATAAAAAGGAGCATCATGCGATGGCAGGCATTCAGATCGTGGAAAACAGAAAGAAAAGTCTCGGCATTTATGTCCACATCCCCTTTTGCCGCAGCAAATGCGAATATTGTGATTTTTACTCGATTCCGGGCGCGCGCAGCAAGGAGCTGATGGCGCGGTACCTTGACGCGATCATTGCCCACATCCGCGAGTCTGCGCCCTGTGCGCCGGGCTACGAGGTCGACACGGTTTATTTTGGCGGCGGCACACCGTCGTTCTTTGGCGCAACGGGTCTCAGCCGCATCTTTGCCGAGATCGACCGCCGCTTCGATGTCAGCCGCGACGCCGAGGTCACGCTTGAGGCAAACCCCGACTCTGTGACGCTTTCGATGCTCATGCAGCTCCGGCGCGCAGGCTTTAACCGCATTTCCATCGGCGTACAGTCAGACGTTGACGAGCAGCTCAAGGCGCTCGGCAGGCCGCACAACTACAAGCAGGCGCAGCAGGCCGTGTCGATGGCGCGGCGCGCAGGCTTCAACAACGTCTCGGTCGATCTCATGTTCGGCCTTCCCAACCAGACGCGCGAGCAGTGGATGCAGACGCTTCGCAACGTCATTGACCTCAAGGCAGACCACATCTCCTGCTACGGGCTGAAGGTCGAGCCGGGCACAAAGCTCTATGAGTATCAGGCCTGCGCCAATCTCCCCGATGACGACGCGCAGGCGGATATGTACTTCTACGCCGTGGAAACGCTTGAGCAGTTCGGCTATCACCAGTACGAAATTTCCAATTTCGCCATGGACGGCTACATCTGCCGGCACAATATGAAATACTGGACGGGAGACGAATATCTGGGCTTCGGGCCGTGCGCCGCGTCTGATTTTGCGGGCAAGCGCTTTACCGCCGAGGCCGATCTTGAAAAGTATATCGAGGGCGTTTTAAATAAGGGCGTGATCCTCTCCGAGTGCGAAAGCGTCCCCATGCGTGAGCGGGCGGGCGAATATCTGATGCTGCGGCTGCGGACGGTCGACGGTGTGGAGGAGGCGGAATACGCAAAATCCTTCCTGCTGCCCTTTGAGCCGCTGGAGGCCGTCTTTCAGGAGCTTTCCAAACGCGGCCTTGCCCGCAATGTCTCCGGCCGCTGGCGCTTGACGCCGAAGGGCTTCATGCTCTCCAACTCCATCATCGTGCTGCTTCTTGAGCAGCAGCAGAAATCCAGGCCTCTGACGCAGAAAAAATAGACACACAGAGCAAGATATGGCGTCTGGCCTGCGCGCAGGCCACACGATATCGGAGCGCTGGCAGAAACCTGCCCAAAACGTCAAAAAAGAATTGACAAACCGGGGTTCTATCCGCTATAATACTCATCGTATGTTTCCCGGATTGCGTGCCGGGAAGCCAAACTGGTCTCGCTGCGGTTCGGATTTTCCGGACTGTTGAGCATATTTTTACAGGAGGTGTAGACAATGTCGACTGTTCGTACCTATCAGCCCAAGAAGCGCCAGAGATCCAAAGTGCATGGTTTCAGAAAGAGAATGGCTACCGCCAACGGCCGCAAGGTTCTTGCTCGCCGTCGTGCCAAGGGCAGAGCAAAGCTGTCCGCTTGATCTGTCGATCAAACCATGGCCGCATATACAGCTCACTTTGAGCCATAGGGGTGAATGGAAGAAGTTCTGTTCGCCCCATCTGTTTATTACCGCCCGCCTTGCGCGCGGAAGCTCCGCTTCCAGCGGTTCAGGAGGCATCCATGCAGTTTTCCAGCTCTCTGAAATTTAACCATGTTTTCCGCAGACTCTATCACCACGGCAGCAGCCGCGCAGGCCGCTTTCTTGTGATCTACTGCCGTAAAAACGGCACACGGCGCAACCGCATCGGCCTGACGGTCGGCGCAAAGCTCGGCCACGCGGTCGAGCGCAACCGCCTGCGCCGCCGTCTGCGCGAAATTTACCGCCTGCATGAGCAGGGCTTCGAGCGCGGCTACGATCTGGTGATCGTTGCGCGCAGTGCAGCCATGACGGCCTCTTACCACCAGCTGGAGGGGGCTTATCTGCATTTGGCAAAGGAGCTTGGAATCTACAGCGCCGAAGAGGAGGCGCGGCCGGTATGAAACAGATCTTTCTTCTGCTCATTCGCTTTTATCAGCGCCAGATCTCCCCGGCCTTTCCGCCGCGCTGCCGGTTTTCACCGACCTGCTCGCAGTACGCGCTGGAGGCCATCGAGAAATATGGCGCAGGGAAGGGCGGCTGGCTGGCTTTTAAGCGGCTGCTGCGGTGCAACCCTTTTAATAAGGGAGACTACTTTGATCCGGTGCCATAGGAGAAGCTTCTCCTGCCCGGCATCCCCACAATTGGAGGATTCAACATGAAAAGATTCTTAGCCCTGCTGCTGGCCATGCTCATGGTTCTGTCTCTGACGGCCTGTGTCTCGCGCAGCAGCAGTGAAGCCAGCACAGAGGAAACCGTGGTGCTGGCGCCCGAGGCTGCGGCAGAGAAAGCCGCAGAGGAAACCAAGGACAAGACCAGCCTGTCTGATATCATCCGCGTTCCGTTCGGTTATCTTCTGGACTGGCTGTATGTCTTCTCCAGCAACTATGGCGTGGCGCTGATTCTGTTCTCGCTGATCGTCAAGCTCGTGCTGCTCCCGATGAGCATCAAGAGCAAAAAGAGCATGCTCAAAATGTCGCGGATCTCCCCGATGGTCAAGGCGCTCGAGGTCAAATACGCCGGCGACCAGCAGAAATATCAGCAGGCTGTCATGCAGCTTTACAAGGAAGAGGGCGTCTCCACTACGGGCGGCTGCCTGTGGTCGTTTATCCCGCTTCTGATTCTGTTCCCTCTCTACTATGTCATCCGCGAGCCGATCACCTACATGCTGCACAACTCCCGCTCGGTCTCGGCGGCGATCGTCGCCTTCATTCAGGCCAGCGGCGTTGACCTTGGCAAAAACACGTATTACGCAGAGCTGGCCGCAGCCGGTCATCTGGGTGAGTTTGCCGAGGCGCTCAAAAATACCGCTGTAACGGCAGCAGCCAACATCCAGAATATCGACTTCCAGTTCCTTGGCATTGATCTGGCCGCCATCCCGACGTTCCGCTTCTGGGACTGCGAGGGCTGGAGCGAATTTGGCCTGTTCCTCATCCCGGTGCTCTCCGCCGGTTCGCAGCTTCTGACCATGTATATCAGCCAGAAGATGAACAACCAGGTCGCCACCAACGCCGACGGCGAGGTCGACAAGGACGCAACCAGAACCGCCAACCAGACCAACACCACCATGATGCTCATGATGCCGCTGATGTCGCTGTGGATCGGCTTCTCCATGCCGGCGGCCATCTCGATCTACTGGATCGCGCAGGCTGTGTTCGGCACGGTGCAGGATGTCTTCCTCACGAAGCATTTCCGCAAGGCCTATACCGCCGAGGACGCCGTCAAGCAGGAGCTTGCCGCCAAGCGCCGCGCCGAGGAGATCGAAAAGGAGCTCCAGCGCCAGGCACGCCGCGAGCAGAACCCCGACGGCATTATGGACAATGTAAGTAAGAAAAAGCTGAAGCAGCAGGAAAAGGAAGCGGCGGAGAAGGCAGCAAGAGACTATGCCGCCAAGAAGAATCCGACGCCGGAGACCGTGGAAAACAAGCCTCTTTCCGGCATCGCCGAGCGCCCCTATTGCCGTGGCCGCGCCTATCAGGCTGAGCGCTATCAGAAGTACCCGGCAAAGCCCGAAGCCTCTTCCGGTGCAGAAAGCCAGAGCGAGGAGTAAGATATGGAAAAATTTATTACGGCAACCGGCAAGACCATCGATCTGGCCATTGAGGCCGGTTTAACGCAGCTGGGCATGGATCGCGACAGCGTGTCCGTCGAGATTCTGGAAACGCCGAAGTCCGGCTTTTTCGGCATCGGCGCCTCACCCGCAAAAATCAAGCTGACCTATGAAGCACCGGATGAGCCCGCCGCACCCGCGCCGGCTCTGTCCAGCGCATCGAGAAGCAAGCCCAAAAAGCCCGTGCCTGCAAAATCTGACGATACCGCCGCGCCCGCGCCGAAGGTCATCGCCCCGGCTGCCGCGCCGATGCAGCGCCCGGCTGAGCAGCGCGCAGCCGCAAAGCCCGCCGAGGCAAAGCCCCGCGCCGAAAAGCAGCGCCCGCCGAAATCCGAGCGGCCGAAGCAGCCCAAGCCCGAGCGCGCAAAAAATCCCGCGCCCGCCGCGAAGGAAGCCGCGCCCGCCGAGCCGAAGGTCTATGCTCCGGCAGAGCCCGGCTCAACGGAGGAGCGCATTGAGCAGTTCATTCAGGGGCTGCTTGTACATATGGGCTCTGACGCTGTGCCGCACGCCATGAAGACCGCAGACGAGAGCTACAGCGTTGATCTGGTCGGCGAGAATCTTGGCATTCTCATTGGCCGCCGCGGCGAGACGCTGGACGCCATTCAGCATCTTGCAAACTACGCCGTCAACCGCGGCCAGAATAAGCGCGTGCGCATCAACGTCGACGCGGAGAACTACCGCCTCAAGCGCGAGGAATCCCTGCAGCGCCTTGCGCAGAAGGTCGCAGGCAAGGTCACGCGCTACCGCCGGAACATCACCCTTGAGCCGATGAACGCCTATGAGCGCCACGTCATCCACGCCGCGCTTCAGGACCATCCCGACGTTACGACCTACTCGACCGGCACCGAGCCGAACCGCCGCATCGTTGTGGCCTACAGCCGCTACAAGAGCAGCACCCTTGAAGAAAAGTAACCTGCCTGTGCAGCGCCGAAGCTTTTCGGCGCTGCACTGAGACTGTCAAAAACTCTTTCAGAGTTTTTGACAAAGGGTTTGCAGCCCGCTGCATCGCAAAGTTTTGGCGGCTTTGCCGCCAAAATTCACGTTTGCGGGCTGTAAAGTAAAATTTCCGATGCACATGTCCCCGGAAATTTTGGATTTCATTTGATTCGCGCCCGTGGGCGCGAACGGCTCGAGGCTCTTTTGACACGCTGTGTGCAGCGCCGAAGCTTTTCGGCGCTGCACTTTTTTGCGCAAACGGGAAATTTTCTGCCGCCGCTGGGCAGTTCCTGTGGCAAATGCAAAAAAATTCCGCTATTTTGAAAAAAACAGGTGCAGCGGCATTGCAAATTGCGCAAGCATATGCTATTATGAATATGGTGAATCGCTGAAAGTCGGCAGGTACGGACGCTGCGTTTTGTGCAATCCGCACGATGCCGCTCTAAAATCTAAGGAGGTAGTCCCAAATGAAATTTTCCAGCAAGATCGAAAAATGCGGTCTTTCCCCCATGCGCAAATTCCACCCCTATGCCGTCGCGGCTGAGGCGGCCGGCAAGAAGATCTACCACCTGAACATCGGTCAGCCCGATGTGGAGACGCCCGCTGCGTTCTTTGATGCTGTCAAGCATTTTGAGCAGCCCGTTCTGGAGTATGCTCCCTCCCCCGGTATCCCCGCGCTGATCGACG
>CAZXIW010000041.1:0-5378 GCA_964640905.1 uncultured Oscillospiraceae bacterium
ACTCGAGCGTCAGCGGATTCCCGGAGGGAAGATAGGTCAGGATCGTCATGCCCTCATGGTTGAAGGCCGGGTTCACCAGCGCGGCAAGCGCCGCCATGGGAAGAAGCCCCATGACGGCCAACCGCACAGCCCTTTGTCCGTTCAGCGTGATGGCATACGCCAGCGCCCCGGTGAGGGAAATTGCCAGATAGACCGGGTGCATCAGGCACATGGAAAAGAGCAGAACGAGCGCAAAATATAAAAAATTGATGAGCGGATGGAAGCCGGAAAAGGCATCTTTGTTTCTCATCCTGCGCTCCCTGTGGCGTATCCGCCGCCGACATCGTTTCCAAGGTCGCAGGTGTAGACCCATTCCACAAGATCGCCGTCTTTTAAGGCATAGCGGCTGCACCCGTAGTTCGGGAACCAATCATTCACCCTGTACATCCACCCGGAAAGATTGCCCACGTCAAATTCATAGAGGTTGGCGATGCCCTCAATGTAGGCAGAGTTATAGGCCGGCGTGTTGACGAACTCCATGTGGATCTTCTGCTGCTTACAGGTTCTTTGCAGGACGTTAAAAACGCTTTCGCCCTCATAGAATGTCACAACGGTTGGCTCCAGAATCCAGCCGTCCTCCGGCACAAGCTCGACCTTTTCCGGGTCGCACAGATCGAGATTGTCCAGAATCGTGGCGCAGGAGATGGACAGCGTGCAGCTGTACTCCGCGTCTCCGACCTCCGCGTTCTCCGGCTCGACCGGGGTGGGCTTTCCCTCCGGCACGGGGTCTGTGAGGTACTTGTCTTTGCCTGTGCCGGTGTCGATCATCATGCCGTTAACTTCTTCATAGTCACCAGTCGCGTCCGCGCCCATCTCTGCCGGGGTTTGGAACTCCGGCAGCTCGGCAGACGGTTCGGCGGATTTTTCCGGCGTTTCTTCTGCCTGTTCCGGCAAGGTTTCCACCGGGGCAGAAACGGTCGGCTGTTTGGTGGGTTTCGTCTGCGCGGGGATATTCTGATCTCCAAAAACGAACGCACCCGCCAGAACGAGAACGATCAGCGCCGGGACGATAATTTTCCACTTGTGTTTTTTCCAGAACATATCAGATCAACTCCGCAGCAGTCAGCATATTGTAGAGCATCTGCGCGATTTCGCAGCGCAGGATGGCTTTGGTGGGTTCGATATTGAGGTCGCTCTGGTTCAGGATATTGGCAGAATAGCAGAACGCCATCGCCTCTTTTGCCCAGCCTGCGACCGAACGGTAATCTCCGAACTGCGCCAGCATATCGCGCGTTGCGGCAGCGCTCATCGCGGTGTCCAGACCGCACAGCTTTGCCGCTCTGGCTACCATTGCGGCGGCCTCCTGCCGGGTGATCGTGCCATCGGGGTTAAACTTGCCGCCGCCAACGCCGTTGACGATGCCGGACGAATTTGCCGCGCCGATATAACCGGCGTACCATTTGGAGCTGGGAACATCGGTAAAGGCTTTCGTGTCTCTTGCGGCGAAACCGAGGGCGCGGGTAACAATTGCGGCAAATTCGGCTCTTGTCATGGTCTTGTTGGGCTGGAATTTGCCAGCGCCCATGCCGTTGATGATGCCGCGGGAGGCCAGCGCTTCAATGGCAGCTTTGTTGGCATGGTTTTTGATGTCCGAGAACGTTGTGCCGGGGGCACTCACACTGGGGACACTGACGGAAGGGTCGGCATTGCCTTTTTTGACGTTTGCAGCCGGTTTTGCGGTGCTTTTTGCTGCGTCGCTCATGCGGTAGAGACTGTTCTGGCCGTTTTCCGCGCGGTCAATGGCAACGAGGGCATAGAAGCCCTGCTCGGCGGACATCTGGTTATTGCCGTCCGAACCGTCAAGGACATGGTAGAAGCCGCCGTTTGCCTGCCGGAAGGACAGGAGATTTTCTGTCAGCGTGTGGCCGTTTTTCACAAAGCGGCTGTCCGCAAGGTCGATTCCCAGCTCGCACAGCGCCACGATCACCTGCGCAACAGACTCTGCATTCAAATCCTCCCACGAGGCGTAGCCGCCGTTTTTATCCTGTATGTTGGAAAGGCAGGTGAGGGCTTTGTCCGTTGCCGCCTGTACCTTCTTCTGGCTCTGATATTTTGATAACGCCTGCAAGACCATGGCCGTGAGGTCGGGGTCTGCATCGCTGCTGCCGTTGAGACTCCATCCGCCGTTTGACAGCTGCTGGCTCAAAATATCCTCCACATAGAGCTGGCGCGTGGCCTGTGTTCTGGCGTCCGGATTTTTGGGGATTTCATAGCTGCCGGAATCGAGCGCGATCAGCGCAAACGCAGAGCCATTGACTCCCTGCCAGATGGTCTTTTCAAAATCGCCCAGCGCCATCAAAAGGTTATAGCCGCCCACGTTGGAAGGGTCGCGGCCGATGGCCGTGAGCGCGAGGATGACGCGGGAGAACTCAGTATATTTTCTCTCATGCAGCACGCCGGAGCAGTCTTTGACGTATTTCTCCACGCGCGCATAGTAATCGTCATAGTAATTGGCCGGGACGGAATACCCGGAACGGGCAAGGCCGAGGACGACCCATTCGCCGCCGATCGAAGCGACCCCCGGCGCTTTGACGCTGGATAGCATATAGGCGGCGCTCTTGTTCATTTCGCTCTGGACACTCGATGCTGCAAAGGCAGGAACAGCCAGAGTAAACAGCAGCGCGAGGATCAGAAGGCACGCGGAAATTTTCCTGATTTTTCTCATCTGTATTTCCCCCTGTAAATGTGGCAATCAGGGCTGCCCGGAAATCCGGGCAGTCCTGGTTGCGAAATGGTTATTTTGCGATGTTTTCTGCGAACCGGTGCAAGATGGCTGCGACCTGTGCGCGGGTGGCGTTGCCGGTGGGCATGAGCTTTCCAGCCGCGCCGCCAATCAGCTCCTCCGCCACGCTCCACTGCATGGCGGTCTTTGCGTAGGCAGAGACGCTTGCGTGGTCAGAGAAGCCCGTCAGGCTGGAGCTTGCGGCGGTATTGTACTTCTTGTACTGCGCATAGCGGTACAGGATGGCCGCCATCTGCTCACGTGTCACATTCTGCTCCGGGCTGAAGGTCGAGGTGCTCGTGCCGGTGACAATGCCATTGTCTGCCGCCCAGGTAACAGCATCCTCATAGTAGCTGTTCACAACGACATCGCCAAAGCCGCTGCGGCCTGTCACTGTGGGCTGGCCTTCGAGGCGGTAGAGAACCGTCACAAGCATGGCGCGCGTCATGCTCGCGTTCGGGGAGAACGTTGTTGCGCTTGTGCCGGAGAAGAGCCCTTCTTCATACACATACACCACGTCATCGTAGAACCAGTCTGTCTCGTAAACATCCGCAAACGGAAGCGCGCCGTTTGTGAAGCTCACGCTGATGCGCGTTGCAATCGTGAGATTCCTGACCGTGCAGCTCGTCACAGCGCCAAGCGACTTTCCATCCACCGTGACCTCCTTCACGCGGTAGCCCTTGTCCGGGGTAAAGGTGAAGGTGATGGTCTTTCCAAGGTCGGAGTAGCGAAGCGCCGGGCTGTAGGTGCCGTTCTTGCCGCAGTCGACAATGCGTTCAAGCCTTGTGCGGACGTATTCCTCAGGTGTAATGTCCGCCGCATACGGCGCGCCGGAGGATTTTGTGTAGTCATCCGTGTAGTACCAGACCACGCGGTCGCCGTCTTCAAGCTTGCAGCTGTCCATGCCGACTGTCGCGTCCTTGCCGTTGATGCAGAACATCCAGCCGGAGTTCTTGCCGTTGGTAAACTCGCTGAGCGCGTAGCCGCCCAGGCAGTCGGGCGCGTAGATAGTCGAAACATAGCCGCTCGTTGCGCCAACGGCGCGAAGGTCATAGTCGTCCATGGCCTCGAGGAAGAGGTCTGCAACGGTGTCCCCTGCCGTAAGGCTGTAGCTTGTCGTGGTAATCCACGTCACGTATTCCTCATGTGCGCTGTTTTCATGGGCAAGGTCGCCAATCAGGCGGAAGGTCACTGTCATGCCGCCCGTCGGAACGTTGGCAATCGCGCGCGATGCAAGGCGGTAAGCCTCTTCGGCTGCTTCCACAGTCTTTGCCGCGTCGATCGCCGCCAGACCATCCTGATAGGCCTTGCGGAGCTTTTCAAGGCCGGCCTCGCTGTATTTTGTCAGATCGAGCGCCGCATACTGCTCGGCAAGAAGCTGCTTAAGTTCCTTCTTGCGCGCGGCAAGAATGAGCTCGTAATCGCCCTCTGCCTGCACAAGCACGTCATAGTTTTTGACCTTTGCCTTCTCCGTGCTGTCAAGGCGGTCATAGGCCGCGCGCGCGGCCAGAATTGCCTCGCCGCTGGTCTTTGTGACCGTGCCAATTTCATCAATGAGCGCCTCGACCGCTTCCACCGAAGAATCCTCCGGCAGAAGGTTTTCTGCGTCGCTCAGATCATAAAGCCGCTTCTGGCTGTGCTTCATGCGGTAGTAAGCCTCAAGGGCGTAGGCTGCCTGCTCGGTCGTCATATCATTTTCCGATGTCATGCTTGCCGCGTCATATGCAAAGCCGCCGGAGGAGAGCTGATAGGAAAGAAGGCTCGAGAGAACACTGCCGCCGGCCTTTGCAAAATCGCCTGCCGCGCAGTCAATGCCGAGAGCCGAGAGCCCCGTTACGACCTGCGCGTCCGTGCAGGCGTTTCCATAGCCGCCGTTTGCGCCCTGCGTCGCTGCAAGATAGGAAACTGCCTTGTCGATGGCCGCCTGCACGCCGCTTTCGCTCTTATGGCCTGCAAGGGCTGCCAGAATCATTGCCGTTGCGTCAATGTCTTCATTGCTGTTTGCCTCGCTGATGGCCCATGCGCCGCTGGGAAGCTGCTTTGTCAGAAGCTCTGCCACCATCTCGCGCGCAGCATTTGCGCCCTGCGCGCTGTAGGGCTTCGAGTCAAGGGCGATGATTGCGAACGCCGCGCTCGTCGTTCCGACCGTTGCCGCGTCATAGCTGCCGCCTGTCTTGCGGGTAAGCGGCGTAACAAGATCATACGTCTTGCCGCCCGCCTGGACGCTTGCCGCATCCTGCCCCATCGCCGTCAGCGCCAGAACCACACGCGCATACTCGGTGCTCTTGCTGAACGTGCCGTTCGTGCTCGTCAGAACTGCCTCGAGGGTTTCAAGATATTGCTCATACCAGCTCTGATAGCTTGCCGTCTTCCGCCCGGCGCGCGCCGCCGAGAAGACTGTCCATTCGCCCTTCGTGCTTGCAAGCGCCGTGGGCTTCGTCGTTGTCGCCTTGATGTAGTCAAGAACATTCTTCCGCGCCGCCTCATAGCCCTGCGCCTTGAGCTCTGCCAGGCGCTTTCTTGCCTGCGTGAGAGCCTCGAGCTTCGTGACGTGCGTCTTTGCGCCGTCGCTCAAAGCATCATACGCACTCTGCGCAGCGTTGATCTTAGCCTCGCT
>CAZXIW010000041.1:5478-11826 GCA_964640905.1 uncultured Oscillospiraceae bacterium
TTCAAGCGTGACCTCGCCAATCTCATCGATCAGCGCGTCAACTGCCGCTGCCGCGGCCTTGTCCTTCTTTTCCTGCTCGGCGGCTTCGAGCAGCGCGTCATAATCGCCCTTCGCCTTTTTCAGCGCTGCAAGCTTTTTGACGTGCTTCTTTGCGTTCTCGCTCAAAGCATCATAGGCCTCCAGCGCGGCATTGATCTTAGCCTCGCTTTCAAGCGTGACCTCGCCAATCTCATCGATCAGCGCGTCAACTGCCGCTGCCGCGTCCTTATCCTTCTGCTCCTGCTCGGCGCCTGCAACCAGTGCGTCGTATTCGCTCTTCGCCTGCGCGAGCTTGTCCGCGTTTGCAACGAGCTTCTTGCCGCCGCTTGAAAGCGCGTTATAAGCCGCCTGCGCACTCTCGATTGCGTCACCGCTTGCCGCCGTGACCGGGAACAGTGCGTCGATTGCCGCCGCGAGATCGGATGCCGTCTTCTGCTCGGCCTTACTCAGAACCGTCAGCGTCAGCGTGACCTGCTCGCCTGCCAGGCGCTTAAAGACCTCACCATAGGTTTCATCGTCCTTGTAGGTCTCATAGTAGTCGCCAAAGCGATAGCTCTTGAGCATCAGCGTGATCGTGACCACTTCATTTTCCGTCTCTGGGCAGGTCACAAGCAGATTTTCGTGCTTGATGACGCTGGGGCTTGAGGAATGGAAGAGGTTGTAGCTCTCGTCGTAGCCGTCCTTCGGAAGATCGGTCGGGACGATGCCGATATTCTTCGCATCCTTTACATTGTAAACCCAGCAGAGCTTTCCGCTTTCATCCAGATACGCTTCCTTGAACGCATGCAGATTCTGCGTGATGGCGTCGGCTGCTACGTTCTTATTGTCATTGAGACCTGCGAAGATCTCCGCCTTGACCTTGTCAAGAAGTGTGGCCTCCGCCGTAATTTCGCTCGGCTTCAGCGGCGAGATCTTGATCTTCAGCTCCTTCGAGCCTGTGTAAGTGGGATTCAGAACGCCATCGGTCTGCTTGGTGATTGTCAGCTTGAGCGTCACTTCCGTGGCCGTCTCCGCGATCGGGCGGACAACGTTTGCGCGGTAGCCCGAGATGCTTACCGGGCACGTGCCGGAGGAAACGCTTGCCGTGTAGAGAACCTTAAAGCCGTTTTTGCCGCCGTCGATGCCAAGCTTCGAGGGCGTCGGCAGGCTCACCGCGTCGCTCACCGCATCGGGATCGATCACTGCGTCCTTCTGCGCGCCTGCGGCGTACTTGAGCTCTGCAAGCGTGAACTTTTCAAGCGCCGCGTCGATCGACGCCTGATAGCCGCTGGCCTTGCCGGGGACGGTGATCTTGATCTGCTTGGAGACGGTGATGATGCCGTCTGCCTCTTCATTGTTCTTATTAAACGTGAACAACGCGTCGAGCGTCACTTCCGTGTCTGCCTCTGCCGGCGTGACCTTGCCGACCGAGTCTGCCAGAACGCCGTTATCCGTAATGCTCACGACCGTCATCGGATACGCCGTCCAGCTGATCGTGGCCCAGCCGTAGCCGTCGAGCTTATACGGCAGCACCAGATTCTTTGTGACCTGCGTCTGGTCGGTGTTTTCGCCCTTGATCGTCTCAAAGGTCAGAAGATCTGCCGCCTTCTGCATCTCCTGTTGGACTCTGGCCTGATCCCACGGGATCTGAACCATGCAGCTCTCCAGCGTCACATTCGCGCCGCTCTCTACCGTGAGCCTGAAGCTGACGCCGTTTACCTGCAAGTCGCCGTTGATGGGGCTGGTTGAAGGATCGGCGTAGTAATAGGTCACTGCGCCGTCTTCTGCAATGGGGTTGGTATCGCTGCCGTAGGCAACGCTTCCCACGTTTTCAAGCGTGACGGTAATGTCATCTGCCGCAAGGGCCGCGCCGCTTGCATCGATGGCCGCCTCCAGCGCCTCTTTGACCGTGTCGGTCACGTTCGCGCCCGCCACGTTGTAGGCCACGCGGAAGGTCTTTTTCAGCTTTTCTACGATCTTATCAAGCTCTGCCTTGTCGGCCGAGGCCTGCGTCTTGACGGTGATGGTAAATTCCTTCGTGTCGCTGGCCGTGCCCTTGGAGATGGTTGCCGTAAGGGTCACAGCTGCGTCCGTTTCCGTCGGAAGGGTCACCGTGCCGTCATTTTTGATGACTGCCTCGTTGCTGCTGCTCCATGTGATCTTCGAGCCATTCGCGCCGGAGGATGCCAGCGTCAGCTTTCCGCTCGCTGTCACAACGCTCGGCGTGACGCTCAAGGCAAGCTTATCTGCCGCAACGTCCTTTTCATCCTGCGAAGCTTCCGGTGCGCGCCCACCCTGCCAGGAGAGGACGGGGTAGCCGCCGTTGAGATTTTCGTTGTCAACGTTAAATGCCTTTTCCGTCGGGCTGAGGGCGACCGCAAAGGCGTCCAGCTTCATTTCAGAAGCCGTCTTGCACGTTGCCGCGTCAATGACAACGCCTTCCGATGTCGAGTTGCCAATGCCCTCGTTCGTGTGAACCGTATCGCCCTTCGTGTAGACGTAGCACTTGTCAAGGAAATAGCAGTTCTGCACGCTTGCGCTGTTCTGAAGCTCGCCCGCGACCGCGCCGCAGTACGGGTTCAGCGCCGTGCCGATGACCGTGATCGTGCCGACGTTGTAGCTGTTCGAGACGATGGCCGCGCCGCCGGTTGCCGTGCCGATGATGCCGCCCGAGCGGTGCGCGCCGGAGACTGTTCCGGTGTTATAGCAGTGCGTGAGCGCCGCGCCGGAGAGTGTGCCGACGATGCCGCCTGCCTCGCTGCCGCCATAGGTGTCGGAGCTGGCCGTGACAGAGCCGGTGTTGTAGCAGCCGGAGACCGGAACATAGCTCATACCCGCGATGCCGCCGACATTGGCATACGAATTCGTTTCAGAATAGCCTGTGTTGCTGGAAGAGATCGCGCCGTGGTTCACGCAGTTTTTGATGCTGCCGCCCGCGTAGCAGACGCCGACGATGCCGCCCACGCGCTGGCCGGTCGCGCTGACCTTGGCATAGTTCACGCAGCTTTCAAACGAGCCGTAGCTTGCCGCGCAGATCGCGCCGACGTTGCTCTCGCCCGAAATCTCACCGTAAACCGTGAGATTCTTCACAAGGCTTCCTGCGCCGTTGTAGCCAAAGAGCGGCGCGTTCAGGCCGTAGATCTTCTTGCCGTTTCCATCAAACGTGCCGGTATACTCCTTGGAGTAGCCGCCGATGGAAGTCCAAGTGTTCGTGCTGCCGCCGTTGTTAATATAGATGTTTGCCGTGAGCTTTGCGCTGTAGGTCGTGCTTCCGCTGTTGACCTGCGCTGCAAACCAGGCAAGCTCTGCCGCGTTGGAGATCTCATAGATGCCCTCCGCAGTCGGCGTTACCTCGGTCTTCGTCTCGCCGTCCCAGGTGCGGTCAAACTCCAGACGAATCGCCTTCGTGACATTCGCATTCGTGACCGTGAGCGTGTCTTCGACCGTGTAATATCTCGTGTCCTCGATCTTGTAGGTATAGCTTCCCGCCGGGACAGAGTAAACGAACGTTCCCGCGCTGTCGGGGCTTACCGTGATCTCGCCCGCCTTGAGCGTGAGAGAGACCGGGGTGGTAGGCAGGTCCTCTTCATCCGTGAAGGTAAACGTCACGGTGTACATCGTCTCGCCCACAAGCGTGATAGCAGGAACATTTACCGCAGTCCCCGCAACCTCTACCGTGCCGGTCTGGCTCGTAAAGCCAAACTTTGAGACTGTGTAGGTATACGTGCCATTCGGCAGGCGGTAGACATTGGCATTTTCCGCCGTGGGGCTCATAGCCACGCCCGCCTCGTTCTGAACCGTAAGCTCTGCGCCCGGGGTGTTGACGGTAAAGGTAACTGCGAAGGTCTCAGCATGCAGGCTGATCTCCACCTTCTGGCTCTCGCCTGCAACCGTCACCGTTCCTGCGGCGGGGTCAAAGCCGGTCTTCGTCACGGTGTAGGAATATGTGTCGTTTTCCAGCTCATAGACGCCCGGCTCACCGGAGACTGCCGTCTTCCCCGTAACCTCGACCGCCGCGCCCTCCGGCGCGAGGAAGGTCACAACGGCCTTCGCCTGCGCGCTCTGCCAGAAGAAGCCCGGTGTGCTTCTTCCCGGCACGCTTGCAAACGCGCCGCCAAGAAGGCCGATGAGCGCCTTTTTCGAGAGTTCGCTGCTCGTGATGGCCGTTACCTCGTCCGTCTCCTGCGCGTTTGCGCCGATGGCCTTGGTATAGGTCGTGTTCAGATAATAGCTGCCCAAAATGCTGTTCGCCGGGCTGGATTTTTCCGCGCCGACCAGCGCGCCGACAGCTTCGATGCTCGAATCAGTCGCCGAAACTTCGCCGCTGTTGAGGCATCCTGCCATCGAGCCTGCGTAGCTTCCGCTGTTACTGAGCTGGCCGATCACGCCGCCGATGTTGGCCTTGCCGCCGGTGACGCTACCCGCGTTAAAGCAGTTCTTGACCAGATTGTAATTTGCAAAACCGGCAATGCCGCCGATATCGCCCTTCGTGCCGGTGACGCTGCCCTCATTATAGCAGGCCGTAAGCACCGCGCTGTTATGGCCGACAATGCCGCCGACCCGGTCCGCGCCCTTCACACTTGCGGTATTCACGCAGTTTTCAACCGTGCTGCCGTTCGTGCTTTGGCCGAGCACACCGCCGACATAGCCGACCGCCGCGCAGTCGATCGCGCCCTCGTTGCGGCAGCCGCGGATCACAGACGCGGCTGAATAGGTACTACCAACCACGCCGCCGACAAAGGCGTTGCCGCTCGTGAGCTTTGTGGTGATGCTCATGCGGCTCACGCAGCTTTCAACCGTGCCGCCCGCAACGATCGCCGCCACGCCGCCGGAATACTGCACCGCGTCAAGCGCACCCTCGACCGTCAGATTCTTGACCGTGCCGCCGGTGTAGACGCAGCCAAACAGACCCGCGCCCTGAACCTTGCTGCCGATCTGCGCGCCGGCCGGGTTCAGTCCTGAGATCTTCTTGCCGTTGCCGTCAAACGTTCCCGTGTAGCCGCGCGAAGGATAGCCTGAGGTAAAGAGGCTGATGGCGTCCCATGCGTGGCCGCCGAGGTCAATGTTGTCTGTCAGCTTTGCGCTGAGACTGTTGTTGAGCGACGAGCTGTTTACTTCGTCGCGGAACCAGGCAAGCTCATAGCCGTTCGAGATCTGATAGACTCCCGCCTCGTCCTTGGCAGGCTCAAGCGTTGTCTCGCCGTCCCAGATGGGGCTGTAGACAAGCGCAAGCTCGATCGTCTGGCCAGCTTCCGTTAAGGTAAAGCTTCCTGTCTGCGTGCCAAAGGTCTTGGCCGCGACCGTGTAGGTATAGCTTCCAACCGGGAGCGGCTTTGCCGTGTTGTTTGTGAAGGAAAGCGTTGTCTTTCCGTCTGCCAGTGTCACGTTGATGACCGGCTGGTTGTTTTCCGCAAACGCAAGGCCGTCTGCCCGCGTGATGGTAAAGAGGACGTTTCCTGTCGTAACCGAGAAGGTTTCCTCTTTCGCTGCCGCAGGAGAATCTGCGTAGCGCTCGCCGTCGCCAAGGGCTGTGACGGAGACGGTGTAGCTGCCGCTGCCGCCAAGCTCAATTTCGGTCGTAAAGTCGCGGCTCAGCTCCGTCTGCTTTCCCATGTAAGCAGGGGTGGTTTCGCCGGACTTTGTGAGCGTGACCTGATAGCCCGTCGCGCCCGTGACGGCTGCCCAGCTGGCCGTCTTGCCGCTCCACGAGATCGTGGGCACAGTGAGGTTCGTGAGCGTGGTCTTTTCCATCGCCGGCGCGGCCTTCAGATACGGAAGACCTGCGTTGATGGTCTGGTTACCCTCGGTGTAGGTTGCAAAGTCGCCTGTGCCAAGCTCTGCAAGTACGTCCGCGCTCCGGAGCTCTTCAAGCGTCTTCGCCGTGCCGCCTGCGACCTCGGTTCCGGAGAAGCTCGAGCCTTCATAGTAGAAGCTGTTTGCCGCCGTCGGGCTGACGTTTCTTGCGCCAAGCGCGCCGTAGCTGCCATCTGTTGCCGTGACGTCTACAACGGCGTAGCAGTTTTTAAGCGATGCCTTGGAGCTGCCGTAAGCCGAGTAATAGCCGCCCAGAATGCCTGCCGCGTAGTTCTTGGCCTGCACGCTGCCGCGCGCAAAGAGCTTTGCGAGCGTGCCGTAAGAGCTCGTCGTGCAGCCGATCAGGCCGCCTGCAAACTCGCCGCTGGCCGTGACGCTGATATTTGCCGCGTAGCAGATCTCGACCGACGTGCTCGTCTGGCCGACCAGGCCGCCCACGCGGTTTGCGCCGGAGACCGTAGTCTTCACAACGCCGCACTTGGTAAGCTTCGAATTTGTCTGGCCGACCATGCCGCC
>CAZXIW010000041.1:11926-15966 GCA_964640905.1 uncultured Oscillospiraceae bacterium
TCTTCACAACGCCGCACTTGGTAAGCTTCGAATTTGTCTGGCCGACCATGCCGCCTGCAAACTCGCCGCTGGCCGTGACGCTGATATTTGCCGCGTAGCAGATCTCGACCGACGTGCTCGTCTGGCCGACCAGGCCGCCCACGCGGTTTGCGCCGGAGACCGTAGTCTTCACAACGCCGCACTTGGTAAGCTTCGAATTTGTCTGGCCGACCATGCCGCCCACATAATCGCCCGTACTGGTAACGGTGCTGTTTTTCACCAGGCAGTTTTGAACCGTGCCCGTGAGATAGCCCACCAGCGCGCCTGCGTAGCCGTAGCTTCCGCTGCCCGCCGTGACGTTAGCGCCGTCAAGCGTCAGATTTTCAATCGTTCCGCTCGCGCGGCCAAAGAGGCCGCCGTTGCTGGCGTCCGGTTTGTTGACCTTGAGATTCGAGATCGTGTGCCCCGCGCCGTTAAACTTACCGGCAAAGACGTGACCCGAATCATTGCCGATCGGCGTAAAGTCTTTTCCGTCCAGATCAATGTCTGCCGTCAGCACATAATAGGTGTTATAGTTATGCCCCGAAGCGCCGTCTGCGATGAGCGCGCTCAGATACGCAAGTTCCGCGCCGGACTCAATTTCATAGGGGCTGTCCTTTGTGCCATCGCCGCCTGCAAAGCTTTCGGCAACCGTCGCGCCGTCCCACTTGCCAAGCGCCGTCATGGTGACTGTGACGCTCTGGCTCTCGCCGCTGACGGTAAGCGCCGTCGGCTTGACCGTCTTGTAGCCCTTGGCCGACACGCTGTAGGTATATTCGCCCGCCGGAAGCTCATAGACATATGCGCCCTCCGTCTTAGGCGGCATGGCGGTGTTTTCACAGTTCAAAACCGTGAGCGTTGCCTGCGTGCCGGAGGCAAGGCCGGTAAACGTGAAGGTCACGGTCGTCTTTGCCGCGCTCTCAAGCGTCTCGGTCGACGCAACATCCGCGCCACTGACCGTAAACGCTATATTTTCCTTTGCCACATAGCCAAAGAGACTTGCCGAGACCGTGTAGCTTCCGTCCGCCAGAATCCAGACGCCCGCCTCGCTCGGCTCGATGACCGTCCCGTCCTGCTTGACGGTGATGGCCGCGCCCGCCGGCATCTGCGGGAAGGTGACTTTCCAGACCTTTGTCCAGACCGCGTAGAGATCAACGTCGCTTCCCGAAAGCGTAATTTCCGCGCCGTCAGGATACGAAACCGTGCCTGCCGCGCTCGTGGCCCAGCCGTCAAAGCGGTAGCCCTCGCGGGTGAAGGTGTTCGCGCTCAGATTGCCGCTTCCAAAGACGGCCTGCTCTGCCGTCTTCTCCGTGCCGTCGTTGGCGTGGAAAATGACCTTGTTCGGCAGCGAGACCGAAAAATCTTTTAAGTACACGCAGTCGTCGCCGCCATCGCTGCTGGAATCTTTCTTATATGCCAGCTGGAGGCTTTCGCCTGCCTGCATTTCGATGGAGTATTCTGCAAACTCCGTAACCGTCTTGCTGCCGTATTTATTTACGGTCGTGTAGCTCGAAGCATCCGCTGCCTTCTTGCGGATATCCAGATAGTCATACAGATATGTGCCGTATCCGCCTTCGCAGGACGCCTTATACGAGAAGGTCAGCTTTGCCGCCTTGTTAAACGTAAAGGTAATGGCCGCGTCGGAGTCGCCCTTGCCCGCATTGGAGGACTTGAGAACGCCGCTTTCCACCGCGAACGGATACGTCTCGTCGTTTGTGATCGTCGCAACGTCCTTCACCGAATCGGAAAAATAATCATCAAAGCCCGCGTTCAGATCGGTCGCGGTCTTGACGGCCTTGAGCTTATAGACCCGCGGCTCAACCGTTTCCGCATTGCAGCCATAGCTTCCGTTTGCCATGCTCGGCCAGCTCTTCGCGCCGACTACAACGTAGAGTGTGTCGCCCTCGTTGACGGTGACGCTCCTGCCTCTTCCGACGAGCTTGTCATGCTGATACCAGCTCGTCTCGCTGAGGTTTGCAAGTTCGCTTTCCCTCAGATTCAGGTAGGTGCAGGCCAGAAAGACCTTGTTGTCGGCCGCAGGCGTCACACTGACGCTTGCGCTCCCCGTCTCACCGACCACCAGCTCATATTCATTCGTACTGCTTGCAAAGTCCGGGTTCAGTGCCCCGCCCGTAAGCGTCAGATCAGCAAGCTTCTTGTCGCTCTTATTATACCAGCTCGAAACATCGCTGCCGCCGGTCACGCTGTAGCTCGCGCGAACCACATCGCCGTCTTTCAGCATGCCGTTCTGATAGGTGTAGCTGGCAATGCCCATCGCGGTATACCAGTCGTTGAGGGAAACCATCCAGCCGGAATAAGAGCCGCTCGAAGAGTCTGCTTTCAGGCCGTCAATGGCCGCAATATAGCTTGTCGGTTCTTCCAGCGTTGTGAGATTTTCATAAATGGTGTATCCCTTGCTCTTGACCGCGTCCACGACCACGCTCAGCGCCGTCGAGTTCTGCTGGAGCGGAACGGTCATGTCGATGCGCGTACCGGTCCACTCGGTCGCATCATCCATCCAGAAGTTTCCGTAAGCGCCTTTTGTCGTGTTGTTTTCCACGATCACGCGCACGCTGCCAAGCCCTGCGTCCTGCAGCGCAACGCGCGCGGGCTTCTGCGCCGGGCTTTCCGGCTCGGTCTGCGGCTTCGTTTCGGGCTTGTCTTCGGATTCGCCCTTGTCTGCATCGCCAGTTGCCGGAGCGGCACTGCCTACCGTTGGAGCAGCACTGCCTACCGTCGGGGCTGCATCGCCAGCCGTCGGGGCTGCATCGCCTACTGTCGGGGCTGCATCGCCTACCGTCGGGACTGCATCGCCTACCGTCGGGACTGCATCGCCTACCGTCGGAGTGGCATCGCCTACCGTCGGGGCTGCATCGCCAGCTGCCGGAGCAGCATCGCCAGCTGCCGGAGCAGCATCGCCAGCTGCCGGAGCAGCATCGCCAGCCGCCGGGGCTGCATCGCTGTCTTCCGGCGTGCTGTCATTCTCGTCCTCCTGCGGCGCATAGACGAACGTCAATGTCCGCTCCGCGTCCGCCGCGCGCAGACAAAGCACATAGCTTCCCGCAAGCGGGAAGCGGAGCGTATATACGCTCCAGCCGTCGGCCTCCTCGCCGCGCAGCGTCTCGCCGTCAAGCTCTGCCGTGTGGCTGAGCGGCGCGCCGTTCAAGCTTGCGCGGGCGCTGAGTGTCAGCGTCTGCGCGTCTGTCTCAAACGTACCGTTTTCCAGCGCGCTGTCAAGACTCGTCTCGATCGAGACCAGCCCCTCCCCCGCGCCGTCTGCATCCACCGCCAGCACATTCACCGGCAGCATGCCGATGAGCATAACCAGCGCCAGAAGCAGACTGATGATCCGTTTTTTCATGGTGGGTTTCTCCTTTTCTTTATTTGATGATCTGACCGTATAAAAACGCCCCTCGGGCATGTATACGCAAAAAAGCCGTCATTTGCTTTCAAATGACGGCTTCCCGCTTACGGATATAAAAAGTGCGCACAGCTCCAAAATCTGCGCGCACCGCTTCAACATCAGGGGAGCTCGTCCTGAAATGTTTTCATCCTTTGAATGCCTCGCGGCATCCTGACAGCAATTCTTCTGACTTGCGATCTGAGGCAAATGCCCCGCGTCCGTTTCCTACCTTCTCACAGAGGTTGACCCCCTGCAATGACTCCCTTTCAGGCACACAGCATGCGCTGCTTTGGAACGGCCTCTCGCTCACAGCTCCGGTCGAGTGGATTGGTTACCTTTCCTTTTTCGTCGCAGACTCAGCCGTTTTCGGCTGTGGCCTGCGATTACACGTCTCGGATGTGATATGAAATTGTTGCGCGCTGCAAAACGCAGCCTGCGCGGGCAAGCAAGCTTACCCTAGCGCTATTATACCCCAAGTTCTCTTTTTGTCAATGCCGGAAATTTATTTCCATTTCCCCGCCCCCGCCCCAAGCAAAAAAAAGCCGCCGCAGGCGCACAGCGCCCGCGGCGGCAATGGCACCCCAGAGAGGACTCTAACCTCCGACCTGCCGCTTAGGAG
>CAZXIW010000042.1:0-15929 GCA_964640905.1 uncultured Oscillospiraceae bacterium
GTATCATCCATTTCCACGACGCAGACTATTTTGCCCAGCATATGCACAACTGCGACCTCGTAAACCTTGAGGATATGCTCCAGAACGGCACGGTCATCTCCGGCACGCTCATCGAAAAGCCCCACAGCTTCTCGACCGCCTGCAACATCGCAACGCAGATCATCGCCCAGATCGCCTCGAACCAGTATGGCGGCCAGTCGATCAGCCTGACCCATCTTGCGCCCTTTGTGGATATCTCCCGCAAGAAGATCCGCAAGGCCGTTATCGAAGAGCTCAAGGACTTTGGAACGGAGGCCAGCGAGGAGGCCATCGCACGGGTCGTTGAAAAGCGTCTGCGCGAGGAAATTCGCCGCGGCGTACAGACCATCCAGTATCAGGTCGTGACGCTCATGACGACCAACGGCCAGGCGCCCTTTATCACAGTCTTCATGTATCTTGGCGAGGCCAGAAGCGAGCAGGAGCAGAGAGATCTTGCCATCATCATCGAGGAAACGCTCAACCAGCGCATCGAGGGCGTCAAAAATGAAGCCGGCGTCTGGATCACCCCCGCCTTCCCGAAGCTCATCTATGTGCTTGAGGAAGACAATATCAGAGAAGACTCAAAATTCTGGTATCTGACAAAGCTTGCCGCCCGCTGCACGGCCAAGCGCATGGTGCCGGACTATATCTCGGAAAAGAAGATGCGTGAGCTCAAGCTCTCCAAGGGCGAGACCGCCGGCCACGGCGACGTGTACACCTGCATGGGCTGCCGCAGCTTCCTGACGCCCGACCGCTCCGGCACGGGCTGGGACAATATCGCAAACGCCGGAAACTATGAACCGGGCAAGCCCAAGTATTACGGCAGATTCAATCAGGGCGTCGTGACGATCAACCTTGTTGACGTGGCGCTGTCCTCCGGCGGTGCGCTCGACCGCTTCTGGAAAATTTTCGACGAGCGGCTTGAGCTTTGCTACCGTGGTCTTATGTGCCGCCACGAGCGCCTCAAGGGCACGCTTTCCGATGCTGCCCCCATCCTCTGGCAGTATGGCGCGCTGGCACGGCTGCAAAAGGGTGAACCGATCGACAAGCTCCTTTACGGCGGCTACTCGACCATCTCCCTTGGCTATGCGGGGCTCTATGAGTGCGTCAAGTACATGACCGGAAAGTCCCACACCGACCCTGCGGCCACGCCCTTTGCGCTCGAGGTCATGCAGCATATGAACGATGCCTGCCGCCGCTGGAAGGAAAAGACCGACATCGACTTCTCGCTCTACGGAACGCCGCTGGAGTCGACGACCTATAAATTTGCCAAGTGCCTGCAAAAGCGCTTCGGCATCGTCGAGGGCATCACCGACAAAAACTATATCACAAACTCCTATCACATCCACGTCTCGGAGAACATCAACGCCTTTGACAAGCTCATGTTCGAGTCTCAGTTCCAGGCGCTCAGCCCCGGCGGCGCGATCAGCTACATCGAAGTGCCGAACATGCAGCAGAACATCGACGCTGTGCTTGAGGTCATGAAGTTTATCTATGAGCACATCATGTACGCCGAGCTGAACACCAAATCAGACTACTGCCAGGTCTGCGGCTTCGACGGCGAGATCGAGATCAAGGAAGACGCCGACGGCAAGCTCGTCTGGACGTGCCCGCAGTGCGGCAACACCGACCAGTCGAAGATGAACGTCGCCCGCCGCACCTGCGGCTACATCGGCACGCAGTACTGGAATCAGGGGCGTACCCAGGAGATCCGCGACCGCGTTCTGCATCTGTAAGCCTCGCAAATGCAGCTTTAGGAGGAACGCTGTCATGAAGCAAATGCTTTCCGTCGATGAGCAGCTTCAGCATATGAAGCACAAGGGTATTACTTTTCATGAGGTTTCCGAAGACGAAGCGCGAGATTTTCTTCTGCACAACAATTATTATATGAAGCTTGCCGCTTATCGGGAAAACTATGCAAAATGTACCTCCGGTCAGCGCAGCGGGCAGTATATCAATCTGGATTTTGGATATCTGAAAGAGCTTTCAACCATTGACATGCATTTGCGCTATCATATTCTGCAAATGTGTCTGGATATTGAACATGCCATCAAGGTACAGCTCCTGAGCAGGATCGAATCAAATCCTCTGGACGATGGTTACGAAGGTGTAAAGAGATTTCTTGCAGGTGAATCGTCTTTTCAGACCCTGCGTCAGATTCAAAACCGAAAGTCCGGCGAATACTGTAAAGATTTGATTGCGCGCTACTATCCGTACTTTCCCGCATGGGTCTTTGTAGAAGTCATATCGTTTGGCACATTGCTGCACTTCTGCACGTTTTACGCAGAAACCTATCAGATTCCATTCCTTAATAACGCGCATATGAACATTGTCCGTGATTTTCGCAATGCCGCTGCCCACAGTAACTGCCTGATAAACAGAATCCCGGCACGTCTGGACTCTACAAAGCAGCCACACAGCGATATCACAAAATTTGTTGGAAGCATGCCGAACATTTCGCCCTCTTCCCGAAAGTCAAACCTGCACAGCAAATTTGCTTATAACATGGTAACACTGCTGTATGTTTATGACGCGCTTGTTTCGCTTCCCTCAAAGAAAAAGCGTTATGATGAGCTGACAGACTTTATGAACCAGCGTGTTTGTAAAAATGCAAGCTATTTCGTAACCAACGAAAAGCTTTGCAGCACTTATCGTTTCCTGAAAAAGGTACTTGACAATTTACACGACGCCGCATATAATGGGGTACATAATTGAAAAGCAATTGCTTTTGTAGAGAGCGGCGTGCTGCATCGTAGCATTCCGCTCTTGATTTTGTTTACCGCTCGTTGCATTCTGTAGCTGTAAAAAGCAATTGGGAAAGGCGCAAGCCTTTCCCAATCAAGCTATCTGCCTGTGTTTTCTGCCTTTTTGCGCGGGCGGTAGAGCAGCTGGTGTACGACCGCGACCAGGCTGATGCCTGCGGCCAGGCCGCCCGCCCATTTCGCGGTCAAAAGCGCATAGCTTCGCATGCGCGCAAAATCGCTCTGCACCAGCGCAAGCATCGTGTTGTACGCATAGCCGCCCGGAACGAGCGGAATGAGCCCCGGAATGAGAAAAATCGTTGCAGGCGCTTTTGTCCGCTTCGCGGCCAGCTCTGACCAGGCCGCGCAAATTGCGCCGACCAGCACCAGAAGATAAAACACGCCCCCGATCTGCTCCTTCAAAAGAAGATACATCCCCCAGCCGAGCATCCCGCCAAGCGTGGCCGGAAGAAACAGCCTGCGCGGCACATTCATCAAAATGCAGTAGCCCGCCGTGGCAAGCCACGCGGTCATCAGCTCCCGCAGCATCTCTACACCCCCAGAAAATACATGGCGCTACCAAAGCCGGCCGCCAGCATGAACGAAAGCAGCAGCGACTCAAATAGCCGCAAAAGCCCCGAGATCGTGTGCCCGACCAGCATTTCGCGCACCGCGTTTGTCAGCGCCGCACCCGGAATGAGCAGCATAATCACACCGATGGAAATATGCGAAACCGACAGCCCCGGCCACAGCCGCCCTGCCAGGCAGATCAGGCTGCCAGAGAGCAGCCCCGTCAGCAGCTGGAAAAAAGCCGCATTGCGAAACAGCGGCTGCACCCTTTGCTGCAGCAGCGCGACCAGCGCACCGACCAGCGCAGCGCAGAGCGCGTCAGAAAAGCCGCCGCCGAGAAAGACCGTAAAGACGCCCGCCGTCAGAACACTTCCGGCATAGCGCGTGGTCTTTGCGGGCGCTTCGCTCCTGATCTGCGCAAGCCGCTCACAAAGCTCCTGCGCCGGAATCGGCTGGGCGCAGACCGCGCGCGAGAGGGCGTTGAGCCGCTCAAGCTTTTCAAAGTCAAACGCTGCCGATTGCTCGATGCGCCTTGTCTGCGTCAGAGCCGCGCCGCCGGCAAACGAGATCGTCAGCACGATATCAGACGTGATCACAAAAATATCTGCCTTCTGCGCGCCATAGGCGCGGCAGATGCGGGTCATGGTATCTTCCACGCGGTTGATTTCCGCGCCGCAGAGCAGCAGCATCTGCCCCATATCCAAAAGCGCACACACCAGAGCCTCCTGCGTCTGCACCCCGCAGCCCCCCTTACATCATGTTTTATCAGAACACACATTTTAATCACATTGGCCTGCATTGTCAAGCGAGATCGGAGGAATATCATGAATTACGCAACCATAAAGCCCTGCGATATTGCAAACGGCCCGGGCGTACGCGTGAGCCTGTTTGTCTCCGGCTGCGCGCACCACTGCAAAGACTGCTTTAACCCCGAGGCCTGGGACTATGACTATGGCGCGCCTTTCACGGAGGCTGTCATGGATGAGCTTCTTCGCCTGCTCGCCCCGGGCTATATCAAAGGCATCACCTATCTTGGCGGTGAGCCGTTTGACGCGCGCAATCAGGCGGGGCTTCTCGCCCTCTCCCGGAAAATCCGCGCGCAGTACCCCGAAAAGAGCATCTGGTCGTTCACGGGCTATGTCTACGGGGAAAATCTCCCGCTCGTCCCCGGCGTGACACAGGAGCTTTTGTCGCTTCTGGATGTTCTGGTAGATGGGCCTTTCATTGCCGCGCAGAAAAATCTCTCGCTCCGTTTCCGGGGCTCTGCCAATCAGCGGCTCATTGACATGAAAAAAACGCTCGCCCTGGGCAAGCTTACGCTCTGGGACGAGCAGCAATAGGAGGAAGCTATGCCTAAAATCAAAATCCATTACTTCTCCCCCGACGCCCCCCGCCTCAAAATGACCGACAAGGGCGACTGGATCGACCTCTACTGCGCGCAGGACATGCGCCTGAAGGCGGGCGAATTTGCCCTCGTGCCGCTGGGCGTTTCGATGCAGCTGCCGGAGGGCTATGAGGCGCGCACCGCGCCCCGCTCATCGACCTTCAAGCGCTGGGGACTTTTGCAGGCCAACTCCGTCGGCGTGATCGACAACAGCTTCTGCGGGACAAATGACGAGTGGAAGCTCCCGGTCTACGCCACGCGCGACACACAGCTTGAAAAGGGCGACCGTATCTGCCAGTTCCGCATCTTCGAGGTGCAGCCCGCCATCGAGTTTGAAGAGTGCGACGAGCTTTCCAGCGTTGACCGCGGTGGCTTCGGCTCGACCGGCAGAAAATAATCCGACAGGAACACGGACATCATTCTGGCGGGCAGAGCAAGCCCCGCCCCTGCGCGATGGAGGCGGCGGGACACACAGATCCCGCCCTACGCCAAAAACGCAGGCAACCCTGTAGTGGGTCGATGCCCGTATCGCCCCACTACTTCTGTGTAGCAAAAAAGCCTCGCAGAGTTCGCGCCCGCAGGCGCGAAAAAAAGTTAGAATCATTTTTTGCGGCGACATGTGCGGCGCATAAAAATACTTTTCAGCCCGCAAACGTGAATTTTGGCGGCAAAGCCGCCAAAACTTTGCGCTGCCGCGGGCTGCAATCTCTTTGTCCAAAAACTCTTTCAGAGTTTTTGGACAGGCTGAAAAGCGGGGCGCTGCATTTGCAGCGCCCCGCTTCTTTATTCCCCGTCCAGAAGGCAGATCGTCATTGCGACCGGGTTATGGTCGGATCTCTGAAAGCCGGTATCAATCGCCTCGCTGGCGATTACCGAGACATTCGGCGAAACCAGGAAGCCATCGACCGTCAGAACCAGCTGCCCCGCGTGATATGGCCCGTCTGCATTGCGGCAGGTCGGGACAGGCGCGTCCTTGCCCTCCGGCGCGATGAGCTGCATGTCCGTCTGCGCAAGAAGGTCAAAGCGGATTGCCTGCGCCCAGGTGTAGCCCTCGGTAGAGACGCCAAAATGGCTCTCGCTGCCGCCCGCGAGGAGGTCTTTGTTAAAATCTCCCCCGCCAACAACATAGTTCCCCGCCTCATATTCTGTCTGCATATCCGCCAGCAGCAATTCCAGCTGCGTGTCGGCAATCGTGCCGTCTGAGGTGTAGGCCGAAAGGTGCAGGTTATAAAGGCAGAGCGTTTTCCCGTTTGTGACCGGAATCCTTGTCACGCTGTAGCAGCGGTCAAGGTCTAAAAACTTCATCACGCCCGTCTCCACCGGCAGGCTCCTTCGCGTGGCCGACGCGGCAGAGAGCTTTGTCATCGTCAAAAGGCCGGAATTTGACGCGCCATGCGGCTTTGTGAAGGGGTAAAACAGATACGGCGAATGATAGTTTACCGCAAGCGCGCTCTGCGTTTTTTCGGCAAGGCCGTCAAATGTCCGCAAAAGCTCAGGCTCGTCCACATGGTAGCTCCGGTCTGAGTCAAAGTCGACCTCCTGCAACAATAGAAGGTCTGCATCCTGCGCCGCAAGAAAAGTTCCGATTCCAGCAAGATTCTCTGTCAATCGCTCCTTTGACCACGCGCGGGACTCCGTGCCGCCATCCATAAAGAAGCCAAAATCCGCTTCATACGCGCCAAAGCCAATATTCCAGCTCAGAACGCGGTATTCCCGCCCCGCCTCGGCAGGCTCGGTCTCTGCGCCCCGGTCTACGATGGGAATTGTCACGTTATCTTCGATTCTTGTATACGCCGCGAAAAGATACCCCACATAGCCGCCCAGCACCAGCAAAACGGCCAGCAGCAAAGCCCCCGCAATTTGAAGCAGCTTTTTCAAAGCTCCCGCCTCCTTTTTTCTATCATACCAGCTCCGGCGCAAAAAAGCAATCCGGCAGCAATTTGCACAAAAAGAAGTTTCTTAATTTTAAGAATGATTCTTAAAATTACACTGGATTTTTTGCGCTACCTGTGGTATGCTATCTACAGAAAGAAATTCATTCCACAGGAGGAAAGCATTATGTACTGTGTCAAAAAAATGACAGATGATCTCTACTGGATCGGCGCAAGCGACCGGAGACTGGCGCTCTTTGAAAACGTCTATCCCATTTCCCGCGGCGTGAGCTACAACTCCTATGTGCTGCTCGACGAAAAGACAGTTCTGCTCGATACGGTCGACAGCTCTGTCAGCGGCCTCTTCTTTGAAAATCTCCAGCACGTATTAAATGGCCGCCCGCTCGACTATCTCATCGTCAACCACATGGAGTCCGACCACTGCGCCATGATTCAGGACGTTGTCCTGCGCCATCCGGCCGTCCAGATCGTCTGCAACAAAAAGACGCTGGCCATGATCGAGAACTTCTTCACCTTCGATATCCGCTCGCGCGCGGTGATCGTAGATGAGATGGACACGCTCTGCACCGGCCGCCATACCTTCGCCTTCGTCATGGCGCCGATGGTTCACTGGCCGGAGGCCATGGTCTCCTACGACGTGACCACGAAGACCCTCTACTCTGCCGACGCCTTCGGCACGTTCGGCGCGCTGAACGGCAACCTCTACGCAGACGAGGTCAACTTCAAAACCGAGTGGCTTGACGACGCCAGACGCTACTACACCAACATCGTCGGCAAATACGGCACGCAGGTGCAGGCGCTTTTGAAAAAGGCAGCCACGATCGAAATCGAGACCATCTGCCCGCTCCACGGCCCGGTGTGGCGCAAGGACATTGGCTGGTTCCTCGATAAGTATATCCACTGGGCAACCTACAAGCCCGAAGATCAGGCCGTCGTTATCGCCTACGCATCGGTCTACGGCAACACCGAAAACGCCGCCAACATTCTGGCCTCGAAGCTGGCAGACCTTGGCGTGCGCGATGTGAAGATGTACGACGTTTCCGCGACCCACCCGAGCTTCATCGTCTCTGAGTGCTTCCGCGCAAGCCACCTCGTCTTCTTCTCGACGACCTATAACGCAGGCATGTTCGTGAACATGGAAAACCTTGTCCACGACATCGTGAACCACAACCTCCAGAACCGTACCATCGCGCTGGTCGAAAACGGCTCGTGGGCGCCGACGGCTGGCGGCCTGATGCGCGCCGAGTTCCAGAAGCTCAAGGGCTGCACGATTCTGGACGAGGGTCTTACCATCAAGTCCTCGCTCAAAGAGGGGCAGCTCTCCGAGCTGGACGCGCTGGCGCAGGCAATTTATGCTTCCATGGAGCATCCCGCGCCGACCGTCCACGAAGACGCCCGCCCCATCGAGCAGAACGCCATGTTCTCGCTTTCCTACGGCCTGTATGTGCTCACCGCGCGCGACGGCAGCAAGGATAACGGCTGCATCATCAACACCGTCATGCAGCAGACCGATGCTCCCAAGCGCATCAGTATCACCGTCAACAAGGAAAACTACACCTGCGAAATGATCCAGAAGACCGGCGAGTTTAACGTCTCCGTTCTCTCGCAGGATGCGCCCTTTGCCATCTTCCAGCACTATGGCTTCCAGTCTGGCCGCGAATGTGACAAGTTTGAAGGCGCCGCCACCATGCCGCGCGCCATCAACGGCATCTATTACCTCCCGGACTGCACAAGCGCGTTCCTCTCCGGCAAGGTTATCCAGTCCATCGACCTTGGCACGCATGTGCTCTTCATCGCCGATGTGACCGAGGCGCGTGAGCTTTCCAAGGTCCCCGCCATGACCTACAGCTTCTACTTTGATAACGTCAAGCCCAAGCCCGCCGCGCTGGAAGACCAGAAGGGCTGGGTCTGCAAGATCTGCGGCTTCGTCTACGAGGGCGACGAGCTTCCCGCCGACTATATCTGCCCGCTGTGCAAGCACGGCGCAGAGGATTTTGAAAAGCTCGGCTGAGCATACTGCCCCCTCCATTTCCCCCTTCCCCAAATCCCAAATCATCGTATCCTGCCGCGGGGCGTCATGCCCCGCGGTATGGTGCGCATTCAGACCATTGTATCCCCGCTACATTTTATTTTCTGAAAGGATTCTTGATTATGCGTGTCTTAGAGCATCTTGAGCCAAAGGCTGTTTTCTCCTTCTTTGAAGACCTCTGCGCCATCCCCCACGCCTCGGGCAACACCAAGGGCGTCAGCGACTACTGCGTCCGCTTCGCGCGTGAGCGCGCTTTGGAGGTTCATCAGGACAGCCTCAATAACGTCATCATCGTAAAGCCCGCAACGCCCGGCTACGAGGCCGCGCCGACCGTCATCCTGCAAGGCCATCTCGACATGGTCGCGGAAAAAACGCCGGAAAGCCCCATCGACTTTTCAAAGGACGGCCTCTCGCTTGTCGTCGACGGCGATTTTGTCCGCGCAGAGGGTACGACCCTTGGCGCAGACGACGGCATTGCCGTTGCCATGGCGCTGGCCGTGCTGGATTCCAATGACCTCGCTCACCCAAGGCTTGAGTGCGTCTTCACCGTTGACGAG
This sequence comes from uncultured Oscillospiraceae bacterium, assembly GCA_964640905.1. Classification (GTDB taxonomy): domain Bacteria; phylum Bacillota; class Clostridia; order Oscillospirales; family Oscillospiraceae; genus CAG-170. The sequence continues at coordinate 9,192 of CAZXIW010000042.1, forward strand.
GAGACCGGCATGGACGGCGCGCACGGGCTGGACGTTTCTTCTCTGCAGGGGCGCAGACTTCTGAACATCGACTCGGAGGAAGAGGGCATTCTCACCGTCAGCTGCGCCGGTGGCGCGCATGCGGACGTCCGCATTCCGATGACAGCTGCCCCCTGCGCGCTTGCGGCGGCAGAGCTTTCCATCACCGGCCTCAAGGGCGGCCACTCCGGCGCAGAGATCGACAAGGGCCGCGCCAACTCCAATATTCTCTTAGGCCGCGTGCTCACCGCGCTTTGTGACGCGCTCCCCGTCCGCCTCTGCTTTGCAGAGGGCGGCCTCAAGGATAACGCCATTCCGCTTGCCTCCCGCGCGGTGCTTGCGCTGGAAGAAAAAGACCTTGCCCGCGCGCAGGCGCTTTGCGCCGCGTATCACGAGACGCTCCGCAGGGAATACGCCGTCTCCGACCCCGGCGTTACTGTCACGCTGAACCCCTGTGCAAAGGCCGAAACCGCGCTCAGCGAAGACGATACGAAAAAGGTCTGCCGCTTCCTCGGCCTCTACCCCAACGGCATCGCGACCATGAGCATGGACATCGCCGGGCTTGTTGAGACCTCCTGCAACCTTGGCATTTTCCGCGTCGATGCGGCGGGGCTGCATGCCTCCGGCTCGGTCAGAAGCTCGGTTGCCAGCCGCCGCGAGATGCTGCTTCGCAAAATTTCGCTTCTGGCCGAAAGCTTCGGCGGCACCTGCGCCGTCTCCGGCGAGTATCCCGCGTGGGAATACCGCCGCGAGTCTCACCTGCGCGATGTGATGTGCAGCGTCTATGAGGCGCAGTATCAAAAGCCCATGCGCGTCGAGGCCATCCACGCGGGGCTCGAGTGCGGCCTGTTCAGCGGCAAGATGCCGGGGCTTGACTGTGTCTCCTTTGGCCCTGACCTCTATGACATCCATACAACGCTGGAGCACATGTCCATCAGCTCTGTACAAAGAGTCTGGCGCTACCTCTGCGCCGTTCTGCGTGAGCTGAAAGACTAAGCCTTTCCTGCCCGCCCGGCTGCTCCGGGCGGGCAATTTTCAGACCTCCAGCCGGAAAAAACGGGAATTTTTTCGGATTGTTTTTAATTGATTCACAATTTTCATAAAATAGTCTGTATAATAAAAAACGACACAGCAAGAGGGGAGGTTTCTGCATGACAAAAGATCCGTATCAGGTGCTCGGCGTACCGCAGGGTGCAAGCGAAGACGAGATCAAGCAGGCCTACCGCCGCCTTGCCAAGCAATATCACCCCGACCTCAACCCCGGCGACGCAGCCGCCGCCCGGCGGATGAACGAGATCAACGAGGCCTACGACCTCATCAAAAACCCGCAGGCCTACCGCCAGCAGCAGGCGCAGAGCGCTTACCAGCAGCAGGCGCAAAGCGCCTATCAGCAGCAGCAACAGCAGTATTACGACCCCTTTGGCTTCTGGTCGTCTCAGGCCGGCCAGCAGGGCGGCGCAAATCAGAACACCTACCACTACACCTACACCTATCAGTCCGGCGCAGGGCAGAACCAGAACGAGCAGAGCTCGCAGTACCAGTGGACGTACCACCGCCCGCGCCATGGCGGCATTCTTTTCAAGATTCTGCGCGTGTATCTGATCTTCCAGGTGCTCGGCTGGCTGATCACCAGCTGCTCCTACCGCGCCTACACCCCTTATTACTACTACAGCTATCCCTCTGAGCCGGAAAGCAGCTATTCTGATTCCTATGAGCAGCCGCAGTCAAGCTACTACTACGGCTTCGGCGGTGGCCAGAAGAGTTGAGGTATCCCCATGGCAATTGGTCTTTTTTCCAAAAAGCAGCCGCCCGCGCAGGACTCCCGTCTACAGGAGCTGGAGGCAGAATATCAAAATTACCGCCGCCGCACGCAGAATCTTGCGCAGGAAGCTTCGCTCGCTTCCGCGCGGCAGACCGTGCTGGCCTTTTTGCCGGTCTACGATGATCTGGTGCGCGCGCTGGGCGCGCCGTGTCAGGACGAGGCCTACCGAAAGGGCATCGAGATGATGATGCAGAACCTTCTGTCTATCCTCGCCTCGATGAAAGTTGTTCCCATGCAGAGCCTTGGCAAGTGCTTTAACCCCGACTATCATGAGGCCGTCTCGCATGTAGAAGACGAAAGCGCCGGTGCAGAGCGGATCGTGCAGGTCATCCAGACCGGCTTTACGATGGATGAAGAGGTCATCCGCCACGCAAAGGTTATCGTGGCTAACTGACCGTCTCGCAGAGTTCGCGCCCGCAGGCGCGAATCAAATAAAATCTAAAATTTCCGGGGACATGTGCATCGGAAATTTTACTTTACAGCCCGCAAACGTGAATTTTGGCATCAAAGATGCCAAAACTTTGCGCTGCAGCGGGCTGCAAACCCTTTGTCAAAAAACTCTGAAAGAGTTTTTTGACAGTCTCTGAGCGCCTGCGGCGCTTCTTTTAACTCTTGTAAAACGTAAGGAGATCGTTTGTATGTCTAAAATCATCGGTATTGACCTTGGCACCACCAATTCCTGCGTGGCTGTGATGGAGGGCGGCGAGCCTGTCATCATCCCCAACGCCGAGGGCGGCAGAACAACGCCCTCTGTGGTTGCCTTTTCCAAGACCGGTGAGCGCATGATCGGCAGCCTTGCCAAGCGGCAGGCCGTCACCAACCACGACCGGACGATCTGCTCTATCAAGCGCCAGATGGGCACCAATTACCGCGTGAACATCGACGGCCATAAATATACCCCGCAGGAAATTTCGGCCATGATTTTGCAGAAGCTCAAGCTCGACGCAGAAAGCTATCTCGGTGAGCCTGTTACCGAGGCCGTCATCACCGTCCCCGCCTATTTTACCGACGCCCAGCGCCAGGCCACCAAGGACGCGGGCAAGATCGCGGGGCTGAACGTGCAGCGCATCATCAACGAGCCGACCGCCGCCGCCCTCGCCTACGGCATCGACAAGGAGCAGGCGCAGAAGATCATGGTCTATGACCTTGGCGGCGGCACGTTCGACGTGTCGATTCTGGACATTTCCTCCGGCGTCATTGAGGTTCTGGCCACGGCTGGCAACAACCACCTTGGCGGCGACGATTTTGACCAGTGCGTAATGGACTATCTCGTAGCCCAGTTTAAAAAGGAGCACCGCATCGACCTTTCCAAAGACCCCGTTGCCATGCAGCGCGTGCGCGAGGCTGCCGAAAAGGCCAAGATCGAGCTTTCTTCCATGACGCAGACCTCGGTGGAGCTTCCGTATCTGGCCGTCTCCAAAGCAGGCCCTGTCCACATGGACATTCCGCTCACAAGAGCAAAGTTCAACGACCTTACCGGCCATCTCGTTCAGGCAACGAAAGCCCCTGTCAATCAGGCCATCAACGACTCCGGCATCACCATCAGCCAGATCAGCAAGGTTCTCATGGTCGGCGGCTCAAGCCGCATCCCGGCTGTGCAGGAGCTGGTCAGCCAGATCACCGGCACTGCCCCCTTCAAGGGCATCAACCCCGACGAATGCGTCGCCATGGGCGCGTGCCTGCAAGGAGGCGTCCTGTCCGGAAGCGTCAAGGGGCTGCTGCTTCTGGATGTCACGCCGCTTTCTCTTGGCATTGAGACGCTTGGAGGCGTGTGTACGCGCGTCATTGAGCGCAACACGACCCTTCCCATCCGCAAGAGCCAGATCTTCACCACGGCCTCAAGCTTTCAGTCCTCCGTTGACGTTCACGTCTTACAGGGTGAGCGCCCCATGGCGCACCAGAACAAGGAGCTTGGCCGCTTCCAGCTCACGGGCATCCGCCGCGCGCCGCGCGGTGTGCCGCAGATCGAGGTCACGTTCTCGATTGATGCCAACGGCATTGTAAACGTCTCTGCCAAGGACCTGGATACCGGCAAGGCGCAGGCCATTACCATCACCGCGACCTCCAACATGAGCCGCGAGGAGATTGACCGCGCCGTGCGCGACGCGCAGCAGTATGCCGCCGAGGACGCAAAGCTCAAGGCCGAGGCCACAGCCAAGGACCGCTGTGAGCAGCTTCTTTACCGCGCCGCAAGCGCCAAGATGGCAGGCCGCGAGGAAAAGGCCGCACTGAGCGAGGCCGTCAAAAATGTCAAGCGCGCCGTCAAATCGCGCGACCCCCAGCAGATGACGCAGGCGGCCGACGCACTGGATGAAATTTTGCAGCGCGCGGGCGTGGACACCAGCAACAGCGCCGGCTACAGCGGCTCTTATGAAAACCCGAACGATGCGTTCACAGACGACGCTATGGACGCGGATTTTGAATCGCTCGACCATTAAAAAGCGCCTGCCCGCCCGGCGGGCTATCCCATCGAGAAAAGAGGAGCACTCCATGTCTATCTCCGTTCGCCTCTATACCCCCGCCGATCTTCCGGCCATGATCGAAATCTGGAATGAAGTCGTGGAAGACGGTGTGGCCTTCCCGCAGGAGGAGCTTTTGACCATGCAGACCGGCGCAGAATTTTTCGCGGCGCAGTCTGCCTGCGGCGTTGCGCAGGACGAAGGCGGCGCGGTGCGCGGGCTGTATATCCTGCATCCCAATAACATTGGCCGCTGCGGCCACATTGCAAACGCAAGCTACGCCGTCGCGCGCCATGCGCGCGGGCTGCACATCGGTGAGCAGCTGGTGCTCGACTGTCTGCGGCGCGCAAAGGCGCTCGGCTTTTCCATCATGCAGTTCAACGCCGTTGTCGAGTCCAACCTCCACGCGCGGCACTTATATGAGCGGCTCGGCTTTGTGCCGCTTGGGACGATTCCCGCAGGCTTCCGCCTGAAAGACGGCAGCTATGCCAACATCTGCCCCTATTATAAAACGCTTGGATAATTTTTGCCGCTGCACCAGATGCAGCGGCGCTTTTCGCCCTGTTCTGCCGTCTTGCATCCGGCGCAAAGGTGTGGTATACTATAAAAAATGCGGCTTTTCCCGCACTTTTCTCTCAGCAATCTTCCGAAAGGAGTCTTTCTCGATGAAAAAAATCGCCATTATCACCGGCGCTTCCAGCGGCATGGGGCAGCTGTTTGCCGAAACCATCAGCTCCTATGACACCTTCGACGAGCTCTGGGTCATTGCCCGGCGGCTTGAGCGGCTGGAGGCTTTGCAGGAGACTGTCCCCTTCCCCGTCCGCCCGATCGCGCTGGATTTAACAGACCGCGCGTCCTTTGCGCACTATGAAGAGCTGCTTGAAAACGCACAGGCCAACGTCCAGCTGCTCATCAATTGCAGCGGCTACGGCAAATTCCAGGCCACCTGCGAGACAAAGCTTGCCGACAATCTCAACATGGTTGACCTTAACTGCGAGGCGCTCATGGCCATGTGCCAGCTGACGATTCCCTACATGCATGAGGGCGCGCAGATCATCAACATTGCCTCCGTCGCTGCCTGCCAGCCGGTTCCCTACATCGGCGTCTACGCCGCAAGCAAGGCCTTCGTTCTGAGCTACAGCCGCGCGCTCAACCGCGAGCTTGACGACAAGGACATTTCCGTCATGGCCGTCTGCCCGTTCTGGACAAAGACAGAGTTCTTTGACCGCGCCGTGGTCGACGCAGAGCAGCCCGTTGTCAAAAAATACGCCGCCATGTATGAGCCGAAGCAGATCGTCATGCGCGCCTGGCGCGACGCCAAGCGCGGAAAAGACGTCAGCTCCTTTGGCTTTATCGCGCGGGCGCAGATGGCGCTCGTGAAAATTCTGCCGCACAGCCTTGTGATGGATATCTGGCTTGGGCAGCAGAAGCTCTGAGCCGCGCGCAGGGCATCGCTTTCTCTCAATCAGGCCAGCCCATGCGGGCTGGCCTTTTGTATTGTGCCGCCAAGGCCGGAAAAATCTTAAATTCGGGCTGTCTTTTTTTGCCCCCATGCAGTATAATAATTAGATGGTGTGTGAAGAATATCACAATTGAGGTTTTTCGTCATGGTTTCTCTTTTTCTGCTGCTGAGCGCCGGGCTTTCCGTCGGCCTCTGCCTTGCCGGGGGCGCTTTTGCGTCGCTGCATGTTTTATGGCAGCTGCCGGTTTTCTTTCTGGCGGCCTTTCTGACGCTGACACTGGCATTTTTGCTGGTGTTTGCCGTCTCATGCTTCGTCGTTGACCCGAAAAAAATGGTCGAGACGCCAAGCCCCTATTACCGCGCGCTGTTTCATCATTTCTGCAAGCTCGCCTTTTTCCTTGGCGGCGTGCGCATTGAGACGACCGGCCTTGAAAAGCTCCCCCAGCAGGGGCGCTTCATGCTGATCTCCAACCATCTTTTCGCCTTCGATCCGCTGGTTTTTTATCATGAGATGCCAAAGGCCGAGCTGGCCTTCATCTCCAAGACCGAGGTCTTTTCGTGGCCGCTCGTCGCGCAGATGATGCGAAAGCTTCTCTGCCTGCCGCTTGACCGGAATAATGACCGGGCGGCACTCAAGTCAATTCTCAAGGCTGTGCAGTTTTTAAAGGAGGACAAGGCCTCCATTGCAATCTTCCCGGAGGGCGGGACAAGTAAGTCCGGCCGTCTCCAGCCGTTTCGCAGCGGCGCTTTCAAAATCGCGCAGAAGGCCGGTGTGCCCATTGTCATCTGCGCCATTACAAACACCAAGGCCATCCGGAAAAACATGTTCCGCCGCAAAACCCGCGTCACGCTTGACGTGCTGGCCGTGATGCCGCCGGAGGAGCTCACGGAGCTTAAAACCACCATCGCCATCGCCGAGCGCGCGCACGCAATTCTTTCCGAGGGGCTTGCCCGGCGCGGCGTTGAGACCGAGCCTG
>CAZXIW010000043.1:0-15816 GCA_964640905.1 uncultured Oscillospiraceae bacterium
GAAGGTGCTCGAGCACACCGCCCTTTCAGACGAGGAAAAGCTTCACTGGCAGCGCTGCGGGTGCTGCTGGTCGATACGCTGGCCGTCTCCTGCGCGGCGATGGCGCTGATGTTCTTCGGCGCGGCGCCCATCACCCGCTGCTTCATCGACGACGCACAGACAGTTGAATACGGGCGGGTCTTTCTGCGTATCGTCTGCCTGGCCTGCCCGACCACGGCGCTCAACTTCCTCGCCATCACCATCTTCCAGGCGACCGGCAAAAAGCTTCAGCCGCTGCTTCTTTCCATGCTGCGCAAGGGCGGGCTGGACATCCCGCTGATGCTGCTGTTCAATCACCTGATCGGTGTGCGCGGCATCGCGTGGGCAACGCCGCTGGCCGATGTGTGCGCGCTGTGCGTCTCCGTTTTGCTGATTTTCCCCTATTTAAAAAAGCTCTCCGGCAAAGCCCCAACGCCGTAACGCCGCATACCCCTGTGACAAGCTCCGTCCTTTTGTTTTCCCACCCGCACGACATAGGCACTTAAAAGCCTCGAGCCGTTCGCGCCTTTTGGCGCGAAACCAGTCAAATCCATTTTTCTCCGCGGCATGTACGTGGACAAAAATACCTCTCGACCTGCAAACGTGAGTTTTGGCGGCAAAGCCGCCAAGCAGCCTCGCAGAGTTTCGCCCTCGTCGAAACAAGCTCCGTATCCCTCGCTTCCGCGCAAAGCGCGAAAGCTCATCCATTTCGCTGTTTCTCCTCTCCGCCTGCGAAGTACATAGCACTTCGCAGGCGGTTTTTCAGCAATGAAATCCATTTTATCCGGCGGCTTCGCCGACCGGAAAAATACTTCTCGCCTCGCAAGTGTGGAATTTGCGCGCCTCTGGCGCACAAATTATGCGCGGCGCGAGGCGCAATTCCATCTGTCAAAAAGCATCCGCTTTTTGACAGACGTAGAAGAAGCCCCCGCTTTCGCGGAGGCTTCTTCTTATGGGATGGGAGTTTGTCCCCACGATTGCGGGGGCACGCGTATGAACGGAAATTATTCCGGCTGCGGGTAGTGGACATGCAGCAGCTCGTGCGCCTTTTCCGGCGTGAGCTTCTGATAGAGCGCGGTGATGACGGGGTTGTTCTGGGAGTTCTTGATGAGCATGCTGCGGTCAGCATCATAAAGACCCTCTGCGCGCACATGCTTCTGCTCCATCGAGCCGTGCGGCTGGCCAGCGCCGCCGACACAGCCGGTCGTGCAGGTCATGACCTCGACCAGATCGAGCTTCTCCTCGCCGGCTTCCATCTTCTTGATCAGCTTTCTGGCGTTGCCAAGACCATGGACAACACCGACACGGATCGTGCGCTCGCCAACCGGGAGCTCCGCAATGCGGACGCCTTCCATGCCGCGCACGCCGCAGTATGCGATTTCCTGCAATGCGTTCTTGGACTCGCTGTCGACCACACGGCGGACAACTGCCTCTGCAACGCCGCCGGTCGTGCCGAAGATCACGCCAGCGCCAGTGCCCATGCCAAACGGCATATCAGGCGCTTCGCCGGGCAGCTCCTTGAAGCGGATACCAGCCTGCTTGATCATCTGGATGACTTCCTTCGTCGTCAGAACGAGGTCGACATCGGGCTGGTCGCCCTGCTTGAACTCGTCGCGCGCCGCCTCCATCTTCTTGGCAGTGCAGGGCATGATCGCAATGTGATACAGCTTCTTGCCCGAATTATCGGGCTCTGCGCGCAGAAGCGCGGAGAACATCTGCATCGGGGACTTGCAGGAGGAAATGTTGTGCAGATACTGCGGAGCTTCCTTCTCGACGTACTTGATCCACGCCGGGCAGCAGCTCGTGAACATCGGGAACGGGCCGCCCTTTTCAAGTCTCTGCAGGAACTCTGCCGTCTCCTCCATGACCGTCAGGTCAGCGGTGAAGGTGGTGTCATACACGGTGTCAGCGCCCATGAACTTCAGGGCGGCGACCAGCTTGTCGAGCACGTTTGCGCCCGGCTCCATGCCGAACTCTTCGCCAAGGGCGACGCGGACGGCCGGTGCGATCTGAATGACAACGCGAAGCTCCGGATCGTGCAGCGCCTTCCACGCCTCGTCGATCTGGTTGCGGATGGTGATTGCGCCCGTCGGACAGACAGCCGCGCACTGGCCGCAGGTGACACACTTCGTCTGGCTCATCGGCAGGTCGTATGCAGGCATGACCTGCACGTTGCTGCTTCGATGGGCAAAGTTCAGAATGCTCATGCCCTGAAGCTCATCGCAGACGCGGACGCAGTCGCCGCAGAGGATGCACTTGCTCGGATCGCGAACGATCGCGGGGCTGGAGCAGTCCTTTTCCATTTCGGGACGGGTGTCTTCAAAGGGGATCTCCTTGACGCCGAACTTGCGGGCGAAATCCTGCAGGCGGCAGTCGCCGCTCTTGTCGCAGGTCGTGCAGTCGCGGCAATGAGAGCCAAGGATCAAAGACAGGATCATCCGGCGGTGCTTCAGCAGACGCTCGGTATTGGTGCGGATACGCAGACCGTCGCGCGGCTCCATGGAGCACGACGCATCGAGCTTGCCGCTCCGCTCGTCTTCGACCACGCACATACGGCACGCGCCGAAGGTAGAAAGCTCGGGGTAGTAGCAGAACGTCGGCATATCGATCCCGGCCTTGCGGATGACCGCGAGGACGTTCTTCTCTCCGTCAAACGGCACGCAAATGCCGTCGACGTACATTTTACCTTTTGCCATACGTTAACCCTCCTCTTTCACCATCTCAATTGCATCGAACGGGCAGCCCTCCTGGCATGCGCCGCACTTGATGCACTTGGCAGGATCGATGGTGTGCGGTTTTTTCTTTTCGCCATCAATGGCTTCCATCGGGCAGTTCTTCTTGCACTTACCGCAGCCCTTGCACTTTTCGGGGTCGATGGCCAGATGCTGCTTCGGACCGTTGCAGATCGGGCAGTGATGGTCAACGACGTGTGCCAGATACTCGTTGCGGAAGTAGCGAAGGGTGCTGGTTACGGGGTTGCAGGCCGCCTGACCCAGGCCGCAGAGCGCGGTTTCCTTGATGGTCTTGGAAAGGCTCTCGAGCATGTCGAGGTCTTCCAGCGAGCCCTTGTTGTCGATGATGCGGTTGAGGATCTCGAGCATGCGCTTGGTGCCCTCACGGCACGGCACGCACTTGCCGCAGCTCTCGTTCTGCGTGAAGTTCATGAAGAAGCGGGCGGTTTCGACCATGCAGGTGTCCTCGTCCATAACGACCAGGCCGCCAGAGCCCATGATCGCGCCGGCCTTCTTCAGCGAGTCAAAGTCGATCGGCAGATCGAGCATATCCTCGGTCAGACAGCCGCCTGCCGGGCCGCCGGTCTGAACAGCCTTGAACTTCTTGCCGTTCTTGATGCCGCCGCCGATGTCGAAGATGACCTCGCGCAGCGTTGTGCCCATCGGGACCTCGACGAGGCCGGTGTTGACCACGCAGCCGGTCAGGGCGAATGCCTTCGTTCCGGGGCTGCCCTCTGTGCCGATGGTGCGGAACCATTCGCTGCCGCGGCGGATGATGACCGGCACGCAGGCGAAGGTTTCAACGTTATTGAGGATGGTGGGCTTTGCCCACAGACCCTGCTCAATGGTACGCGGCGGCTTGACACGCGGCATGCCACGGCGGCCTTCGATCGCAGCCGTCAGAGCACTGCCCTCGCCGCAGACGAACGCGCCCGCGCCACGGTTGATTCTGATGCGGAAATTGAAGCCGCTGCCGAGAATGTTCTCGCCGAGCAGGCCTGCCTCCTCTGCCTTTTCGATGGCGGTACGCAGACGCTTGACAGCCAGCGGATATTCTGCACGGACATAGATGTAGCCTTCGTCGCTTCCGGCGGCGCGGCCTGCGATCATCATGCCCTCGAGAATGGCATGGGAGTTACCTTCCATGATGGACTGATCCATGAACGCGCCGGGGTCGCCCTCGTCGCCGTTGCAGACCACGTACTTCTTGCCCTCGGGCATTTTACGTACGCCGTCCCACTTGCGGCCGGTCGGGAAGCCTGCGCCGCCACGGCCGCGCAGACCGGAGTCGATCATTTCCTTGCAGACCTCTTCCGGGGTCATGTCAAACAGAGCCTTTTCCAGTGCGGTGTAGCCGTCGTGCGCCAGATACTCGTCGAGATCCTCTGCATCGGTGTTGCCACTGGTCTCAAGAACGACACGCTTCTGTAATTTGTAGAAGGGGATGTCGTCGTGCTTGACATAGGTCTTGTCTTCCAGCTTGTAAAGCAGGCGGTCAATGACCTCGCCCTTGAGGATGGTCTTGTCCAGAATTTCTTCGCAGTCTTCCGGATGGACATGGGTATAGAAAATGCCTTCCGGCTGGATCTCGATCAGCGGACCCATTTCGCAGTAGCCCTGGCAGCCGCTGCGCTTAAAGTGGAGGGTATCATGCTCAGCTTCCTCGCGAAGCGCCACGCGGGTCTTGAGCCCACGCTCTGCGCACAGCGCCTGCAGCTTGTCATAAACCTTCATTGCGCCGCCGGCGACGCAGCCGGTGCCTGCGCAGACGAGGATGACGCGCTGCTCAGCAGAGACGGCAAGCAGCTGCTTGGCCTCAGCACGGCGGGCAGCCAGTTCTTCTCTTGTCTTCAGTCTCATTGCTCAGAGCCCTCCTTTGCACGGATTTCTTCCAGCAGTGCCAGCGCTCTGTCCGGATCCATCTTTGCATGGACCTCGCCGTCGATGGTCATGGCAGGTGCCAGACCACAGGCGCCAAGACATGCGACTGTTTCGAGCGTAAACAGGCCGTCGTCCGACGTCTTACGCTTGCCGGTCAGCTTGAGGTAGGCGTGGATGGCGTCGTAAATCGGCTGGGATTTACGGACGTGACATGCCGTGCCGTTGCAGACCTTGATAATATGCTTACCCTTTGCCTCCAGCGAGAAATTCTCGAAGAAGGTCGCAACGCCGTAGACCTTGGAATCGGCGATGCCGAGCTCGCGCGCGATCAGCTCCATGTTTTCCTGACTGAGGTAGCTGTTTTCCGCCTGCACATCCTGCAAAATTGCACTCAGAGCGGCGGGATCCCGCCCATGCGTATCAATGATCTGCATGGTTCTTGCGCATTGCGCTTCATTCATATGCGGTTCTTCCCCCTTAGTTTCTTATTTCGTCGCCTGCGCCGAGCAGAGCCGGCGGGGCGATGTCGACAAAATAATGATAAAGCCGTGCATCCAAGCCTGTGATGCACGCTGCCCCTGCGGGCTATTTATTTCACACACCGCGCAAAACAGCCGGGAACGCGCGCCGTGGACTTGGCAGAAGGAAAATACAAAAAGCCCGCACCGAGGCCGGAGATATAGCACACAGATGGGATGGGAACAATGGCATGAGTCGCCTCGGTGCGGGCGAGAGCCCCGCCACTGGTTTTGGGAGCAGCACAGCGGAGCGGAGCAGGTGTTACATGGCCATTTTATGCCAGATGTTATTATCTATAATATATGAAAACGATTCTAAATTCAATGTACTTTTTAGACAGGATATCCCAAGGAATTTTGTGCAAAAGGGGCTGAGGGATATCAAAAAATACATATCTTATCCAAAAAATGCCCCATCCTGATGCGCAGAACGGAGCATTTTCGCGGTTTTGGACGCTTTTGAAGCGTTTCAGACAGCCGCCCGCTCACGCGCGCAGGGCAGGAAGGCGGCTCAAACGGCTGAGCGCCTCGTTGAGCGTCTCATCCTTTTTGGCAAAGTGAAGCCTTACAATGTTGCCGACCGGCTCATCAAAGAACGAGCTGCCCGGCACACACGCCACGCCGATCTTCTGCGCCATCTCCACGCAGAACTCCACATCCGTCTGCCCCTTTTTGAGATACGGCGAAATATCGGCCAGCACAAAATATGTGCCCTCCGGGTCGGTAAAGGGGATTTCAAGGTCGCGCAGGCCGCCCGTAAAGAGCGCCTTCATATGCGCGTAGTGCGCGCCAAACTCCCGGTAATACGAGTCCGGCATGGTAAGCCCGGCAATGGCCGCCTCCATCAGCGGCGACGGCGCGCCGACGGTATTAAAGTCGTGATACTGCTTGATGCGCTCCATGATGGGCTCCGGCGCAATGGCGTAGCCGAGCCGCCAGCCGGTGACGGAATAGGTCTTGGACAGGCTCGAGCAGCTGACCGTCCGCTCCCACATGCCGGGAAGCGAGGCCATGTAGACCATCTCGCGGCCATCGTAAACGATATGCTCATACACCTCGTCCATGATCGCGTAGACGTCATACCTGATGCAAAGCTGCGCGATCAGCGTCAGCTCCTCGCGCGTGAAGACCTTGCCGCTGGGGTTTGAGGGGTTGCAGATGAGAATCGCCTTGGGATGCCTGCGGAACGCATCCTCCAGCACCTCCGGGTCAAAGCCGAACGTCGGCGGCGTCAGCGGCACAAACACCGGCTCACAGCCCGCCATGATGGCCTGCGCGCGGTAGTTTTCAAAATAGGGCGAAAACATGACGATCTGGTCGCCGGGATTGGTCAGGGCAAACATCGTGTCGACCATGGCCTCGGTCGAGCCGATGGTCACGACCACATTGGTCTCCGGGTCGATGCCTACGTTCATAAAGCGGCTGCACTTGCGCGCCAGCGCCTGGCGGAAATTCGCCGCGCCCATCGTGATGGGATACTGGTGCGGGCCGGCCTGGCTGACCTCCTCCAGCCGGTCTGTCATGGCCTTCGGCGGGTCAAAGTCCGGGAAGCCCTGCGCGAGATTGATCGCGCCGCACTCCAGACTCACGCGCGTCATGCGCCGGATGACCGAGTCTGTAAAAAGACGGTTCTTTCTGCTCATTTCCTGCATGGTGCATACCTTCTTTTCGTCTGAAATAAAATCGCTTAACTTTACCACTTTCAAGCGCCAAAGTCAACCGGCGGCTTCACGGAAAAAAGAAGAAAAAGCAGGAAGAAACGGGAATCAAGCGGCGATTTTCTCTGGAAATTCTGCAAAATTCAAGCAGAAATGTATGTTTTTTCACGCTTCGGCTGTTGAATTATCCGCCGCGATTGTGTACAATGGAGCTGCCATCGCGCCGTGCGCGCCAAAACCATCTGGAGGAATCGCCAACGTGAAGCTGACGTATCATCAATTCTTAAAAACAGAGCTTGATCTTTCCCCGCTCGGGCTTACACTCTGCGAGCAGAGCCAGCACTATTTCTGCACGCCGAAGGGCGCGCGGGTTTTCGGCGTGACTGGGGTCGACGGCATCCATTTCTGCTTTGTGCGCGGCTTTGGCGAGACGGTTTTCGCAGTCAGCCCGATGAACGGCGCAGAAAGCTGCGTCCATCCCGTGGCGAAAAGCTTTCAGGATTTTCTGCGGCTGCTGCTCTCCTGCCACGATGTGGCCGCCATTGAGCAGGTCTGGCAGTGGAGCGCGGCGCAGCTCGACGCTTTTGAAAAGCGTTACCCACCAAACGAGGCGCAGAGGGCCGTCTTAGCATGCCTGCAAAAGCAGCTCAAGCTCCGCCCGATGGCAGAGCCATGGAAATACATCCACACCGTACAGACCGGCTTTGACTACACCAAGCTCCGCTTCACCGAGGATTATTACGACGCGGCCTGCCTCGGCGCGCCGAAGGATACCCCCTGGCAGGTCTTTTTTGAGGGCGGCTTTTCCGGCTCAGGCGGCCGCCCGGGCAAGGAGCTTTCCATCCGCAAGCGCTTTGACTGGGACGATGATACCATCTATATCCCCGCCGTCTACAGCTGCGCAAAGGGGCTTGTGGTCGACCTGGCGCGGCGTGTTTCCGCGCAGGCGCTGCGCGCGTTTACAGACAAATGGAAGCTCTCGCCGCAAAATGACGGAAGCGATTTTCCAGAGCCGCAGTATACACTTTGTCAGGCGGAAAATCCGCTGGCGCTGGAGCTTGAGGCTGCCGCGCAGGTCAATGGCCGCCCGCTTCGCCAGAGCCATGGCTTTACGCTCTGCTATAACCCGCTCTTTTCACAGGCCGCAGACGACGAAACGCGCCGCGTTCTGCGCCACTATGCGCTGGACGCTGAGGCGGGCTGGTGCATTCACCGGCTCTGCTTTCCCTGGCAGACGACAAGAAAGCCCCGCCTGAGCGTTCTTTCACTCCAGCTTCGCGCGCGCAGGGCGCGCGTGCCGGGTCCTCTCTTTCAGGCCGCGCAGACCGGCTCTGCGATTTCCTTCACCCACCCGCAGACCGGCGCGGCGCATACGCTTCGCGTTCTGGACACTGTGACATACGAGCTTCCGCAGAGGCTTCTGCCGGAGGATGCGCCGCAGCCGCTTTATACGACCCTTCTTTCCTATGACATTACCCCCGCTCTGCCCCGCGGCGCTGTGCGCGTGCAGGACACCGCGCCGTCTTTGCGTCTGCCGCGCCCACAGAGCGCCAGCGCCAAAGCCTCCAGTGCAGCGGCCATCGGCATCATCGGCGGCGCAGACGGCCCGGCCGCGCTTGCCTCCGGCAATCATACCGCATGCGCGTCGCTCCGGCAGACGCGCGAATGTGAAACCACATGGCAGCTGGTCTTCTATGTTTCGCGCAGAGAGCCGCTTTCTCTTCAGCTGCTGGGATAGAAATGAGGAACTGAGATGAAATTTTCCTACGCAATTTTCGACATGGACGGGCTGATGCTCGATACCGAGAAGCTTTTTATCAACGGCTTTGTGGAATTCCTTGGCCCACAGATCGGATACTCCTTCACCCGCGCTGGCATTTTGCAGCTTGTCGGGCTGAATCAGGAGCTGTCGGAGCAGATCTTCCCGGATATTTTTCCGGGCTGCCCGATCGATTTTAACGCCTGCACAAAATGGTTTCGTCCCTGGATGGCTGCATACTTTAAAGAGCACGGCGTGCCGGTCAAGCCCGGTCTTCGCGCGCTTCTGACCTGGCTTCGCGAGGCGCACGTTCCCTGCGCGGTCGCAACCTCGTCTGATACGCAAATCGCGCGGGGCTACCTCAGGGACGTAGGCGTAGCCGACTTTTTTGAAACGATCATCGGCGGCGACCAGGTCACAAAAAGCAAGCCCGACCCTGAGATCTTCCAGCTTGCCATGCGCGCGCTGGGCGCGGAAAGCGCCTCGCAGTGCGTAGTTTTTGAAGACTCGAAAAACGGTCTTCTCGCAGGCGCGGCGGGCGGCTTTTCGGTCATCGTTGTGCCGGATGTGATCGACCCGACCGTGGAGCTTCCGGGGCTTTGCTACGCCAGATGCGAAACTCTCGCCGACGCCATCCCCATCCTGAAGGAATCCTGAAAGACTGCCGAAAAGTATTTTGCCATGCGGTGGGAATTGACATTCCCGCCGCTTTTGCTTGTGTTTTTTATGAAAATCGGCTAGAATAGAAAAAATGACCTTTTCAGGAGACGACTGCTTTGAAAAAACAAAACGCTGCGCAAACCAACCTGCGCGTCCTGCGGCGGATGCTGCGCGGAAGCGAGGGCTACTTTGCCATCTGTATTTTCTCCGGTCTGGCCTTCACGGCGCTGGAGCTTCTTATCCCGCAGATCCTGCGCGTGATGGTCGACTGTGTGATCGGTGCAGAGCGGACCACACTTCCCGCCGCGCTCAGCTGGGCGCTGGAGAAGCTTGGCGGCGCGGAATATCTCCGCACCCACATGGCGCGCCCGGCGCTGCTGCTGGCCGCCATCGGCCTTCTTTCGGCCCTTTTCCGCTACAGCATGAACCTCTACAGCTCCCGCGCCTGTGAGACGCTGGTCAAGACCGGGCGCGACCTTCTCTACAGCCACATCCAGCATCTTCCCTGGCGCTGGCACATGCAAAACGCCACGGGCGATATCATCCAGCGCTGCACGGCAGACATTGAGCGCATCAAGGTCTTCTTTCAGGATCAGTTCGTCTCCGTGTTCCGCATCGTGAGCCTGATCGTCCTTTCCCTGTGGTGCATGCTCCTGATGAACTGGAAGCTCTCGCTTGTCGCGCTGGTCATCTTCCCGATCATCATCCTCTATTCCCTGCTCTTCCATAATAAAATTCGCGCGCGCTTTACCGCCTGCGACGAGGCCGAGGGCGTTTTGTCCACCATCGCGCAGGAAAATCTGACGGGTGTGCGCGTTGTGCGCGCCTTTGGCCGCGAGGCATACGAGCGCGAGCGCTTTGAGGCGCAGAATCAGGAATATACCAACCTCTGGGTCTACCTGTGCCACACGCTGGCGTATTTCTGGGCGGCGGGCGATGTCACAAGCTGCCTTCAGGTCATGCTGGTCGTGGTTCTGGGGAGTGTTCTTTGCGTCCGGGGCGAGATGACGGGCGGTGAGTTTATCTCCTTCGCGTTTTATAACGCCATGCTCATCAGCCCCGTGCGCATGCTCGGGCGCATCATCTCCGAGATGAGCAAGGCCGGCGTCTCCATCAGCCGTCTGGCAGAGGTTCTGGAAGCGCCGGTCGAGCAGGACAGACCAGGCGCTTCGCCCGCGCCGCTTGACCGCGATATTGTCTTTTCGCACGTCTCGTTTTCCTACGACAGTGGCCCTGAGGTCCTGCACGATGTCAGCTTCACCATCAAGGCCGGTACGAGCTTTGGCATTCTGGGCGCGACCGGCTCTGGAAAAAGCACGCTCCTGCTTCTTTTAAGCAGACTCTATGCCCCAACGGCAGGCCGCATCACCGTAGGCGGGGTCGACCTTGCCGACATGCCCGCCGAATGGGTGCGCAGGCACGTGGGCATCGTCCTGCAAGAGCCCTTTTTGTTCTCGCGCACCATCGAAGAAAACATCGCCATCACCGGCGCCAGCACACAGGAGGTCGTGGACGCGGCCATCACGGCCTGCATCGACGGCGACATCCGCTCGTTTGCCCAGAGCTACAAAACCATGGTCGGCGAGCGCGGCGTGACGCTTTCCGGCGGGCAGAAGCAGCGCGTCGCCATCGCGCGGACGCTGACGCAGAAAACGCCCATCATCGTCTTTGACGACTCTCTTTCCGCCGTCGACACGCAGACGGATGAAAACATCCGCGCGCGCCTTTCCCAGCGCGTCACGGGCGTGACGCAGCTTCTGGTCTCGCACCGGGTTCTGACGCTTTTAAGCTGTGACCAGGTGCTCGTGCTTGAGCGCGGGCGCATCCGCCAGCTCGGCGCGCCGCAGGCGCTTTTGCATGAGCCCGGTCTGTTCCGCGATATTTATGCGCTGCAAATGGCAACCGGAGAGGAGGCGATGGCATGAAGCGCGAAAAAACGCCATGGTTCGGTCTTCCAAAGCTTCTGCCCTATTTGAAGCCATATAAAAAGCTTCTTCTGGTGGACATGGTGGCGCTCGGCCTTGTGGGCAGCGCCATGGACGCAGTCATTCCCCTCTTTCAGCAGTACGCCATCGACCATTTCATCGCCGGCAATACCCTGCGCGGCCTTGGCGCGTTCCTGGCGGCCTATGTTCTTGTGATGCTCATTCAGGTCGCGACAAACTATGTCTCGGCCTTTGCCGCCTGCAAGGCGGAAATGTACATTGGCCGCGATTTAAAGCGCGTCTGCTTTAACCATCTGCAAACACTCTCCTTCTCCTATTTTAATCAGAACAGCGTGGGCTATCTCCACGCGCGCGTGATGTCTGACACAGACAAAATCGCCTCCACCGTTGCCTGGGGGCTGATGGAGGCGGTGTGGTATCTGGCGTATCTGGTGCTGGCGGTCGTGATGATGCTTGTGCTCAACTGGCGTCTTGCGCTGTGCGTGCTGGCGATCGTGCCGCTGCTTGCCGTCTGCGGTGCGTATTTCCAGAAAAAGCTCGTGCTCACCCACCGGCGCGTGCGCGAGCAGAATTCGCGCCTGACTGCCAGCTTCAACGAGGGCATCACCGGCGCAAAGACCACAAAGACGCTGGTCATTGAAGACAAAATGTCCCGCGAGTTTTTCGCGCAGACGAGCCTTATGAAGCGCGAAAGTGTGCGCGAGATGCATTTCAGAAGCCTCTTCATGGCCACAACGGCCTTTGCGGCCTCGGCGGCGCTGGCGGTCGTTTTGTGGCAGGGCGGCCAGCTCACGGCAGGCAGCCTGATGCTCATCGGCACGCTCTCGGTCTTCATGAGCTACGCGCAGGGCATGATGGAGCCCGCGCAACGGCTGGTGCAGGTCTTTTCCAACTTCATCAACGTGCAGGTCAACATTGAGCGCGTCACCGCACTTCTTGGCGCGACCTCCGACGTGCGCGACACGCCGCAGGTCTGCGCGGTCTATGGCGACGCCTTCTGCCCCAAACGGGAAAACTGGGAGCCGCTTCTGGGCGATATCTGCTTTCGCGACGTGACCTTCCGCTACCCCGACGGCGAGGAAAACGTGCTGGAGCATTTTGATCTGGACGTTCCGCACGGCACAAGCGTCGCCATCGTGGGCGAGACCGGCGCGGGAAAATCGACACTTGTCAACCTCGTCTGCCGCTTCTATGAGCCGACCGGAGGACAAATTCTCATCGACGGCCGCGACGCGCGCGAGCGCAGCCAGCTCTGGCTGCATTCCAACATTGGCTATGTGCTGCAAACGCCGCACCTGTTTTCCGGGACAGTGCTGGAAAATCTGCGCTACGGAAAGCCGGATGCCAGCATGCAGGAAATTGAGGCAGCTGTAAAAGCCGTCTGCGCCGATGAGGTCATCGCGCGTCTGCCGGAGGGATATGACACGCAGGTCGGCGAGGGCGGCGGAAGCCTCTCCACCGGCGAAAAGCAGCTTTTGTCCTTTGCGCGGGCGCTGCTGGCAGACCCGCGGATCTTTGTTCTCGACGAGGCGACCTCCTCAGTCGACACCATCACCGAGCAGCGCATCCAGAAGGCCATCGAGACGCTGCTTGCCGGGCGAACCTCCTTCATCGTGGCGCATCGCCTCTCCACCATCCGCAGCGCCGACGTGATTCTGGTCGTGCAGAACGGAAAGATCATCGAGCGCGGCTCACACCGGGAGCTGATGCAGCGCCGGGGCGCATACCACGCGCTCTATACCCGCCAGTATCACGAGCAGGCCGTGCAGGTCGCCATGCGCGCCGCGCATGAGTCCTGACGGGCGGGGTACTTTTGAATCATTCTCTTCGCCGCTGCCTTTGCAGGAGCATTCCTGTAAAGGCAGCGGCTTTGCCTGCCGGAAGCAGCCGCCCGCGCGGTCTTAACGACATCTTAACGGCGCAAACCGTGCAATACATGATATGATGAAATGGGTGAGAAGTTTGACAAAAAAACAGATAAACGCAAACGCAGCCGCAGCCGCAAAATCCTTCCCGCGCTTTGTCTTCTCGTGGTATGACTGCCTCGTCTGCGCGTCGCTTCTGATGCTGGCAACGCTGCTCTGCTACTTTCTGCGCACCATTGACGACAGCGACGTCTATGTCGCGCTCATCTTTGAGCTGGCGGTCGTTCTGGTCTCGCGCTTTACAGACGGCTATCTCTTCGGGACGCTTGCGTCCGTCGTCGGCGTCATCGGCATCAACTATATTTTTACCTATCCCTATTATCAGCTGAACTTCACCATCTCCGGGTATCCGCTGACGTTTCTTGTGATGCTGCTTGTCTCCATCGTGGTCAGTACCCTCACCACCCAGATCAAGCAGCAGGAAAAAATCCGCGCCGAGGCGGAAAAGGAAAAAATGCGCGGCAATCTTCTGCGCGCCGTCTCCCACGATATCCGCACACCGCTCACCTCCATTGTCGGCGGGGTAAGTACGCTTCTTGACTCCGGCGAGCAGCTCGACGATTCCACGCGCCGCCAGCTTCTGGAGAACATCCGCGACGAATCGAACTGGCTGGTCAGCGTGGTGGAAAATCTTTTGTCGGTCACGCGCATGACGGGTGAGCAGACGCAGCTCAAAAAGGAGATGGAGGCCGGCGAGGAGGTCCTCAGCGCCGCCGCCATCAAGATCAAAAAGCACTATCCGCAGCTTCAGGTCTCTGTCCGCGCGCCGCAGGAGCTTTTGATGATCCCCATGGACATCATCCTCATCGAGCAGGTGCTCATCAACCTCATGGAAAACGCCATTCAGCACGGTAAAACCACCACGCGCGTGGAGCTTCAGCTCCGCAAGCAGGGGCGCTTTGCCCACTTTGAGGTTGCAGACAATGGCGTGGGCATTTCGCGCGACGTATTCCCCAAGCTCTTTAAGGGCTATCTGTCTCATGACGACGCCTTCACCGCCGACGGCCGGAGAAACATGGGCATTGGCCTTTCGGTCTGCATGAGCATCGTGCAGGCGCACGGCGGCAACATGTACGCCGAAAACCGCGAGCTTGGCGGCGCGCTGTTCAGTTTTACGATTCCGCTGGAGGAAAAAGACGATGAAAATTCAGGAAAAGGTTTTGATTATTGAAGACGAGCAGACCATCCGCAACTTCATGCAGGCGGTTCTGAGTGCCAATGACTACGACGTTCTTCTTGCGCGCACGGGCGCGATGGGCGAGAGCATGATCGCCTCGCACTGTCCGGACGTGATCATTCTCGATCTGGGGCTTCCGGACATCGACGGAATGGAGATCCTGCGCAGAGTCCGCAGCTGGTCGAAGATGCCCATTATCGTCGTCTCCGCGCGCACGCATGAGCGCGACAAGGTCGAAGCGCTGGACGCCGGTGCAGACGATTATCTGACCAAGCCCTTCGGCACGGGTGAGCTTCTGGCGCGCATCCGCGCGGCCATCCGCCACACGCGGACGACCGTTGGCAGCGAGGCCGTGGCCAACACGGGGATTTTTACCGCCGGTGATCTGACCATTGACTATGCCAAGCACCGCGTCTTTGTCTCCGGGCGCGACGCCATGCTGACGCAGAACGAATATAAGCTCGTGGCGCTGCTGGGGCTTCACGCCGGAAAGGTTCTGACGTATGATTATCTCATCAAGGAGCTTTGGGGGCCGAGCGCGCGCAGCGACAACCAGATTCTCCGCGTCAATATGGCAAATATCCGCCGCAAAATTGAGCAGAACCCGGCGCAGCCGGTCTATATCTTTACCGAGGTCGGCATCGGCTACCGGATGATCGAGGGCGATTGAGCCGCCCTCCCCCGCTGGCCAGCCCATCATAACAAAAATTCCGCGTATGATACCATACGCGGAATTGCTTTCTCCTGTGCGTTAGCCCTTGACCGCTCCGTCGGCGTTGAAGACCGGGAGCTTTTCCAGATACACGATATCCTGGCGCTCCTGCGCGTCGCCCTCGGCAAGCACTGCCATGCGCCCTGCGACCTCGCCGCCCGCCTGCGCGACCAGCTCCTCCAGCGCGCGCATGCTCTCGCCCGTGGAGATGACATCGTCAACGATCAGAATCTTCTTTCCCTTCATCATTGCCGCGTCCTCGCCGGACAAAAACAGCTCCTGCTCCCGCTGGGTCGTGATCGAACGAACCTTCACATGGATGGGGTTTGTCAGATAGACCTTCATGCCCTTGCGCGCAACAAAATAGGTCGCTGCGCCGGACTGGCGCGCCATCTCGTGGATCAGCGGAATGCTCTTGGCCTCGGCGGTCAGAAGATAGTCATAGTCCTTCGGCGCTCTTGCCAGAAGCTCTCTGGCGCAGGCCACGGTGATCTCCGCGTCGCCAAACATAATGAATGCGCCGATGTAGAAATCGTCCGCCACCTTGCACAGCGGCAGCTCACGTTGGATGCCCGCAATGGTCATCGGATATGTCATGCGTATCTCTCCTCGCATTTTTTAAATTTCTGTATTTATTATATGCCGCAGGAACTGGAAAGTCAATCTTTCCGCGCCGCGTCCGGGAGGCCGCAGAAGATAATTTCTTTATTTTTTCAAAAATCGCAAATGTCAAGTATTTTCTGCGAAAAAAGTAGAAATAATTTTTATGATACCTTTTTACCTCGGTAAAAAGCCATTGTCAAGGTGCATTTTCGGCGGTCAAGCTGCCA
>CAZXIW010000044.1:0-15249 GCA_964640905.1 uncultured Oscillospiraceae bacterium
TTTCTTTCAGGCAGACCTGCAATCCTTTGGATTGCAGGTCTGCTTTTTTTGTCTCAGCAGAAAATTCCACGCCGGAAAAGCCGCGCGTCCACGCCGCTTTTATCGATAAGTTTCAATTATCAGGCTATGCATAGCGCAATTTGTTGCTGCATGCGTTTTGTGAATTTCCCAAACCGTAAAAACCAAGTTAAAATATAGGCATCCATTGATTGCGTATTATGCGCGGCGGCAGCCATGCCCGCCGCGCCGGTGCAAGCCCGTATTCTGCAAGGAGGCCGCCCATGGATTATCAGCCCGCCGAAAACCGCTATCAGCAGATTCCCTATCGCCGCTGCGGAAAAAGCGGCATTCTTCTGCCTGCCCTTTCTCTTGGGCTGTGGCATAATTTCGGCAATATCACGCCCTTTGCCACCCAGCAGAGCATTCTGCGCAAAGCCTTCGACCTTGGCATCACACACTTTGATCTGGCCAACAACTATGGCCCTCCCTATGGCGAGGCCGAGCGGAATTTCGGCATCCATATGGATCGTGACTGGCACACCCACCGCGATGAGCTGATAATCTCCACGAAGGCCGGCTACGATATGTGGCCCGGCCCTTACGGCGACCATGGCAGCCGGAAATATCTCATTGCCAGTCTCGATCAGTCCCTGAAGCGGATGCATCTGGACTATGTGGATATTTTCTACCATCATCGTCCTGACCCGGATACACCCATCGAGGAGACCATGGGCGCGCTCGATCAGATCGTCCGCAGCGGCAAGGCGCTGTATGTCGGCATTTCCAATTACTACGACCCCGAGCAGGCGCGCAGAGCCATCCGGGCGCTTCGCGAGATGGGTACGCCGATGCTGATCCATCAGCCCAAATACTCGATGATGAACCGTATCCCGGAAGACGGCCTGTTTGATGTCCTGCGGGACGAGGGCGTCGGCTGCATCGCATTTTCTCCACTGGCCAACGGCATTTTGACCGGAAAATATTTGAACGGTATCCCTGCCGATTCCCGTGCTGCCCATGACCCCCGTTATCTTAAGGCCAGCGCCATCACCGAAGACAAGGTGGAAAAGGTTCGCAGGCTCAATGAGCTTGCGAGCCAGCGCGGGCAGTCCATGGCGCAGCTGGCGCTGCAATGGGTCATGCGTGAGCCGGTCGTGACAAGTGCGCTCGTGGGCGCAAGCCGCCCGGAGCAGCTGGAGGAAAATGTCCGAAGCTTTGACTTTGCGCCCCTGTCAGAAGCTGAGCTGGCGCAGATCGAGCAGATCCTGCGCGGGAACTGAGCGTGCTTTACCCCGCAGACTCTTTTGGCTACGCCCGGCGGCAACGCCGGATTTAGCATATACATTATATCAAGGAGGAAACATCATGAAAAAGTTGATTGCTCTGCTGCTGGCTCTGACCATGGTTCTGGCTCTGGCCGCCTGCAGCTCCAGCGAACCCGCCGCTGCGGAAACGACCGAAGCTCCCGCAGAAACCGCTTCGACTACCACCGAAGCTGCGGCAGAAACTGCTCCGGCTGAGGAAGCTGCCGCTCCGGCAGACGTTCCCAATGCCGAAAAGCCCGTGATCTGGTTCAACCGCCAGCCGTCCAACAGCCAGACCGGCGAGCTGGACATGGATGCGCTGACCTGGAACGACGACACCTACTATGTTGGCTTCGACGCCATCCAGGGTGCTGTTCTGCAGGGCGAAATGATCGTGAACTATCTCCAGTCCCATGGTGCTGAGCTCGACCGCAACGGCGACGGCATCATCGGCTACGTGCTCTGCATCGGCGACGTTGGCCACAACGACTCCATCGCCCGTACCCGCGGCGCCCGTCTGGCGCTCGGCACTGCTGTTCCCGACAGCGCACAGGGCAAGAGCGCCGTTGGCGATATCAACGACGTTGACCCGACCCCGATCGGCACCAACACCGACGGCTCTGCCTCCAACGTTCAGGACGGCGCGATCACCATCGACGGCCAGGAGTTCATCGTCCGTGAGCTTGCTTCTCAGGAAATGAAGAACAACTCCGGCGCAACGTGGGATGCTCCCACCGCCGGCAACGCCATCAACACCTGGAGTGCTGCCTTCGGCGATCAGATCGACGTTGTCGTCTCCAACAACGACGGCATGGGCATGGCTGTGTTCAATGCATGGTCCAAGGAAGAGGGCGTTCCCACCTTCGGCTATGACGCCAACAGCGACGCTGTCGCCGCCATCGCTGACGGCTACTGCGGCACGATCTCCCAGAACGCTGACGTTCAGGCTTACCTGACGCTCCGCACCCTGCGCAACGCGCTCGACGGCGTGGACATCATGACCGGTATCAGCACGCCCGACGCAGCCGGTAACGTTCTGTCCGAGGATCTGTACAAGTACGACGAGGCAACCCGCTGCTTCTACGCCCTCAACGGCGCTGTCACGGCAGACAACTACCAGAACTTCCTGGATGCCACTGCTCCCAACGCGGCGTTCAGCAACCAGCTCACCGAGACCGACGCACCCGTGAAGAAGGTCTGGCTGGACATCTTCAACTCCACCGATAACTTCCTGAATGCCACCTACCTGCCCCAGCTGGAGAACTATGACGGCGTTCTGAACCTCGATGTCGAGTACGTCAAGGGCGACGGCCAGACCGAGGGCAACATCATCGACCGTCTGGCAAACCCGGATGCCTACGAAGGCTTCTGCATCAACATGGTCAAGACGGACAACGGCGCTGCTTACATGAGCAAGCTTTCCTGAGTCTGCGCCGCAAATAACCCAAATCACTAAGTGAGAAGACGGGTCATCAGGAGGTCCTCTTCCTGATGACCCGTCCATTTTTAGACAGAATGCTCTGGAAGCTTCCTGCCCGGCAGGCAGGCTTCCAATGACATAAATCAATTATTTCCCGGGAGCAGGGCTCTCAATACAGTATATGCGTTTGCAAAAGGCAGGGATGATAGAAAATATGGCTGAGCAAAATGCGAAAAATATCCTCTCGATCCGTGGCATGTGCAAGTCCTTCGGGCGAAACCGCGTGCTCGATCACATTAACCTGGACGTCAGACAGGGCAGCATCATGGGGCTGATGGGCGAAAACGGCGCCGGAAAGTCCACCATGATGAAGTGCCTCTTCGGTACCTATCAGAAAGACGAGGGAACAATTCTCCTCGACGGCAAGGAGGTCAACTTCTCCGGCCCAAAGGAGGCGCTTGAAAACGGCGTGGCCATGGTGCATCAGGAGCTGAACCAGTGTCTCGAGCGCAATGTGCTCGATAACCTCTATCTTGGCCGCTATCCGGTCAACTCCTTCGGTCGGGTCGACGAGAGCCGCATGAAGGCAGAGGCGACCGAGCTGTTCCGAAAGCTCAATATGACCGTAAACCTCAGCGCCCCGATGAAGACCATGTCGGTCTCCACGCGGCAGATGGTGGAAATCGCAAAGGCGATCTCCTACAATGCAAAGCTGATCGTGCTCGATGAGCCGACCTCCTCGCTTACGGTACGGGAGGTCGCCAAGCTCTTTGAGATGATGCGCAACCTGAAGGCGCAGGGAATCTCGCTGATCTATATTTCGCATAAGATGGATGAGATCTTTGAGATCTGCGACGAGGTCTCTGTCCTGCGCGACGGCAAAATGATCGTCACGCAGAACACCAGCGAGACCGACATGAACCAGCTGATTGCCTATATGGTTGGCCGTCCGCTGGATAACCGCTTCCCGAAAATCGACAATACCCCCGGCGAGGTCGTGCTCTCCGTGCAGCACCTGTCCACAAAATATGCGCCGCATCTGAAGGACATTTCCTTTGATGTGCGCGAGGGCGAGATTTTCGGGCTCTACGGTCTGGTCGGCGCAGGCCGCAGTGAGCTGCTGGAGACCATGTTCGGCGTCCGCACAAGAGCGGCCGGGCGCGTCTACTATCGAAACAGGCTCATGTCCTTTGCCAGCGCCAAGGACGCCATGATGCATGGCTTTGCCATGATTACCGAAGAGCGCAAGGCGACCGGCCTGTTTCTGGAGGGCGATCTGGTCTTTAATACGACAATTTCAAATCTGCCGCACTACATGAGCGGCATTGCCCTCTCCAACGACAAGATGGTAAAGGCCACCGCCAATGAGATCAACATCATGCATACCAAGTGCATGGGTCCAAGAGACGCCATCACGGCGCTGTCCGGCGGAAATCAGCAGAAGGTGATCTTCGGTAAATGGCTCGAGCGTGACCCGGAGGTATTTCTGATGGACGAGCCGACGCGCGGCATCGATGTCGGTGCAAAGTATGAGATTTACGAGCTGATCGTCAAAATGGCAAAGCGCGGCAAGACCATCATCGTGGTATCTTCCGAGATGCCGGAAATTCTCGGCATTACCAACCGGATCGGCGTCATGTCCAATGGGCGGCTGGCCGGTATTGTGAACACGAAGGAAGCAGACCAGGAGGAGCTGCTGCGCCTGAGCGCCAAATACCTTTGAGTGGAGGAGAAGCAAACCATGGCCAATAACGATAAAATCCTCAGCTATGAGGAAGAACAGAAGCTACTTGAACCGATCGACAGCTATGTAGGCGCAATTCAGGCGCAGATCAACGCGCTGCGTGCCGATGGCACAGACAGAGTTACTGCGCTGAACAGTCACATTGCCGTCACAAAGGAAAACGCAAACTATACCAAGGCAGAGAAAGCAAAAATCATTGCTTCCGACAAGCAGCTGCTGAAAGCAGCAAAAGAGGTAGAAAAGCAGAACAAGCCGCAAATCAGCAAGCTCATCGGCGACGCAGTCTCTTATCTTGACAAGAATTTTGACAAGCAGTACTACGAGCCGGTTCTCCAGTCCTGCAAGCTGCAAAAGCAGGCCGAGCAGACCCGCTATGCAGCCGAGCTTCAGGAGCTCAAGCGCCAGCATGAGCAGGAGCTTGCCCGGCTCAAGGACGCAGGCGAGATCAAGGACGAAAAATACGTCTATAAAAACCGCCAGTTCGACGCCAGACTCAAGCACGAGTCTACCTTGCAGGAGATCAAGGACCGCCGCCACAATGCCTATGCCTACCGCTATCATCTGATCGACCTGCTCCGCCTTTCTCATTTCACGCAGACAGAAAAGCTCAAGCAGAAATGGGAGAACTACAAATACACCTT
This sequence comes from uncultured Oscillospiraceae bacterium, assembly GCA_964640905.1. Lineage (GTDB taxonomy): Bacteria > Bacillota > Clostridia > Oscillospirales > Oscillospiraceae > CAG-170. Next base: position 5,110 of record CAZXIW010000044.1, read on the forward strand.
CAACACCAAGCAGTTTTTCCTCGCAAACGGCCTGTACATCGTCATCGTCTGCGTCTTCATTCTGCTTTGCATCCTCTCGCGGGTGGTCAAGAACACCGATCTTCTGACCATGAACAACGTCCTGAACATTTTGCAGGCGGCCTCGCCGCGTATGTTCCTTGCGCTGGGTGTCGGCGGTCTGATCCTGCTCGGCGGTACAGACCTGTCTGTCGGCCGTATGGTCGGCACCAGCATGGTGCTTTGCACGATGATCATGCACAAGGGCATCAACACCGGCGCGATCTTCGGGCATATCTTTGATTTCACCACGCTTCCCATCGGCGTGCGCGTCATCATGGCGCTGCTTGTCTGCTGCCTCGTGACCACAGTCTTTTCTTCCATCGCAGGCTTCTTTACCGCGCGCTTTAAGATTCACCCCTTTATTTCCACCATGGCAAACATGCTCATCATGTTCGGCCTCATGACCTTTGCGACAAAGGGCGTCTCCTTCGGCGCAATCGAAATGTCCATCCCCAAGCTCATCATGCCGAAGCTTGGCCGCTTCCCGACCATTATTCTCTGGGCGGTCGCAGTCATCGCCATTATGTACTTTGTCTGGAACAAGACAACGCTTGGCAAAAACATGTACGCCGTCGGCGGCAACTCTGAGGCGGCGGCAGCCTCCGGCATCAACGTCTTCCTGGTCACCATCACCGCGTTTGCCATCGCCGGTATTCTCTACGGCTTCGGCGCATGGCTCGAATGCATCCGTATGGTGGGCTCCGGCTCTGCCTCCTATGGCCAGGGCTGGGAGACCGACGCCATCGCGGCCTGCGTGGTCGGCGGCATCTCCTTCAGCGGCGGCATTGGCAAGATCTCCGGCATCGTTGTCGGTGTGCTGATCTTCACGGCGCTGACCTACTCCCTCACCGTTCTCGGTGTGGATACCAACTTGCAGTTCGTCTTCTCCGGTATCATCATTCTTTCGGCTGTCACCATCGACTGCCTGAAATACGTCCAGAAGAAGTAAGCGCGCTGCCGGTCTTTCCGCCTTGCGGCAAAGACCAACGCAATATCGATCAAAGCATGCAGGGAGGCGTACATTTGTGCGCCTCCCTGCCAGAATCAAAATCCCCGCCCCGCAGGCCGCGTTATTTTAAAAAGCGCACCTGCCCGTCTGCCGCGATTGTGCCTTGCAATCCCGGCTGCTCTGCGGTAAAATCAGGATGGGCGGCGCAGCGCCCGGTGCGTTGCGCTCTGCCGCATCTGCATGCCGCAGACCTTCGGGCTGCCTGCTCCGGCTGCCGCTGCATGTATGATAAAACCCGCAAAATTCAGGAGGAACTGCCATGAAGCAATGCTATTATTTCTCAGCCCCCGGCCGCACAGAGATCGGCGGCAATCAGGTTGACCATCAGAACGGCTGTGTTCTGGCGGGCTCTGTCAATCTGCAAACCGTTGCTGAGGTTTGCCGCAATGATTCCGGCGTGATCCGCGTGGATTCTGCCGGCTTTGCGCCGGTAAAAATTGCGCTGGATGATCTGTCTGTCCATGAAGCGGAGCAGAATACCACCGCCGCGCTGGTGCGCGGTGTGGCCGCAGCCTTCCAGCAGCGCGGCTGCCAGCTTCAGGGCTTTGATGCCCGCGTCCGCTCCGATGTTCTGCCCGGAAGCGGCCTGAGCTCCTCGGCGGCGTTCGAGGTGCTGATGGCAAGCATTTGCAATACCCTCTTCTGTGACAGCCGCCTCAGCGCCGTCGAGATTGCAAGAATCGGCCAGTGGGCGGAAAATGTCTATTTTGGAAAGCCCTGCGGTCTGCTCGACCAGATGGCCTGCGCCGTCGGCGGGATGGTCTTTATCGACTTTGCAGACCCGGCCGCGCCGGTCGTTGAGCGGGTGGATTTTGATTTTTCCAGGTCCGGCCATGCGCTGTGCATCATCGACGTCGGCGCAGACCACGCAGACATGGGGCAGGAATATGCTGCCGTCCCCGGGGAGCTTCGGGCGCTGAGCGCGCTGTTTGGGAAATCTGTCCTCCGGGAGATTCCGGAGGAGGAATTCTTTGCAAGGCTTCCGCAGATTCGCCATAAAGTCCCCGACCGCGCCATTTTGCGCGCCATCCATTTCTATCAGGAAAACCAACGGGTGCTGGGCGAGGTCGCCGCGCTGCGGCAAAATGACTTTGATGCCTTCCTGCGCCTCGTCCGCCAGTCCGGGCAGAGCTCGTGGATGTATATTCAGAATGTAATTCCCGCCGGTGCGGTGGCGCATCAGGAGATGGCCGTTGCGCTTGCGCTGTGCGACACGCTCTTACAGGGGCGCGGCGCTTACCGCGTCCATGGCGGCGGCTTTGCCGGTACGGTGCAGGCCTTTGTGCCGGACGAGCTGCTCCCTGCCTTCCGGGCAGAGCTGGAACGCATGCTGGGCAGCGGCTGCTGCCATGTGCTTCAGATTCTCCCCACCGGCGCAGGCGCGCTGCGCGAAGCGCCGCAGGCCGCGGCCTTCCTCTGAGCGGGTGCCGCGCCATGGCAATTACAATTGAAGTACGCCCCTTTGGCGTTACGCAGACCGGGCAGGCGGTGTACTGCTACTGCCTTTCCTCGCCGGTCTTACAGGCCGAGCTTCTGGACTACGGCGTAACGCTCCGGGCGCTGCGCACCAGAGACTGCGCCGGGCAATGGCGCGATGTGGTGCTGGGCTATGACACGCTGGGCGCGTATGAAACGCAGGACGGCTATCTTGGCGCCTGCATCGGCCGCGTGTGCAACCGCATCGGCGGCGCGGAATTCGCTCTGAACGGAACACGCTTTGCGCTGGCGCGCAACGATGGGCAGAACCATCTTCACGGCGGCCTGCGCGGCTTTGACAAGTATATCTGGCAGGCAGACATCGGCGCGGACTGTGTGCGCTTTACGCGCATCTCGCCAGACGGCGAGGAGGGCTACCCCGGTACCCTTCACGTCAGCATCACCTGCCGCGTGGAAGAAAACACGCTGGAGCTGTGCTATGACGCACAGAGCGACAGGGATACCCTGTGCAGCCTCACAAACCACGCCTACTGGAATCTCGACGGCGCAGGCTCGGTGCTGGCGCATACGCTGCAAATCCCGGCGGATGCATTTCTGGAAAACAGCAGCGAATGCCTGCCGACGGGAAAATATCTCGCCGTGGAGGGGACGCCGATGGATTTTCGCGCGCCGAAGCCCCTTGGGCGCGACCTTGCGCTGGAGGATGTGCAGCTGCGCCGCTGCGGCGGCTACGACCACACCTTCTGCCTGCCCGCCGCGCCGGAGCTGCATGAGGCCGCCGTGCTGCACAGCGCACAAAGCGGCATCACCCTGCGCGTCCTGACAACGCTTCCCGGTGTGCAGGTCTATACCGCAAACTTCCTTGGCACGCGCGCCGGAAAGCACGGCGCAGTCTACCACCGGCAGGACGCCGTTTGTCTGGAAACGCAGTTTTACCCCAACGCAATGCGCTGCCCCGGCTTTCTCCAGCCGATTCTGCGCGCAGGCGAGCGCTACCATCACCGCACCCTCTATTCATTTCAAACCACCCCGCCAGAGAAGGGACTGTAGAGTATGAATGTAAACACCTGTCTTTCCGCGCTGCTCCGCTATGGGCTGGAGAAAGCGCTCTTTGCGCCGTGCGATCAGATCTATTTAACAAACCGCCTTCTGGAGCTCATGAAGCTTGACAGCTATACACCCGAGCCCGCGCCTGCGCTTGCGCTGGAGGATATTCTGCATGGGCTTCTGGAAAACGCCATTTCGCGCGGCGTATGCGCCGACGACGCCACCAGCCGGGATCTTTTTGATACCAGCCTCATGGGCGCTCTGACACCACCGCCCCGCGAGGTTCGCCGCGAATTTGCCGCGCGCTATGCAGCTTCTCCGCAGAGCGCCACACAGTGGTATTATCAGTTTTCGCAGGATACAGACTACATCCGCCGCTACCGCATCTGCAAGGATCTGCGCTGGAAAACGCAGACCGAGTATGGCGCGCTGGATTTGACGATCAACCTCTCCAAGCCGGAAAAAGACCCCAAAGCCATCGCTGCGGCAAAAAATGCGCCCCAGTCCGGCTACCCAAAATGCCAGCTCTGCGCAGAAAATGAGGGTTATGCCGGGCGGATGAACCATCCTGCCCGCCAGAATCACCGCATCATTCCCGTGCAGCTGGCAGACGAGGCATGGTATCTGCAATACAGCCCCTATGTGTATTATAACGAGCACTGCATCGTCTTTAACGAGCGCCACACGCCCATGGTCATCGACAAGGCCGCATTCTGCAAGCTTCTGGACTTTGTCACGCAGTTTCCGCATTATTTTGCCGGAAGCAACGCAGACCTTCCCATCGTGGGCGGAAGCATTCTCAGCCACGAGCATTTTCAGGGCGGGCATTACTGCTTCCCGATGGAAAAAGCGCCCGTGGAGCAGAGCCTGCACTTCCGGGGCTTTGAGGGCGTGACGGCCGGTATCGTGAAGTGGCCCATGAGCGTCATTCGCCTGCGCTGCCCGGAAAAAGCGCCGCTGGCAGAGCTTGCTGGCAAAATTCTTTGCGCCTGGCGCGGCTACAGTGATGAAGCGGCCTTCATTTTTGCGCAGACCGGCGGTGAGCCCCACAACACCATCACGCCCATTGCCCGCCGCAGGGGCGAGGATTATGAGCTGGATCTGGTGCTGCGCAACAACATTACAACCAGCGAGCATCCGCTTGGCGTCTATCACCCGCATGCAGAGCTGCACCATATCAAAAAGGAAAACATCGGCCTGATCGAGGTCATGGGTCTGGCGGTGCTTCCCGCGCGGCTCAAGCGGGAGCTTACGGCGCTGGAGTCTGTGCTTCTCTCCGGCGCGCCGGTGTGCGGTGAGCTTGAAAAGCACGCGCAATGGGTTCTTGACCTGAAGGCGCGCTACCACTTTACTGAGGAGAATATCACGGAAATTTTACAAAAAGAGGTCGGCTGCATTTTCAGGCAGGTTCTGGAGCATGCAGGCGTCTATAAAAGAACCGAGGCAGGAAGAGCCGCATTTTTGCGGTTTATCGCGTATGTAAATTCGGAGGTGTAAAGAATGAACGTTCTGGTTACCGGCGGCGCCGGATATATCGGCAGCCACACCGCAGTAGAGCTGCTGCAGGCCGGGTACGATGTCAGCATTGCAGATGATCTGTCCAATGCCAGAGAGGATGTGATCGACCGGATCGGGCAGATCACCGGCAGAAAGCCCGCATTCTACCGGGTAGACTGCAAGGACAAAAGCGGCCTGCGGGCTGTTTTCTCAGAAAAAAAGATCGACGCGGTCATCCACTTTGCCGCGTTCAAGGCCGTTGGCGAGAGTGTCAAAAAGCCGCTGGAATACTATCGGAACAATCTCGACAGCACCATGACGCTTCTGGAGGTCATGGAGGAATTCGGTTGCAAATGCTTTGTCTTCTCCTCCTCCGCTACGGTCTATGGGCCGGATAATCCCCATCCATATCAGGAGGATATGCCCGCCATTCAGTCTTCAAGCCCCTATGGGTGGACAAAGGTCATGAACGAGCGGATCGTCACCGACTACGCCAGCGCGCACCCGGATTTCAGCGCCGTGCTGCTGCGGTATTTTAACCCCATCGGTGCGCATGAATCCGGCCTTCTTGGCGACGACCCCAACGGAATCCCCAACAATCTGATGCCCTATATCGCCCGCGTGGCCGCCGGGCAGCTGGAAAAGCTGACAATTTTCGGCGATGACTACCCCACGCCGGACGGAACCTGCCAGCGCGATTATCTGCATGTTGTAGATCTGGCCGTCGGCCATCTCAAGGCGCTCGAATTCGCCGGGCAGCATACCGGCGTGGAGGCGGTGAATCTCGGCACCGGCAACGGCATTTCCGTTCTGGAGCTGGTTCACGCCTTTGAAAAGGCAAATGCTCTCACTCTCCCCTACGTGATTGGCCCGCGCCGCGCCGGTGATCTGCCGGCCTTCTGGGCAGACGCGGAAAAGGCCGGACGCGTGCTCGGCTGGCATGCCACGCACACGGTAGAGGATATGTGCCGCAGTGCCTGGCTCTTTGCCAGAAAAAGCGCCGGGATATAAGCCGCAAAAAACGCCGTGCGCATTTTGCGCACGGCGTTAAGACTGTCAAAAAACTCTTTCAGCGTTTTTTGACAAAAAGATAGCAGCCCGCGGCAGCGCAAAGTTTTGGCGGCTTTGCCGCCAAAATTCACGCTTGCGGGCTGTAAAGTATTTTTATGCGCCGCGCATGTCGCCGCAACAAATAATTCCAACTTTTTCGCACCCAAAGGCGCGAACGGCTCAAGGCTTTCTTGACAAGTAACGATTCACTTCCGAAAGGCCTATTCTGCTGCCTGCGGCTTTGCGGGCAGCTGCACGGCTGTCTTCTCCAGCAAGTCCAGAAACGGAGAAAGCGTCGCGTTTTTAGAGTCTGAATACCAGAGGACACCAAAATCCATGCAGTTCCTTTTGATTGGGAAAAATGCGATATGCTCCGTCCTGTAGAGCATGCTCTCCTTCATTCTTCCGGGGAGGATTGAAGCGCCCACTCCGGCCTCGACCTGCACGAGCGCAGAGGAAAACTGGCGGCAATTGAGCCGCTTTTTGAGCAGAAGGCCGACCTCACAGGCCGCCTCCTGCGCCACAAGCTGGAAGCCGGGCACAGTATCGTCGGTGAGCAGGATAAAGGTCTCGTTGTCGAGCAGAGAGTAGTCTGCCCCGCCGGAGACGGCGAAGGGGTGCTGCTTCTCCACCGCAATGCACAGATCCTCCTGCCAGAGCATCTGATAAGCCGGCGCACCGCCCTGCGGCAGATCGTAGCGATTGATCCAGGCGAAGGCAATGTCGATGTCTCCGCCTTCAAGCAGCGTTCTCAGCTCCTTGAGATTTCCACCGCAGATCTCCAGCGCAATATCGGGATACAGCCTCCGGAATTCCCGCATAATGCCCGGAAGGAGCGGCTGAAAAATGTTCAGATAGCCGATCCGCAGGCTGCCGCGCAGACCCGCCTGCGCCCAGAGCACCTGCTGCTCAACGCTTTCAAGCTTCTTGAAAATCTCAGGGCAAGCCTCTTGCAGCGCTTTTCCCGCCGCCGTCAGAACGACCGACCGGGAGCTGCGCTCAAAAAGCGTCACACCGAGCTGCTTTTCCAAATCTGCGATCTGCTGGCTCAGCGCAGGCTGCGCAATATAGAGATTCATGGCTGCCTTTGTGAAATTCAGGCACTTTGCCAGCTCCATAAAATAACGTAGCTGCCGGGTATGGATGTCCACGTAAACCGCCTCTCCTTCACAGTCGCTGCATTTTACTGGTATTTACATTATAATGAAATTAAAAAGTGAAGTCAAGAAACTGCCTCCGCGGCAGAAAGCGGAATCAATAGGAAAATCTTATCGTGCTATATGGATTTTTCATTTCCAGCAAAAACGGGGCGCTGCTCTTTTGAGCAGCGCCTGTTTTTTCTTTTTCCGCAGGCCAGGGCGCGCAGCGCATCGCGCGGCAGCGCCGCCTCCGGGGCAGGCTTCTTCAGCAGTGAAGCTTCTCGTCCTGCTTTGGCTTGCGTCTGGCCTCCATCGCCTCTTTCATGGCGGCCTTGCGCGCATAGATGGCGGCGACCTCCGCCTCGATGTCCTTAGGCGGATGGTTCAGGCCGCTTCGCAGCGCCTGCACCATCTGCTCGGTGCGGTTGTGGATCTTATATTCCTTCCCGTCCTTGATAAAGACGTTGCCGGTCTGGCCGAAGATCAGCTGCACATTGTTTTCCACGCAGGCATGATAGACCTTCTCCACCCATTCATAGTGAAGCGGCCGCGAGCCCAGATAATTTTCGCCGCCGGCCAGCACCGTTTCGATCTTGCCGGTTGCAAGGAAGTCTGCGATGTCGATTTCCCCGATGAAGGGCTTGAGGCTCACCCAGCGGTGCTTTGCGGGCAGAGCAAGAAGATAGGGCATGCGCTGCTCCAGGCGCTTCTGATTCTCGCAGGAAACGGAGAAGGACACATTGTCCCAGCCGTCTCCCCAGTCGTGGGGCAGGCAGTCTTTGATGCGCTCTGCGCGCTTGGTCAAAAGCGAAAACGTCACATCGGGACGGCGACGGATAAAATCCCACGCTTCGATTCTCCATGCGTCAGCTTCTTCCACAAAAAAGTCACTTGCCATGCAGACGCGGACGAACGAGCCGCTGGGCAGCTTCCAGCTGCCGCTGCGGTCCTTCTTCACGGGCAGATTGAAATCGGACTTGTTCTTCACGACCTCGTTGGTGTCTCTTCCATAGCGCTTATCCAGAAAATAAGCGTAGCAGTTCTGGCAGCCCTCGCTGCACTTGTGGCAGCCATGCCACGGGTTCCAGATTTTATCGTTTAAATCCATTGTTATTTCCCCCTTCAGGTTGGATACTTCCCTTCTCCGGCCAGCAAAGGCCTGCGCCGAAAGGCCGATTAAGCTTAAACGCAGGCGATACGGCGTGTGCCGCTTTGTCTGCTTTTCCTATGGCGCGCTGTCTCTTTGCGCTTGCAGCGCCGCATTTGCTTTCTGTGTCAGCTCGACCAGCCGGTCGAATTCCGCCTGCCCCATCGCCTCCATCAGCGCGGCCAGCTGCGCCTGCATATCCGCGCTGGCCGCTTCGACCAGCGCCAGCGCCTGAGCCGTCGGCAAAACGTAATACACGCGCTTATCCTCCTGCGACTGCTCCTTTGTGAGATAGCCCTTGTTGGCAAGCGAGGTCAGATAGGCCGTAACCATCGGCTTGGATACGCCCAGAAGCTCCGCCAGCATCTGGCAGGTATGCGGCCCGGGCGTTGCCGCAAGGATATTTAAAACGCCCATCTCGCTCGGGCGGATGGGAAGGTTCTTTTTCAGCTCCATATAATTCCGGCTGAATTTGGAAAAGGCGGCGTTCGCGGCCAGGTATCGATCCATTGCAGTCCCTCAAAGTAAAATAGTTCATCTCGGTTAACTTTATTATAGCAGCCTGTATCCATTTGTCAAGCCCGGCGGGAAATTTGCCGGAAAGCAGATGCATGCACTATCACGCGCAAAGGCCAGACTCTCGGTGGCAAAAGGTTTCCTGTTTTCATAACAGATACACAATCTGTGGCTCTTTCGGAGAAAGACGCAAAAGCGTGTACGCCGTTCAACGCTTCCCCTTTTATTGAAGCAGGCTCTACAAACCATGCCTTCACCAAATCGTTTATGCAAAAGCCCATATTTCATAGTGCCTTCTTGACAAAAGGTAGTTACCTACTTGCAATTGGTAGGCAACTACGAAAAAGGCGCAAAATGATGAACGGTGACAGGATTGCGGTTTTAATAAAAACGGCATCAAATGAAGAAGGCGAATCGAACGCAATGGTAAAGGTGTTTTGTAGTTCCTGCCGTTTTTCCGGCAATGTATATGTTGTGCATGTAGTGGCGTAAAATGGTAATGCCATTCTTCTCAGCAAAGGCGGTGCATTCCCGAAGCTGACCCTCGATACTTTCTTCTCGCTGGCTGTCTGAGGAATATCGGGCGTAGATGACGGCTTTCACTTGGGCTGCACCTCCTCACTGAGCATTTTCAAAATCGTTTCTTTCAATCGTTCATTCATTCTGGAATTGGGGTCAAAGCACATCTCCACAAATTTTTCCATTTCGGGGTTGATGGTTTCCAGCTTCGGCTCGTAGTCGTAATGGGCACCGTGAGGATCATCCGTCCTGCCGAACAGGTAGTCCAGCGACACATCGAAGAAATCGGCATACCAGCGAAATGTCTTGGGCGATGGCGTGGACTGCCCCTGCTCATAGCGGTAAATGCTGGACTGTGGAACCCCCACCAGTTGCCCGATCTTCGTTTGGGACAGTCCGGCATCCTCTCTGAGTTTCTTTAATCGCTTGCTGATGATTTCCACCACATCACCTCCATCTCTGATTTTATTATAATGCAAAACGGCATAATAAGCAACAACGAATTAACATAACGCAATGATTATTTTCAGACATTGCGATAGCAAATCCGTCCTTCACCGTCAATGGTCAAGATGAACGGCTTCGCCGCCATTGACAGCGAATGCCGTATTTGCCCAGAAACAGACAAGGCAGGAAAGCCCCGATGTGCTTTCCTGCCCGCATTTCAAATTTGAGAAAAACCGAATTTTGCGAAATTTGCTTTTTGAGAGCAACATCCG
>CAZXIW010000045.1:0-15019 GCA_964640905.1 uncultured Oscillospiraceae bacterium
AGTTTATCGAAATGCTGGCAAGCTACATACAAGGCCTGCACAAAGGGAGGCTGGATGCTTTGCCGGAATTTACCGACGAGGCAGTGTGAGGCGCAAGTGCTGTGCCCTTCTTTGGAGACCAAAGCCCGGTTCGCGCTTCGCGCGAAGCGGGTTTTTAATGTATCCGGTGTGTCTACCATGCGCTATTTCGGGCGAGTAAAGCATAACCCCCAAGAGCTTCTGGGCGGCATTCTTTCTGAATGAGTTCAAGGGCAGTTCCGGCGGTTTGGATGTAATCCTTTCCGCGTTTTTTCCTTCTGCAACAAAAAGCTTCCCGCCCGGTTAGGGGCGGGAAGCGGTAAAGCGGCTTTGCCGGTGCGATCTGCGTGGGCGTTATGGATTACATTTTCTCAGGTGCGCTGAAGCCGAGCAGGTCGATGCAGGTCTCCAGAACGTTTTTCGTGAGGTTCATCAGCGCGACATAGCTTGCGCGCTTTTCTTCATTCGGCTCGGCGATGATCTTTACGTCGTGGTAGAACTTGTTGGCTGCGCCTGCAAGCTCGTAGATGTACGCGCAGATCTCGTTCGGCGCGGAGTTTTTGTAGGCAGAAGCGAGGCTGTCTGCAAGGCGGGAGAGCACCAGCATGAGCTCTTTCTGCTGGCGGCTTTCCGGCGCGAGCATCTGGCAGGCGGCAACATCGCCGGGGTACTTGGCGAGGATCGACTTGATGCGCACGATCGTGTAGAGGATGTACGGGCCGGTGTTTCCCTCAAAGGACGAGAAGCGGTCAAGGTCAAAGACATAGTCCTTGGTGGCGAGGTTTGAAAGATCGCCGTATTTGAGCGCGGCCATTGCGATGCGCTTGGCGGTCTCGGGAAGCTCTTCGTCGGAGACGGTCTGGTTTTCCTTGATCTTTTCGGTCACATAGTCCGTGATTTCGCGAATCAGCATCTCAAGGCGCATGACGCCGCCTTCTCTGGTTTTGAAGGGCTTGCCGTCTTTGCCGTTCATCGTGCCAAAGCCGATGTGGGCAAGCTCGGTGCTCTCGGGGACAAGCTCTGCCTTGCGCGCGACGCGGAAGACCTGCTCAAAGTGAAGGCTCTGGCGCTTGTCCGTGAGATACAGAAGCTTTCCGGGCTTGAAGTCTTCCTGGCGCTGAACGATGGTTGCAAGATCGGTCGTGGCGTAGAGCGTTGCGCCGTCAGACTTGAGAAGGATGCAGGGCGGAATTTCCTTGGTATCCGTTTCCTCCTGCACGGGAACGACGAGCGCGCCGTCAGACTCGACGGCCAGGTGCTTGTCTTCGACGATCTTCATCATCTTCGGGATGTAGGCCTGCGCGTCAGACTCGCCGAGCCAGACGTCAAAGTCCACATTGAGGTTTTCATAGTTCTTCTTGAGGTCTGCCACAGACACGCGCATGATGTGCTCCCACATCGCGCGGTAGCCCCGGTCGCCGTTTTGAAGAAGATAGGTCGCGTTGTGCGCCTTTTCGGCAAATTCGGCGTCGACCTTGCTGCGGGCGCTGGCTGCGGGGTAGATCGTCTCCAGCTCGGAGATCGTAAAGGGCGCTTCGGCGGGATATTCGCCGGTAAAGTCCGGGTCAAAGTAGGGAAGCTCCGGGTGCTGGCGGCGGACTTCCTCGATGATGAGGCCCATCTGAAGACCCCAGTCGCCAAGGTGAATGTCGCCGATGACGTGGTTACCGAAGAAGCGGTAGATACGCTTGATGGACTCGCCGATGATGGCGCTTCTCAGATGGCCGACATGAAGCGGCTTTGCCACGTTCGGCCCGCCGTAGTCGACAACGATCGTGCGCGGCGCGGGGTCTTTCTCCACGCCAAAATGCTCGGCGTGCGCCATCTCGCCGACAAAGCCCGCCAGAAAATCGGGCGAGAGCTTGAAGTTCAGAAAGCCGGGGTTGACGGCCTCGACGCTCTCAAACATGCGGCAGCCGTCCAGCTGCTCTTTGACGCTGGCGGCGATCTGGATGGGGGCTTTGTGGTAGACCTTGGCGGCGGGAAGCGCGCCGTTACACTGGAATTCACAAAGGTCGGGGCGGTTGGAGAGCGTGGCCTTGCCGTAGGCAGAGTCGAAGCCGGCGCGCGCAAATGCGCCGCTGACCTCGCGGGAGATCAGATCAATCAGGAGATTCATATTGCATACACCTTTCCTTGTGTTTGTCATTTGTTCACAGATTATAATAGTATAGCAAAAATTTCATGCCTTGTACAGTGCAAAAAGGAACGTTTCAGGACAAAAAGAGCCGCACAGTCAGGCAGGCCATGAAAAAGCCCGTGAAATCGGCAAGCAGAGCGGCGAAAATCGTATGGCGGGTGTCGCGGATGCCGGCTGCGCCAAAGTAGACGCTGATGGTATAAAAGGTCGTCTCCGTGCTTCCGAGCATCACGGCGGCAGTCTTTCCGATGAGCGAGTCTGCGCCATGCGCCGCGATCAGCTCCGCGCCCACGGCCAGCGCCGCGCCGCCGCTGACGGGGCGCACGAGCATCAAAGGCGCAAGCTCCGGCGGCATGCCGAGCAGGCGGAAGGCGGGCGCAAGAAACGTGGCCATAAGCGCAAGAAAGCCGCTCTCGCGCAGCATGCGCACGGCGCTGAGCAGAACGATCAGGCTCGGCGCAATGGAAAAGAGCGTGCGCAGGCCGTCCTGCGCGCCGGAAAGGAGCGCGGCGTAGACGTCCTGCTTTTTAAAAAGGCCATAGAGGCTCACAAGGAGCAGAAAAAGCGGCACAAAAAGCTCACTCATGACAGCCGCTCCATACACATGGCAGCAAGCAGCCCCACGCAGACCGAAAGAGCCGAGCTGAGCCAGACAGCCGGAAGGATCTCAAATGGCTGCGCCGCGCCAAGCTGCGCGCGCAGCGCGCAGACGGTAGTCGGCAGGAGCTGGAGCGAGGCCGTGTTCATCACGACCAGGCGGCACATTTCATTGCTGGCGCGCGCGGGGCTTTCCGGGTGCAGCGCCTGCATGCGGCGCACGCAGGCTGTGCCCATGGGTGTGGCGGCGCTTCCAAGGCCGAGAAGATTGGCAGAAAAGTTTGCGCTCAGAAGTCTGCGCGCCGCCTCGTCACGGAAGGCTTCGGGGAAGAGGCGCGAGAGAAGCGGGCGGAAAAGCGCTGAGAGCGCGTCACTCAGACCGCTTTGCTCCATCACGCGCATCACCCCGCTCCACAGGCAGAGCGCCCCGCCCAGCGACAGACAGAGCGAAAAGCCCTCCTGCGCGCCCTGTAAAACAGCGGTGGAAAGTGTGGTTGTATGACAGGTCAGGAGCGAACCGGCAAAACTTGCCGCCAGAAAAAACGACCAAATGTAAGACATTGCAAATTTTTCCTCCAGAAAATCCGTTTTGTTCAAAGTTTGGACATAAATGGCTGGTAAGATATCTCTGGGCAGCAAACGCCGATTAAAATCGGTAGGGCGGATTCACACAGCCGCCCGGAAAAAAGAAAAAACGGAGGTATAAAAAGATGAAATCGACAGGTATTGTTAGAAAGGTAGACGAGCTGGGGCGTATCGTGCTCCCGATCGAGCTGCGCCGCACGCTGGATATCGCGGAAAAGGATTCCATTGAAATCTATGTAGAGGGCTCCTCAATCATTCTGAAAAAGTATGAGCCGACCTGCGTGTTCTGCAACGATGCGAAGAACATCACCGTCTACAAGGGCAAGAATATCTGCGCAAACTGCATGAAAGAGCTGAAAAAGGCTTAATCCGGCAGCAATCAGAGCATAGACCCGCCGCGAAGAGAAATGACTCGCGGCGGGTTTTTCTGCGCCGCCGGGCGGCAAAGCACGTGGGAGGGTATGCGGCGGCGCGCTTTTGCTGTGCGCAGCGCGGCGCAGGAGCGCGCTTTTGCTGTGCGCGGCAGGAAATACAGGCGCATGCTATTTTTCATATGGATTCGGCAGGCAAAAACGCGCCATTTTCCGACATCCGGCGCGGCGGGCTGGAAAGGCCGGGCGGCAGAAAACTTATATGACAGCATGGCACACATCTGCCTGCATTTGCCGGAAGGTTCTGGATTTCTGGCGCGCGGGCGCACTTTTTGACACAGAATTCACAAAGAGTTTGCTTTTCAGCTCTGGTCAAACGCAGGGAAATCTGGTAAAATGAAACACAATAAAACGGAAGGGGTATTGCTTTGCAGCGAAATGTGTTGGCGGAAAAACTGAAGGAGGCGGCGGCGTCTGTGCTGCCGGTGTCGGCGATCGTGGCGGTATTGTGCCTGACGCTGGCGCCGGTCGACGTGGGGCTGATGCTGTCGTTTTTGTTGGGCTCACTGCTGCTGATCGTCGGCATGGGGCTTTTTACGCTGGGCGCGGAGATGTCGATGTCCCGCATCGGAAATCTCATCGGCGCGAAGATGACAAAGTCCAGAAAGCTCTGGTTTATCCTGCTTGTGAGCTTCCTGCTTGGCGTTGCCATTACGATGGCCGAGCCGGATTTGCAGGTGCTGGCCACGAATGTCCCGGCCATCGACAAGACGCTGCTGGTGGTTACGGTTTCGGTCGGCGTAGGGCTGTTTCTGATGCTCTGCATGGTGAGAATCCTGCTTTCCATCTCCCTGCGGACGCTTCTGATCGGGTTTTACCTGCTCGTATTTGCGGGCGCTTTTTTGTCGGACGCGGGCTTTTTGTCGGTCGCGTTTGACTCCGGCGGCGTGACAACAGGGCCGATGACGGTGCCGTTTATCATGGCGCTTGGCGTTGGTGTGGCCTCCATCCGAAGCGATGAAAACGCCAAGGCAGACAGCTTTGGTCTTGTTGCCCTGTGCTCCATTGGCCCTGTGCTGGCGGTCATGCTTCTGGGGGCGCTCTACCCCTCGGATACGAGCGCGGGCGCGCAGATGGCGGTTGAAAAAATCGAGACGAGCGTGGAGCTTGGCCAAAGCTATCTTCACAGCTTCCCGGCCTATATGGCGGAGGTCGCGCTGGCGCTGCTGCCGATTTTCGTATTTTTCCTGCTGTTTCAGGTGTTTTCTCTGCGGCTGCGCAAGCTCCCGCTTACAAGGATCGTCATTGGCGTTCTGTATACGTTTGTGGGGCTGGTGCTGTTTTTGACGGGCGTGAATGTCGGCTTTTCGCCGCTGGGCTATGTGCTGGGCGGCGAGCTTGTGACAAACGGGCACGCGGCGCTGCTCATTCCGCTCGCGATGCTCATGGGCTGGTTTATCATCGACGCAGAGCCGGCCGTACATATTCTCAACAAGCAGGTCGAGGAGCTGACCTCCGGCGCAATTTCGGCAAAGGCGATGGGGTTGAGCCTGTCTGTCGCTGTGGCCAGCGCCAACGGTCTTGCAATGGTGCGCGTTTTAACGGGGCTTCCGATCCTGTATTTCCTTGTCCCAGGCTATGCAGTTGCGCTGGGGCTGAGCTTCTTTGTGCCGCGCACGTTTACGGCCATCGCCTTTGACTCCGGCGGCGTGGCCTCCGGGCCTCTGACGGCAACGTTTATGCTGCCGCTGGCCATGGGCGCGTGTACGGCGCTGGGCGGCAATGTGATGACCGATGCATTTGGAATCGTGGCGCTGGTGGCGATGATGCCGCTCATCACGGTACAGGTCATGGGCGGGATCTATGTGCTCAAATCCCGCAGAAAGGCGGAAGCGCCGGTGCTGCCGAGCTTTGCAGACAACGAGATCATCGAGCTTTGGGAGGCTGTGTGATGGAGCTTTATTACCTGATTACAATCGCTGAGCGCGAGCGCGCCGAGCAGCTTTCCGGCATTTATCAGGCGGCGGGCGCGGGGCTGGTTCTGACCAAGCTTGGCCAGGGCACGGCAACAAGTGAGCAGCTTGAGCGCTTTGGCCTTGACGCAACGGCAAAGGCCATCGTCAGCGCTGTGGCAGATGCGGAGCAGACCCGGCAGATCTTCAAGGCCGCCAAGCGCAAGCTTTTTATCGACATTCCGGGAAACGGCGTCATGATGGCCGTGCCGCTCAAGAGCGTGGCAGGCGGAAGAACGCTTGGCTACTTAACCGATTCGACACAGACAGGAGGGAAACCCGCGATGGATTTTTCACATGAGCTGATTATGGTAATTATGAACGAGGGCTATTCCGACACCGTCATGGACGCGGCAAGAGGCGCGGGCGCGGGCGGCGGAACGGTTCTGCACGCCAAGGGCACAGGCCGGGCGCGGAGCGAAAGGTTCTTTGGCGTGAGTCTGGCGGATGAAAAGGACGTGGTCTATATCGTGGCGCATGCCGACGAGAAGAAGGCCATCATGCAGGCCATTGCCGAGCAGGCAGGGCCGGGTACAAGAGCGGGCGCGATCTGCTTCTCGCTGCCCATCTCCAGCGTGGCAGGGCTCAGAGAGCGCGAGAGCGCAGACTGAGCGGCGGAAAACAGACAAAAACCAGTCCCCGGATGCAGCCTGCATCCGGGGACTCAGAGCATTTACAGGGCGGCGGGGTCTGCCTCTGTTGCTTCATCCTCGGCAGGCGTATCCGCAGAGGAGGACTCCAGCGTGAACCGGCGCATGCCGGAAAGCGCGAGGAAGGTCGAGAAAAGGTTGATGGACGCGAAGACGCACAGCGCCAGATAAGGCGACGACATGGGGAAATAATAGACGACGATCCCGGCCAGCACGGCGTGCAGCAGAAGCAGAAGAAGATTTGGGAACAGACGCACGATGGCAAAGAGAAAGCTGTTTTTCAGCGCCTGCCCGATACTTGCCTGTGACCAGACCAACTGCGGGAAAAAATAATAACGCATCATAAGAAGAAGCGCCGCGCCCGCCAGTGTGAGCGAGACGATCAGATAAGAGCCTGCCGACCAGATGGAGGGAATGTACTGCACACCGATCAGGCACAGCGCCGCCGGAAGCAGCAGAAGCGGCAGCCCGACGGGCAGCGCACGAAGCAGCTCACTGCGGAAAACGCGGATAAATTCCTTCCACTGCCGGCAGGGGAGCTCCTGCGCGTAGTATCCCGTTACGCGGGTCATGGCGGCATAGGCCGCCGGGAGCGTGAGGACTGGAAGACTGAAAATGACAAACAGCGCGTTGAGCGTGACAAGGTGGAAAAACTCCTGCACAAAAATTGACAGCAGCAGCCGCACACCGCGCCGGGGGCGGCGGGAGTTCATCTCATGCGCCGGGGAGAAGAAGAGATTCATGACGAAAACCTCCATGTGATACGAAATTGAAGAAAACGGTCATTTTTTATTATAGCAACGCAGGCGGCAAAAGGGAAGCGGCGGAAAAGATTTTCCTGCATTTTCTCTATTCTGTCCGGTTGCAAAGCGGAGGGAATTTGATTATAATAGACAAACTATTTGAAAGTCAGGAGGGGCATGCTGTGGGGAAGGTCGATATCCGGGAGGAGCGACTTTTGGAAGCGCTGAAGCAGCGCGGTCAGATGGAGACAAAGGAAATCATTGAGCTGTTTCATATTTCGGACTCGACGGCTCGCCGGATGTGTGTGGAGCTGGAAAAGAAGAAGCTGGCGATCCGTACCTTTGGCGGGCTTCGCATCCTGCCGGAGAGCGATAAAAGCGCAGTCGTGGCCACCTATTCCTATCAGCTCAGCGAAATGGAGCATGCGCAGGAAAAATCCCGCATCGGCCAGCGCGCGGCGGAAAAGGTGGAAGACGGGGATGTGATTTTCCTTTCCGGCGGCACAACGGTGCAGTGCATGGCCGAGGCGCTTGCGCAGCGGCTGGATGCCGAGCGTGTGACAGATGTGATGATTCTGACCAATTCCATCGCCTGCGCAGAGCTGCTTGCGCCGCATTCGCAGGTGATGCTGACGGGAGGGAAAATTCGTCTGGAGCGCCGGGATGTCGCGGGATATCTGAGTGAGCAGATGGTACGAAGCTCCCGCTTTGACAAGTGCTTCATTGGCGTCGACGGCATCGACCTGCACGACGGGCTGATGGCCTTTGATCTGGATACCTCCAATCTGGACAGGCTCGTGATGGAGCAGTCTGACGACGCCTATGTGCTGGCTGACCACAGTAAGTTCCGCCGCACCTATTTTACGGCCTATGAGCGCTTCATGGAGAAGCATACGATCATGACCGATGACGCGATCGACGAGGAAATGGTGCAGTTTGCCCGCCAGAACGGAATCCCCATTGAGGTGATCTGACCTCCGGCGCAAAATTACGAAGTCAAAAAACGCTCCCCAAAACTGCCTCAGCGGGGCGAAAATACTTTTTCAACACGCGAGAAAGCCTTGATTTGCAAATCAAGGCTTCTTTTTTGCCCTGCGCCGGGCAAATGCCTGCCCGCTTGAAGAAGCAGGATTGTATTCTTGAACAATTTTGGACAGGATTATTTGTCGAACATTTCAGGAGACTATCACTTTACAACGTAAAATAAGAATGATATAATCAAAAAATGAAGAAAACAGTCAAAATGGACAGAGCGACTCAAAAGAATCAGACAGGCGGCGCGCCACTGTGTTTGTATCCGGGTCGGCAGAAAAGCCGGTTGCGAATAAAAACAAATCAACAAGGAGGAACACAAATGAAAAGGCTACTTTCCCTGCTTCTTGCATTGCTCATGCTTGTGACCATGTTTACTGCCTGCGCAGGCAGCAGCACGACACAGCAGCAGACAACCACAGAAGCTACCTCTTCCACCGAGGCTGAAAGCACAGCGTCCGGAGAAGAGACTCTCAAGCTGACGTTCTATTATCCGGTCAACATTGGCGGCGCAGTCCCCAATCTGATCGACCAGATGGTCGAGGGCTTTGAAAAGGAGAACCCCGGAATTGAGATCGAAGCGGTCTACACCGGCAACTACAGCGACAATGCAGTGCAGGTCGTATCCGCCTTCCAGGCTGGCTCGCCCCCTGATTTCTTCCTCTATGACTATACCTCCTGCCTGGACATCATCGCGTCCGGCTATGTGTCCCCGCTCGATGAGCTTGTTGCGGCAGACCCCGATGGCGAGGAATATATTGCAGACTTCCTCGACGGCTTCATGGTAGACGCGCACATCAACGGCGTGCTCTACAGCATCCCCTTCCAGCGCAGCACTGAGATCATGTACTACAATAAGGACGCATTCCGCGAGGTCGGCCTTGACCCCGAAGCACCTCCCACGACGTGGGACGAGCTTCTGGAATACGCGCAGAAGCTGACGAAGAAGGACGCCGACGGCAATGTGACCCGCTGGGGCATTGGCATTGACGGTGATAACGCGCAGTGGTGGTTGGGCGGCATGTGTCTGCAGAACAGCACAGACGGCAGCAACCTGATGAACAGCGACGGCACAGAGGTTTACTTCAATACGCCCGAGGTCAAGGAAGCGCTGCAATTTGTCTGCGACCTGTCGCAGAAGTATGAAGTCATGCCCACTGGCATCCAGAAGTGGACAGATCTGCCGACGCAGTTCCTCGATGGCCAGTATGCGATGATCTACCACACCTCCGGCAACCTGACCAACATCGCAGACAATGCGAACTTTGAGTTTGGCGCAGCGTTCCTGCCCGGCAACAAGCGCAACGGTGCATGCACCGGCGGCGGCAGCTTCTACATCTCTGAGGGCATTTCGCAGGAGCGCAAGGAAGCGGCCTGGAAATTCATCCGCTACGTCACCTCGCCTGAGGCGCAGGCACAGTGGAACATTGATACCGGCTATGTTGCGGTTCGCAAGTCCGCGCAGGATACCGAGATCATGAAGGAATACTTTGAGAAGATGCCGCAGGCAAAGGTCGCCATGGATCAGGTGGTCTATGCAGGACCGGAGCTGACGGTCAACAATACCGGTATCGTCTGGGATGCTCTGAACGACAACATTACCGCCGCGCTCATCGGCGAGAAGTCTGTTTCCGATGCATTGGACGATGCACAGGCCAAGGCAGACAAGGCTTTGGAGGACTACAAGTAAGACAACCGCATCGCTGCCCGGCGACCGAACGTCGCCGGGCAGTATGAGTATAGAATGACGAGGTAGACTATGAATCAAGCAACCCATGAGGCGCAGCGAAAGCCCAAAAAGACCTTTCGGCAGAGGCTGCATTCCGAATGGAATCCCAATGTAACCGCCTGGCTGCTGCTGACGCCTGCGATGATCAGCCTTCTGGCGTTTACGGTATTTCCGATTTTCCGGAGCGTATATCTGAGCCTGACAAAGTATAATATGATGACCCAGACGCCGAAGTGGATCGGCCTGAAAAACTATATCGATCTTTTTACCGACTCGGCGTTCTGGAATATCATGCTCAACACACTGGAGCTGGCGGCGATGGTGCTGATCCCGAGTATGATTCTGGGGCTTTTATTTGCGCTGATGTGCAACCGCCAGACCCGCTATACGGGGCTTCTGCGCACGGCGTTTTTCTATCCGGTGGTTTTGCCCATGATTGTCATTGCCAGTATTTTTAGCTATATTTACATGGCGCGGCAGGGTCTGCTGGATTCTACGGTGATGTCTCTGGGCGGCAAGGCGCTCGATGTGCTCTCAAGCTCAAAGACGGCCATGCCGTCGCTGGCGGCGCTTTACATCTGGCGTGAGGCCGGATATCTGATGGTGTTCTATCTGGCGGGGCTTCAGGGCATCAACGAGGATCTGTATGAAGCGGCGCGGCTTGATGGTGCGTCCTCGTTCACGCTGCTCAGAAAGATCACCATTCCCATGCTCGCGCCGACGCTGCTGTTTATTTCCACGATCGCGATCACAGACAGCGTGACGCAGGTCGACCCGATTCTGATGATGACTAACGGCGGGCCGAATGAGAGCACGGCGACGCTGATGTTCCAGATTTATAAGAACGGCTTTGTCTATTTTGATCAGGGCGTTGCGTCTGCGCAGACAGTGGTTCTGCTGGTCATTATGCTGGCAATTGCAATGATTCAGTTTGTAAAAACAGACGACAAGATCTATTACAGCTAAGGAGGCCTCCCATGAAAAACGTTCTGAAAAAGGGATATCTGGGCATGGTTGGCTCGATCATCATTGCGCTTTTGTGGTTTATTCCGCTGTTCTGGATGGTGTGTACGGGCTTTACGGAGTCGTCCACCAAAATGGGGCTTTTTCCAACGACGCCCTTTACGCTGGAGCATCTGAAATATGTCTGGGGCTCAGTCCCGTTTGACCAGTACTACATCAATACGATCATTATTACAGTCTGTATCTTCTCGGTGCAGTTTCTGTTTATTACAATGGCAGCCTATGCGCTGGCAACCATTCGCTTCAAGGGCGAAAAGCTGGTATTCCTGATTATCTTCATGCAGATCATTATTCCGAATGATGTGTTGATTATTCCAAATTATCTGACGATTTCGGATTTGCATCTGGCAGATACCAAGATCGGCATCATGCTGCCCTTCTTCGGAAGTGCAACAGGCATCTTCCTCCTGCGCCAGCATTTCAAATCGATCCCGCTGGCGCTGCGCGATGCAGCGCGCATCGATGGCTGCAATACCTTCCAGATCATCTGGCGCATCTATATGCCAAATGCCCGCTCGGCTTACCTGTCGTTCGGCCTGGTCTCTGTCAGCTACCACTGGAACAACTACCTGTGGCCGATGATCGTGACAAAATCGGTCGACAACCGGCCGCTGACCGTTGGTCTGGCGATTTTTGCAAAGTCGAAGGAAGCACTGATGCAGTGGTCGAATGTCTGCGCGGCGGCATTCATTGTCGTGGCGCCGCTGGTGATCCTCTTTATGATCTTCCAGAAGAAGTTCATCAACAGCTTTGCAAGCTCGGGTATTAAATAAGATGAGCACGGTACATTTTCTTGGCTTTGGCGCGGGGTATTACCCGGCCTTCGGGCCGACAGCGGCCTGGTTTCGCGAGGGAACGCGGCTGTACATGATGGATTGCGGGACATCGGCCTTTGAGCGGCTGGTGCGCGCGGGCGCGCTGGACGGCTGCACGGGCGTGACGGTATTTTTGTCGCATCTCCATGCCGACCATGTGGGGAGTCTGGGGATTTTGCTGGATTACTGCTATGATATGCTTGGCATTGTACCGCTGCTGGTGCATCCGGATGCGGGCGTAAACGAGCTGCTGCGCCGCATGGGCGTGACGCCGGAGGCCTATCGTTATGCGCCTCAGATGCAGCAGGCGGATGAAAATGGCGTGGCGGCAGAGTTCTTTCCGGTCTTGCATGCGCCGGATATTTCCTGCTTTGGCTATATCCTGCGCACGGCGGATGACTGCTTCTGCTATACGGGCGACGCCAATGCGTTTCCGGCGCAGGCGCTGGAGGGCTTGAACGCAGGAAGGATCGACCGGGTCTATCAGGACACGGCCTCGCACCCCTCGGCGCATCACTGCTTTCTGGGGCGGCTTCAGGAGGTTGTTCCGCCGGAGCTTCGCGGGCGGGTCTTCTGCGTCCATCTCGACTGCGATTGCCGCGAGCAGATCCGGGCGGCAGGCTTCCGGCTGCCTGAATGAGGCTGTAGCCGCGCAGGGACGGATAATACGCAGAAAAAGGGCTTCCCTTTCGGGAAGCCCTTTGGTGCGTTTATGGGAAAGGCTTATTTGCAGAGCTCGGCGGTATCCTGCGCGATCATCAGCTCTTCGTTGGTCGGGATGACCCAGACGGTGACCTTGGAATCGGCAGCGGAAATGATGGCCTCTTCGCCGCGGGTGTTGTTCTTCTCTGCGGCGAGCTTGACGCCCAGATATTCCAGACCCTCGCAGATGGAGGCGCGCATGGTCGCGGAGTTCTCGCCGACACCGGCCGTGAAGACCAGGCAGTCGAGCCCTTCCAGCGCGGCGGCGTATGCGCCGATGTACTTCTTGACCTCGTATGCGAACTTGTCGAGCGCAAGACGGCAGTCGCCGTTGCCGCCGTTGGCAGCGGTCTCGATGTCGCGGAAGTCGGAGGAGACACCGCTGATGGCCAGAACGCCGGACTTCTTGTTGAGCATGGTCAGGCAGTCGTCAGCGGACATGTTGTACTTGTTCATGATGAACTGCGCAACGCAGGTGTCGATGTCGCCCGCGCGCGTGCCCATGGGAACACCGGCCAGAGGGGAAAGACCCATGGAGGTATCCTGGCACTTGCCGTCCTTGACGGCGGAGAGGGAAGAGCCGTTGCCCAGATGGCAGACGATCACGCGCTTGGCCTTCTCTGCGCCCATGAGTTCAATGCAGCGCTTGGAGACGAAGCGGTGGGACGTGCCGTGGAAGCCATAGCGGCGCAGATGATCCTCGGTGTAGTACTTGGTGGGGATGGCATAGCGGTATGCCTTCGGGGGCATGGTCATATGGAATGCAGTGTCGAACACAGCAACCTGGGGCTTGCCGGGCATAGCCTTTTCGCAGGCCTCGATGCCCATGAGGTTGGCGGGGTTGTGGAGCGGACCCAGGGGGATGCAGTCGCGGATGGCCTGCTTGCAGGCCTCGTCGATGATGCACGACTCGACGAACTTGTCGCCGCCGTGGAGCACGCGATGGCCGACAGCATCGATCTCGTCAACCGACTTGATCACGCCGTCTTCCGCGTCGACCAGGATGGCCATGACGGCCTCGATGGCTTCCTTGTGGGTGGGCATGGGGATTTCCTTCTCCACCTTTTTGCCGGAGGCAGGGACTTTGTGGGTCAGTCTGCCGTCGATGCCGATGCGCTCGCAAAGACCCTTTGCGGTAACGTCGCCGGTATCGGGGTTCATCAGCTGATACTTCAGACTCGAGCTTCCTGCGTTGATGACCAGAATGTTCATGATTGATTCACTCCTGTAGCTTTCATAATTATTCAATTCATGATAGAATGAATATAACTGTCCATATCATACAATAAAAACCAGACAGAAACAAGGGCTTTTGATAAATTTTTGCGTTTTTCAGGAGGGCATCATGCAAATTTGCGGCGTGATCTGTGAATACAACCCCTTTCACCGGGGTCATGAGAAGCAGCTGCGGCAGATTCGCGCGCAGCTGGGCGCGGATACGGCGGTCGTCTGCGTGATGAGCGGGAACTTTGTGCAGCGCGGCGCGCCTGCGATTTTTGATAAATTTGTGCGCGCGCGTGCGGCGGTGCTGGCAGGGGCAAGCCTTGTGCTGGAGCTTCCGGTCACAAGGGCGCTCTGCTCGGCAGAGGGCTTTGCGCGCGGCGGCGTGGAGCTTTTGTCAGGGCTTGGCTGCGTCGATACGCTGGCCTTTGGCTGTGAGAGCGGAAGCCTGGAGCCGATCATGCGCGCGGCGCAGTGCATGTGCGCGCCGGAATATGACGAGGCGCTGCGCCAGATTTTAAAAACCGGCGTCAGCTACCCCGCCGCGCGGCAGCGGGCGCTGGAGCAGCTGGGGCAGAGCGGCAGCGTTTCCCAGCGGCCAAACGATATTCTGGCGCTGGAATACTGCAAGGCGCTCATCGAGCAGCAAAGCCGCCTGCGGCCGCTGGCGCTCTGGCGCGGGGGCGATTATCACGCGGCACAGGCCGAGGCGGAAAACCCGTCGGCATCGAGTCTGCGCGCGGCGCTGCTGGCGGGAGAATGCATCGACGCCTATGTGCCGCAGAGCGTGTGGCCAGCCTATCAGGGCGCGCGGCAATATACGCTGCAAAGCGGTGAGCGGGCGATGCTGGGCGTTTTAAGAGCCATGCCGGAGGAAAGCTGGGCGCATACGGCGCACGGCTCAGAGGGGCTTTGGAGCAAGGCGCGCAGAGCCGCGCAGGAGCAGGGGACGCTGGAGGGGCTGATCGAAGCGGTCAAATCCCGGCGCTATCCAAGGACAAGAGTGCAGCGGCTTCTTCTGTGTGCGTATCTTGGCATTTCGCAGAAGGCGCTCTCCTGGCCGCTTTCCTATGCGCGGGCGCTGGCCTTTGACAAGACGGGCGCGGCACTTTTGCGGCGGATGAGGGAGGAAGGGCAGCTTCCCATCGTAAACGCCGGGCAGACACCGCTGGATTCCACACTTTATGAGCTGGAGCTGCGCGCGGCAGCGCTCTACGCGCTTTTCTGCCGCGACAGCGCCGCGCCGGACGGAAATCCGGAGCGCGAGGGAAGAATTTTTCTGCGCCGGGAATGAAAAAACTTCTTGCATTTTGGGGGAAGCTGTGCTAATATATCTAGGCGTTTGAACCAAGGGAAGGGCAGTATGCCTTTTTACAGAAAT